>JBBQKF010000015.1:0-46354 GCA_038326615.1 Saccharofermentanales bacterium | reverse complement strand
CTTTCTATTTCTATTTCTATTTCTATTTCTATTTCTATTTCTATTTCTATTTCTATTTTCATTTCTATTTCTATTCCATTTCTATTTCTATTTCTATTTCTATTTCTATTTCTATTTCTATTTCTATTTCTATTTCTATTTCTATTTCTATTTCTATTTCTTTTTCACTTTCTCTTTTTATTCCATTTCTTTTTTACATATCTTGTAAAAAAATTTCGTTACCATCGCAGACAAGTAATTTTTGCTTAAATCTGAATTTATCAGATTTCACTTGTCAAATTCATATGATTCGACTTTCCTGATCATGTTTCGTTCCATGGATATACTAAGTATAATTCCGAGTGCAAAAAAATTAACAATCATTGCAGATCCGCCAAGGCTAACGAATGGCAACGGGATACCAGTTATCGGCATTAATCCGACACACATTCCAAGGTTTTCAACAAAATGAAAAGCAAACATTGCGGTAATTCCGCTGATCATATAGCTTGAAGGCCATTCATTAACTTTTGATGCAATATAAATGCTTCTAAGAATAAAAAGAAATATCAGAATCAGTAGAATAGATGTCCCAATAAATCCAAGCCGTTCCGCCACTGCAGTATAAATAAAATCAGATTCTTTGACAGGTACAGAAACTGGAGTGGTAAGAGTACTTCCAGTAATTCCGCCTGACCTTATTGCCATTTTTGCCTGTTCAATATGATAAGCTGATTCAGGGTTAAATCCAGGGTATAGAAATGTTAGGATACGGTTTTTTTGGTATGGTTGAAGATAAAACGACCAGACCAGTGGTAATGCTACCACTCCCATACTTATGGTAAGAAAAATATAGCGATATGGTATTCCGTAAATAAATGCCATGCAACAAAATATAAATATGATTACAAGAACGGCTCCTAAGTCCGTTTGTAAAAGAATAAGTAATACTGGTATTCCAAATATAGCTGCTAACATGAGAACATTTTTCCAGACGGCGTTTCGTCCTGATTTAAGATTAGCAAAATAATAGGAGGATATCATAACAATCCCAACTTTCGCTAACTCAGATGGTTGAAAAGTCCCGATTACAGGCAGTTGAAGCCAGCTATCAGCACCTGTTTTTGCTTCAAGCGAAAACCCATCAACAAGAACCAAAATAAGTAAAAGAACACTAAACCCATATACTACAATTGCAACAAGTTTCATTGTAGGAGTTTCAATAAGGCAAAGTAAAAATGCTATTATAATTCCAATAAAAACTGCTCCTGCCTGTTTAGTTAAAATGGCAAACCCGTTTCCTTCATACCCAGTTGCTAATACTTTGCTCAAAACAAATAGTCCGATAATAGATATCGATAGTATAGGAACCAATATCCAATAATCAAGGACTTTGAAATATAAATCAAGTTTTGATTCACTTTCTTGTCTGTTTAGCAATTCTTTTAACCTCCGATTCAGCAGTCAACCCCGCTTTGCCTTCTATTACAGGTCTACGACGAATAATTAGAAATGCCACCAAAGCAATTATGAACATACCCGCAGAAAGTAACATCGAAATACGAAGATTTGTGTTGCCAATGTATAGGGAATCAGTTCTTAGACTTTCAGTAAAGAATCTTACGAATCCATAAAATATAAAATAAACTGCCGTTGTTTCAAAAGGACGTTTTGACTTCTGTCGTACATAAACAAGAATGCCGAATATTAAAATGTTTGCGAGAAATTCATAAAGAAAGGTTGGATGAACTGGAGCATTTGGATTAAATCCACCTATTCGTGCTAAATAATCAGTTGTGCCTTCACTAATCATTCCCCAAGGTAAAGCTGTATTTCTACCAAAAGCTTCCTGATTAAAGAAATTTCCCCATCGTCCTATTCCCTGAGCTAATGGTAAATATACTACAAGAAGATCCATCATTCTTGATAAAGGAACTTTTCTAAATCTACATACTCCAATTATAGCAAGAATTCCACCAATAACACCACCGTAAAAAGCAAGGCCGCCGGTTCTTAAATTTAATATACTTAATAAATTCCCTTTAAATTCATCAAACGAAAATGCTATATAATAAAGTCTTGCAAATATTATCATCAAGGGAACGATTGCAATTATTGTATCAAGCACATAATCCGGTTTAACTCCGAATTTCTCAGCACTTCTATACGCAAGCAAAAGACTTGCAATAACAGCAAGAGAGATTAAAATCCCGTACCAATAAACTCCTACACCAAAAAGTGAAAATGCCTCTCTGTTAATTGTAAGATTATCAATTCCAAGCCCTGGAAAGCTAACGTGAAATACTTCGTTCATTTATTCTACCGTTCCTTTCTTAATAATAAAAGTTTCAGTTTTCATTTCTTCATCGCAAACAAATCGCACCGAGTCAATAATATTATCAAGTTCCATTTTATCATAAATTTCCTGATAGTCAAAAATACTTAAATTCGAAAGTTCCGCAATTGCCATAGACATACCGCAATGTTCAACGCTATCAAGGGATCTGACAAAATTCCCAGCAGCAACTCGCTTCTGAAGTTCAAAATCCATCGCATCAAATCCTTTTACGAATTGCTCTTTAATCAGTTTATAGAGCTTTCTCGCTGCGAGTTTAGGATTCGGTGATTCACCTCCCATAACTAAATAACTATAAGTCTCTTCGCAAACATACTGAAACCCAAATGAATCGTTAATCAAACCCTCAGCATATAAAGTTTCGAATATTTCCGATGAACTTCCAAGTATCATTTCAAAAAATAACTGCCCTGACTTCTGGTTCATAACCTTGTCATAACCAATAACAGGAGACTGTGGTAAAACGTTGTTATTTTTCATTCCTAAAAGAAATGACTCTGCAGCAACATCCATTTCATATGAAACAGAATTTCTTATAACAGCTATGGATTCATCACTAAAAATATAGGAAGGCTTTTTTTCGCCTACAGTGCAAGATGTCAAATATTTTTCGATAATATTAAGAATCTTGTATTCGTTGACATCGCCTGCAACAGTTATTGTTATTGCCTTTGGGCTATAAAAACATTCGCGTATTTTCTTTAAATGTTCTGGATTAATTTCCATTACAGATTCTTTTGTACCACCGATGTCAATTCTTACTGGATGATTTGTATATAGCGATTCGATGAGTTGTGAAAAACACTGATTGTCAGGATCATCCTCGTACATATCAAGTTCCTGCAAAATTACATTGCGCTCCGCATCTACACGGTCCTGTTCAAGATATGGGGTTATCACAGATTTGAAATACAACTCAAACGTTTCTTCAAAATGATTAACCGTCGTAAAATAATACATTGTATGTGTATGAGACGTGTAGGCATTAGCATTTGCACCATAGGAAGAAAGCTTTGTAAGAAGTCCACCGTTTTCTTCTTTGCTAAAAATACAGTGTTCAAGGTAGTGTGCTGTACCTGCTGGCACATTTGCTGGTCCTTGCGCAGTTTGAAATTTATTATGAATTGATCCATATGGAACAAGAATCCCTGCGAATTTTTTTGAAAATCCAGATTTTGGTATAAAATGAGCGATAAGTCCACAAGGATGCCGAAATGTATTTACTATTCCCCCAGTAAGTTCGTCTATTCTTTGAGTTTTTATAAATAAACTTTTATTCAAAATATCCTCCGCTAGGCCAAAAAATTTAACATCTATCGGTTCACTGGCCTTTGTTATTAATTACTGTTTTTCACTGACATTCTTATCATTAGTCAAAACATACACAACACTAGTTTCAAGTTTCTTTGCTATATCTGAAATAGATTGTCTGTCAAAATTCTTTACAAAAATTAGTGCATCACTAATTGAAACATTTCTTCCACTTATCATAGCACTAGAATAATAATGCACCATCGAATGAAGGTCGTCTGATAATGCACGATATGAGTATGAAACAGATTCAATTGCACTGTCAAAAAGATTATCTTGATATTCATTTTCAGCAAGACGTCTCACTTGTTCTTTCATTGCATCGATAGCAACTTCAACATTCTCATGCGCAACGCCAGCAACAAGCATAACGCTTGAAAGATATCTCATCGGAAATGAAAATACACTGTATGCAAGCCCCAATTTTTCGCGTACAACATCAAACAACAAAGAATGAACATCTCCTCCAAGCATGCTGTTCAAAATTGCAACCGCTCCTGACTGTCCACTAAAATATGGCATTAATCCTTTGTATGCGATGCAAACCTTCGCCTGTTCGATATCTTTTATTTCTTTATGAATTTCGTTTTTAGGTAAAGGTATTAAAGTCTGTGGCTTTAGTCCTGGATAAAGATGGTTCATACTTTTGTTTAAAGCAAAAGTCTTTCTAATTTGCTCATCCAGTATTTGTCTGAATTCACTTGTAATTTTACCTGCGACAAATATCGAGACATTTCCACTAGTAAGAAGTTCATTATAAGCTTCAATTATATCTTTCATTTTTATCTTCTTAAGGACCGATATGTCACCGCTGCTTCTTGTGTTCTGAATTGTTCCAGCAGTTAAGAAGTCTCCGCACTTATCATAGGCATATTTTGTTTTATCATTTTCTCTTGCAATCAGTTCCATAATAAGATTGTTTCTCTCAGACTCGAAAATTTCAGAGGAAAACTTACCTTTATCATTTGTATCTGGTGAATTAAGAATATCGAAAAGGAGTGCCATAGTGTCATTAATCGGACTTGTTTGCCCTCTCCATGTATGAAGCGCATCTGCAGTAAAATGAATTACTAAAATATCACCTAACGCTTCAATGTTTGTGTCGATGCTAGCACCATAAAGAGAATCAAGGTATTTTGAAAGCAGTGGTCTTGAAGGAAATTGTTTGCATGTCGATGTCAGTATTCGTGAAAGTAATGCATAACGTGAAGCGTTAATTTGTGTAAGTGGAACTTTAATAGTTATGTCTATAATATCAGTTGTAAATCTGTTAGATTTAATTCCATAAACCGGTATGTCCAAAACTTTCAGCATTTCCCAGCATTGTTCGTTTTTATTGTGCCAGTCCCTGATGTTTTCAATGTCCTTTTGAATTTGTGTCTTTAAAGCATCTAAGCTATCAAATTTATTTTCTTTTCTTAAATGATGAAGAAATGTAACGGTTATTTCTTTGCCGTATAAATCAATGTTTTTGTTTAAAGCCATTGTCTCAATTATTGGCGAATCAACTGAAACTGGCGCACTTGGTCTTAATCCAATATTTGTTACAGCTTCAAGTGTTTCCCCATCAACAGTAAGACGTGTTGCATAAACTCCGTTATCAGGAAGGCATGAAGACTTTTCTGCATAAAAATTTGCAGTAGGAAAACCAAGCTTAGTTCCAATTTTTTGACCAGGTATAACTATCCCAGTTAAAGAATAATTTCGTCCTAGCATTGCGTTTGCAACTTCAAAATGACCTTTGCTTATTGATTTTCTTATTATTGAACTTGAAATATAGTTTCCGTTAAATATAACAGGTTCGATTACAATAACTTCAACTCCTCTGGTTTTCGCCCACGACTTTAAAAACTCAACGGTCCCTTCTCTGTTACGCCCAAACAAATAATTGAATCCCACTACAATAAGACTTGCATTAAGTTCCTCAAATAAATACTTTTCGAGAAATTCTAACGGTGTAACATTTGCGAATTGTGATGTAAATTCCTGGCATAATATTTCATCAACACCTGCTTTTTTTAAAAGTTCAATTCTCTCATTTTCTGATGAAATCATACCCATGGCAATTTTGGTAATATTTCCAGCTACAAAAGCTGGATGTTTTGTGAATGTATAAATGCTCGCTTTGATATTTAATTCTTCAGACCTTGAAAGTAAAGTTCTGACTAGCTCTTGGTGACCTCTGTGATAGCCATCAAAAACACCAAGTCCGATACCTCTTTTGGTATTACTGTTATCATTAATTTCCGATATTAAATTATTATTTATAATCTTCAACATCAACAAAAATCCTTTCTGCACTAAGGATACTATAGTTCTCCTGATTTTTGATTTTTTTAGTTATACCAATGAATTGGTTTTCGCCACAAAAGGTAAGAATTGGTACATCATCTGGCAGCATTGCTTCAATAACGATTTTTTGTCCTTGTATTATCTTAAGCGTTTGTTCTTTATCTAAAAATATCTTATCCATATAAGACAATGCAAATTCCACAGGGAGACAAATATTCTGCTTCCTAAAAATTTCCATTGCTAGGTTTGACTTTCCTGTTAAATTAGTTTCACTTGTTAAATTAGTTTTTTCTGTTAAATTAGTATTTTTTGATGAATTAGCATTTCCTAATGTATTATTATTTTCTTTCAAAGAAAAATCACTAAGTGGATTAGAATCTGTTTGTAATTTTTGCTCAATGTCAAGTTTAAGAATATCGCCTAATTCGTCAAGGGTTACGCTGTTTTCAATTTTAAAAGGACCGCAACCAGTCCTTATAAGAGAGTTTGCATATGCACCGAATTTAAGAATAGCTCCAATGTCCACACAGATTGTTCTGATATATGTTCCTTTTGAACAATGTATGTCTACGGTTGCCTTTAACTCACCATCTGCAGATGCTTCTATGAGAATTGCATCGTAAATAAAGATATTTCTTTTCTTACGCTCAATTTCAATTCCTTCTCGGGCATATTCATACAATGGTTTGCCGTTCATTTTAATTGCAGAATACATTGGAGGAAGTTGTTCAGAAGGTCCTATAAAACTTTTTATCACTGCTTTAAGAGTAGCAAATTCAGTTTCCTGCATCTCCTGTAAATCTTTTTGTGTAGGAAGATTTGTGCTTATTACTGTTCCTGTACAATCCTGAGTATCAGTTTCATTTCCAAAAACCATGTTAACACGGTACTTCTTATCATATTTATCCATGAATTGAACCGCACTTGTTGCTTTACCGATACAAATAGGAAGAACACCTTCAGCAAAAGGATCTAATGTTCCACAATGACCAACTTTCTTTATTCCGGTAAGTTTTCTTATTTTAGAAACAACCCCAAAAGATGTCATCCCAACAGGTTTGTATACATTGATGATTCCGCCGCATTCATTATTCACAATTTTAGTTTCCTTCCGCTCCAGAAAGAATTTTGCTCGACTTATTAACTATCAGATTATGCGCCTCATTCAATGTTATATTATTAAGTGTAAATCCAGCAGCCCTCATATGTCCACCGCCACCAAAATCAGCTGCAAATCTTGATGCATCAAAGGCTTCACTACATCTGATGTTGACTCTTATTTCTCCATTTTCTCTTTCTCTGAGAACAAAGGCAACAATTACCCCTTCAACAGTTTTAAGGTCAGAACATATACCATCAACATCACTTTCTAATGAATTGCACTCCTCAATCATTAATTGTGTTATAGGGCAAATTAATATTTTATTATTATAATGAAATTTTGCAATACTATACGCTTTGCCTAAGAGTCGCATTCTCGATATTGATGATTTCTCGAAAATCTCATAAGAAATTTCTCGCAAATTTACCTTATACGAAGAAAACAAATCTTTAGCAATTCCAAATGCTGCCGTATTAGTATTTGAATACCTAAAACCACCAGTATCAGCAATAATTGCAGTCATTATACATTGTGCAATATCATAATCAAATAGTTTTCGCTCCGACTCTTTTTCTAAACATGAAATAAGATTATAAATTATCTCTCCAGCAGCACATGCAGATGGATTAATAAAACAATTTTCCTCATCACAGGTACTAGTAAAATGATGGTCGAACACCATTTTTTCTTCACATTGTTCATAAAGAGGTGAACATTCACCTACTCTTTGCGAAATTGAGCAATCAATTAATATTCCCAACCAGATATTTCTGGAATCATAATTCTCTTTGAGAAAGCCATTAATTTCAATTGCATTATTATAAACAACAACTGAATTTATCTGTGGAATGAAAAAAAATTTTCCAGGTACTGCGTTATCTGTAACAACTAAAGCTCTATGACCTAGTTTATCAAATGCTATTTTGAGAGCAAGTGACGAACCAAGACAATCGCCATCAACCCCCACATGAGTAAATATAGCAACAGTTGAATTCGAGGGAATATCAAGAATTATTCTGGCAAGCTCTCTAATCTTCTTTTCCATCCGCTTTTTGCCCCTTATCTTGTTCTAAAGCCTGGTCAATCAACTTAGACATACGGATTCCTTTTTCGATGGACTCATCAAGAATAAAATGAATTTCAGGAGCTATTCGTAATTTAACTCTCTTTACGACTTCTCTGCGAATAAATCCATTTGCACTTTTAAGTGCCTCCTGACAGTCCTTTTTCTGTTGTTCATCGCCAAATACACTTATGTAAACGTTAGCATGGGATAAATCCCTAGTTACCTTAACTTCTGTTACTGAAACAAATGAAGGCAACCTAGGATCTCTTATCTCTTCTCTAAGGATTACTGAGAGAACCTTGCGCATTTCCTCTCCAACACGATCCGATCTTTCCATGGTTCTTCCTCCTTGATTAAACTTATTATTTAATTTCATTTTTGTTCTTACTGTGTTTATGGTTTTTCTTTAACTATGGTTTTTCTTTAACTATACTTTTTTCTTAATTGTTATTTGCTTTAACTATACTTTTTTCTTAATTGTTATTTTCTTTAATTAAATTGTTTCTATAGTTATGCCATTTCTATGATTATGTTCTTTCAACTTCTTGCATTTCGAAGGCTTCAAGAATATCACCTTCTCTAATATCATTGTATTTTTCTAATGAAATACCACATTCATATCCACTTGCTACTTCTTTAACATCGTCCTTAAAGCGTTTAAGTGATGATAGTTTTCCTTCAAAAACAACCGCGCCGTTGCGAACAAGTCTGATATCGCAAGACCTAACAACCTTGCCATCTATAACATACGCTCCACCGATTGTTCCAACACTGCTTACCTTAAATACCTGTCTGATTTCTACATGACCGATTATTACTTCTTTGTATATCTTCGACAGCATTCCAGTCATAGCAGCTTGTATTTCTTCGATTGCCTGATAAATAATACGATACATACGGATGTCAACACCAGCATTTGAAGCCATTTCCATAACAATTGGTGCGGGGCGAACGTTGAATCCGATTACAATTGCATTTGAAACTTCAGCTAGTCTTATGTCAGTTTCAGTTATTGTTCCTACTCCACTGTGAATAACACGTACGCGCACTTCACTGTTTGTAAGCTTCTCAAATGATTGAGTAACTGCCTCGACACTACCCTGAACATCAGCTTTAACAATAAGGTTAAGATCTTTAACTTCACCTGCAGCCATCTGAGTAAATAACGTATCAAGAGACATTTTCGAATTTGCACGTAATTGTTGTTCTCTTTGTTTAATTTTTCTCTTTTCTGCCAATGCTCTTGCAACTTTCTCATCTTCAACAGCATAGAAAATTTCGCCTGCTTCAGGAACTTCAGGTAAGCCCAATATTTCGACTGGAATTGATGGCCCAGCTTTCTTTGTTGGAGCGCCCTTGTCATCAGTCATTGCACGAACACGCCCAATTATCGATCCTGTTACAAGCGTATCACCAACTTTAAGTGTTCCTCTTTGTACCAAAACAGTTGCCACTGGCCCCTTATTCTTATCGAGCTTAGCTTCTATGATTGTGCCCTTTGCTTGCTTTTTTGGATTTGTTTTTAGGTCCATGAGATCTGCTGTTAATAATACCATTTCGAGTAATTCATCAATGTTTTCTCCGGTCTTGGCAGAGACTGGGACCATAACATTGGTTCCTCCCCATTCTTCAGGGATAATCCCATGTTCAGAAAGTTCTTTTTTTACTCTGTCAAGATTTGCTCCAGGCTTGTCGATCTTATTAATTGCAACAACAATTTGAACTTCAGCGGCTTTTGCATGATTAATAGCCTCAATTGTTTGCGGCATAACGCCATCATCTGCGGCAACAACTAATATTGCAATATCTGTTACTTGTGCGCCGCGAGCTCTCATTGCTGTAAAAGCTTCATGACCCGGAGTATCAAGGAATGTAATATTTCGTCCTTTTAATTTTATTGTATAAGCTCCTATATGTTGAGTAATCCCACCTGCTTCGCCAGTAACAACGGACGTTTGACGGATACGATCAAGTAAGGATGTTTTACCATGGTCTACATGCCCCATTACTACTACTACAGGAGGTCTTGGAACAAGATCTTCTTCTCTGTCATCTGTATCATCAAACAAGATATCTTCTTCAGTTACTACAACCGCTTTTTCGGTTGTGATGTTAAATTCTTCAAGGATAACAGTAGCTGTATCAAAATCTAGCTCCTGATTAACGGTCGCCATAACGCCAAATTTAATTAATTTCTTAATTACTTCTGCTGATGTTTTCTTGATTACTTCTGCAAGCTCTTTAACTGTGAGGCTTTCTGGAAGAACAACATGAGTAAGAACTGTTCTGACAATTGGAGCTGATGGTTGTTGTCTGGTGTTTCTACCTGGAAAGCGTGTTCTTGACTTTGGTTTTATTGTTGGTACGAATAAAGAATCCATCAAGGACTCGTCCTGCAGAGATACTCCCCCAGTGGCAAGAACAGCCGTTTGCTGTTTTAGCTTGTTATGCTTATCTTTTTCGATAATAGTTGGTTTAACTGTCTCTTTTCTTGAATCTTTCTTGTCATTATTGATTTTTTCTTTATCATAAGCATCTCTTTGTGCAAAATTAATTCTTGGCTGCTCTGGTAATGTTTCCTTCACCTCATCAGTATTGGTTCTACGATCATTATTACGAGGTGCACCATAACCGCCACCCTGTGGACGATCAGAACTACCTGGGCCTCGCGAACCACCCTGATATCCACCACCGGTACCGCCGCCTGGTCTTGGCGAATAACCGCCACCACCTTGTGGACGATCCCCTTGTGGACGATTTCCACCCTGATATCCACCGCCGGTACCGCCTGGTCTTGGCGAATAACCGCCACCGCCTTGAGGACGATCCCCTTGTGGACGATTTCCGCCCTGATATCCGCCGCTTGGTCTTGGTGCATATCCAGCCCCTTGTGGACGGTCACCTTGTGGACGATCCCCGCCTTGATATCCACCGCCTGGTCTTGGCGCATATCCGCCTTGTGGACGATCTCCTTGTGGACGATCTCCGCCTTGATATCCGCCGCCTGGTCTTGGCGCATATCCACCTTGTGGACGATCTCCTTGTGGACGATCTCCGCCTTGATATCCACCGCCTGGTCTTGGCGCATATCCACTTTGTGGACGATCTCCTTGTGGACGATCTCCGCCTTGATATCCGCCGCTTGGTCTTGGCGCATATCCACCTTGTGGACGATCTCCTTGTGGACGATCTCCTTGTGGACGATCTCCTTGTGGACGATCCCCGCCTTGATATCCGCCGCCTGGTCTTGGCGCATATCCACCTTGTGGACGATCTCCTTGTGGACGATCTCCGTATGGTCTGTTATCACTTGAAACACCACTTTGTGATGGTCTTGCATAAGAACGATCAGAAGGACTTTTTTGAGTAATATCGCTATTAGAATGAGACTCTCTTTCTTGATGTCTCTTTTCACTTGAAACAAAAGGCTTTTTTGTAACTGTTTCTGGTTGCTCAGTTGATAAAGCTTGTGGAACTTCAGATTTATTTGCTTCGGTTGCAGTTTTATCAACTTTTGATACATCTTTTGAAACTTTATGTTCTTTTTTTACTTCAGTAGAAGATTCATCAACTGCAACTGATTTTGAAACATCATCGTTTGCTTTATGTGTCTTATCAGATTCGACATGCCGTGTTTTATGATTTACTGAAGCCTCTTCACCCTTATCAGCTTCAGGTTTCGTTTCTTTATGCCTTAAAGGAGGAGTATCGTTTGATTCAGAAGCATGAGCAGTTACTTTAATTGCAGGTACTGAGGGAGTTACGATTGATTTGGTTTCTGAAACAGATTTATCCACAGAAGGTGTACTTAATACTGGTGATTTTTCGTGTTCGCGCTCAACATTAGAGGTTTTTTCGTCTGAATTGAGTTCTGAAGATGATCTAACACCTTCATCCTTAAGAACAGGCTTTGATTTTTTGACAACAATAACAGATCCGGTAATTTTCTTTCCGGACACGCCCTGCATCGTAATGGTAGAGCCTTTAATTTCATTTTCTACCGGTTCATGCACAACATGCTCCGGAGCCTTAACAGGTTCTTCCGCCTTTTTCTCCTCGGGTTTCTTGTTTTGCTGTGGCAAAACACTTTTTTCCTTTACAAATCCAGCCATTAAACCTGATGTAGAGTCTTCTCTTTTTACCATATCTTATGTTATCCTCCAAAACCGTTCTTGTTTTAATATCAATAATATCTACTATTTTTCTCTGCTTCTAAATGTTATAAATATATTTGGAACTATATTATTTTGTTATTTAACTTATTCAGTGTCAATAAGTTCAATAATCCGTTTTGCAAATCCTTCATCAATTATAACAACAACTGCGCGAATATCTTTGCCTGTATGTTTTCCTAGTTCTTCTTTAGTCGCAAACTCTCGAATCAGCAAATTTTTGTATTCACATAATTTGCGGACCGGAATTCTTGTGTTGTCCGAGGTATCTTTTGCAATAATAACCAGCTTTGATTTTGCACTTTTTATAGACACCTCACACGCTGCAGACCCTGTAACTGTTTTTCCCGCCTTTGTTGCAAGTCCAATGAGATTAAGAACCGATTCATTCACGCTTCTCAATGACTTTCCTCCATAATCTTTATCAGTGACTCAATTGTTTCTTCCGAAACCTGATGTTTTAGAGCTTTTTCTAGTTTCCTGCCTTTTTGAGCAACTTTCAGACACTCAGCAGACCTGCAAAGATATGCTCCCCTACCTTGTGCTTTACCCGTAAAATCCACGAAAACCTTTTCCTCATTGTTTATAACAATACGAACAAGCTCTTTCTTTGGTTTCATAATATGACATGCTACACACATTCTGTTCGGTATCTTTTTTAGCAAGAAACGCCCTCCATATTAACTTTTGCACCCTACCTTTGGAATTTAAAAAATGCCAAATTAAATTTATTCGTCTTCCGTTTCTAATTCTTCATCTGCAACTGATTCCGCAGCAAGAGTGAAGCGATCCATAAGTTCTGCTTCGAGTATTTCTCGGAATTGCGATTCGCTTCTTATATCAATTTTCCAACCTGTAAGTCGAGCGGCAAGTCTTGCATTCTGACCTTCACGGCCTATGGCAAGTGAAAGTTGCTGATCAGGAACTATTACTCTTGCAGTTTTATCATTAGGATTTACGTCAACACGAAGAACCTTTGCAGGGCTAAGACTGTTGCTTATGTAATTAATAGGATCCTCGTCCCATTCAATTATATCAATCTTTTCGCCTTTAAGCTCATCCATTATTGCCCCAACACGAAGTCCCTTTTGACCAACACACGATCCAACAGGGTCAACGTTTTCATCTCTTGATGCAACTGCTATTTTTGATCTTGAACCCGCTTCACGTGAAATTGATACAATCTCGACAATTCCGTCAGCAATCTCAGGAACTTCAATTTCAAAAAGCTTTTTAACAAGATTAGGGTGGCTTCTGGATACATAAATTACCGGACGACCTTTCTTTTCATCAACTTTAAGAATATAAAACTTCATTCTCTGGTTAAAATTATAAATATCTGTTCTGACCTGTTCATTTTGAGATAAAACAGCTTCAGCACGTCCAATATCGACAATTACTTCTCTGCGGTCTTTACGTTGAACAACACCTGTTGCTAGTTCGCCTATTTTGTTGGAAAATTCATTTTGAATTCGTTCACGCTCGGCACTGTTTATCTTTTGGCTGATAACATTCTTTGCGGTCTGCGCTGCTAAACGGCCAAAATCCTTAGGAGACAGTTGGTATTCCATTGCATCACCAATATCAAAATCTTCAGAAAGAGCTTTTGCTTCCTGCAATGAAATCTGTGAATTCACATCACTAACATCATCAACAACTTCTTTTGAAAGAAAAACTCTCATTTCCCCTGTATCTCTGTCAACTTCAGCACGAATATTATCTACTGTTTTTGCATCGAATTCCCTCTTATATGCGGAAACAAGTGCGTCCTCAATCGCTGTAAATAAAATCTCAGCATCAATTGCACGTTCTTTTTCAAGTAATCTTATGGCTTCTATTAGTTCTGCATTCATTTTTCTTTTGTTCTCCTCTCAAATTTTGAATTATTGTATTAATTGTTTTAAAAAATTTAAAACCGTATTGCTTTTCTTACAAATTTAATTTCTTTTCGTATAAACTGTTTTATCTGGCCATTTGTCTTTGGTCTTACTCCTTTTACAAAGGGCTCGTCTAAAACGATTGTTATCTCGTCATCAGTAACCGACTGCAGTATACCTTCTTCCCATTTTTTCTGACCTTTTGGTAGAATAGGGTGAACCTCTACAAGGCAGCCTATGTTACGTTCAAAATCCCTTTGTGTTACAAATGGTTTGTCAACACCAGGAGATGAAACTTCAAGATTGTACTGAAGTTTAATAACATCCATATCCTCAAGCATTGGTTCAATGGCGGTGCTTACATCAGCACAATCATCAAGGCTTACTCCACCTTGCTTGTCAATAATTATTCTTAAAAACCATTCATTACTTTCTCTTTTGTATTCAACTCCGACAAGATCCAATCCCATTTTTATAATTGTTTCTTCAACAGTTTCAAATACAATTTGTTCAGTTTTTGATCTCCCTGACACTAAGACGCCTCCTAATATGCAATGAAGAGTGGGTCAACCCCACTCTTCGTCGTCACAACACTACTCTACCGAAACTACTATACCATATATGGTCGAAGTTTGCAAGAAATTGTTGTATCGCTTATATAGGAATTAATAGTATCACTTTTCAATTATGCAACAAAAAAGTCACCATAATGGTGACTTTTATGGTGCCCAGAGCCGGAATCGAACCAGCGACACGCGGATTTTCAATCCGCTGCTCTACCGACTGAGCTATCTGGGCAAAATGAAGCCGATTCATCGAATCGGCTTCGGTGGCGACGCAGAAGGGGCTCGAACCCTCGACCTCCAGCGTGACAGGCTGGCATTCTAACCAACTGAACTACTGCGCCGTATAATGGTGGGAGTTACAGGGCTCGAACCTGTGACCCTCTGCTTGTAAGGCAGATGCTCTCCCAGCTGAGCTAAACTCCCGGGACCTACACTTTAGTAAGTGTTTGCACATTTTTGTATTTCCTAAGCGCAAGAGAAAGTATAATCGATAATGGCTTTCTTGTCAACAGTAATTCCCAAATTTTTAATTTTTTTTTTTCTAAATTTTTTTCGGATTTTATTTGGATTTTATTTGGATTTTATTTGGATTTTTAAGATTCATTTTCCTTATTTATCTCAGACTTTCAAAAAGTCTTAATCAATCGAAAACTCTTCGTCACTAGTATCCCGGAAGACACCCATAATTTTTGAAATCATTTCTTTCCCGTTCTTTGCTTCCTCATTAGAAGGGTTAAGTTTTAGCACGTATTCATAGACCGAAAGCGCATCATTAATGTTGTTATCCTGCATTAACATACTAGCCTTGCCTAAGTTTGAACCAATATGTTCTGGGATTAACGCTATTGCCTTCTCAAACATACTCAAAGCGTCATCAAAATCAAGGGAATACGCAAGCATTATTCCCTTGTTACAAATAGCATCTGCATATTCAGGGAACTCATTAAGCGCCTGTTCAATTAATTTACTTCCAAACTCTTCGTTTCCTTCAAGAAAATGCAAATATCCTTTTTCATTAAGAGCATAAGCATTTTGGGGATCAATTGTAAGTGTTTTATCAAAATATTTCATCGCAAGGGAAGAATTTTCTTCTCTCAAAGCAATCATTCCCAGTAAAACGTATGCACTTACAAAATAAGGGTTTTGCTTAATACAA
Source organism: Saccharofermentanales bacterium (assembly GCA_038326615.1). GTDB lineage: Bacteria > Bacillota > Clostridia > Saccharofermentanales > UBA5734 > JBBQKF01. The sequence continues at coordinate 30,477 of JBBQKF010000015.1, read as the reverse complement.
GTAATGCAACTTTTTCTTGCCTCAACAAAATAACCACCCATAAATTGAGTATCTGCAATGTCATAAAGTAAATCAAGGTCTTGTGGATCAATTCTTTTGCATTTCATATAACATGCCAAAGCTTCCAATGTCCGATCCATTGAAGCATATGCTTTCCCAAGTCCGCGAAAAGTCTCATATGATGGATATCCCATAGAGCATACCATTTCAAAGCAGCCCACTGCCTTTTCGTATTCGTCAAGATTAAGTAAAGCAAACCCGCGAGCCATAAGTCCAAGTTTTTTATCTTTTGCCCTGCTGTAACAATCTTGAGCATCTCTATATGCCTTTTTATTTTCTTTTAGCATATAATAAACACCGCAACGAAGGTAATAACCGATGCTATCATCAGGATTAGATGAAATAAATGAGTTACAGAAACCAAGAGCACATCGATACAATTTTTGCTTTTTGAAAATTTCAATTTTTACTGAAAGTGCTTTTTTATTTCCTGGGTTCAACAAAAGGACATTATCGCACCAAAAGAGCGCTCTGGAATGTTTGCCAATAATTTCATATTGTTCGGCAAGCAAAAATATCTGCTGTATTGCAAACATACTGATATCATATGTTTCACTAAATAACAAATTTTCTTGATTTGCGGCGTCTTTCAAATTCTCATTATAAGATTCAATCAACGAATCAATGATTTTTTCCTGGCTTATAAAATCTCTTCGTTTTCGGCATGAAGAAAGTAAAGTGTCTTTTCGATATAAATCAAACCAAAAAGGATCAAGCCCATTTAACAAAGCCATTTTTTGGCAGTCATTTAGATTAATACCAACAGACACTTTACCGCTAGGTTCATTATAAAGAGATGCCCTAAAGCAAAGAAGAGGAAACCATTTCTTAAAAAGCAGGTAATCAGCAGTATAGACTTCATCTGTTGCTCTAAGATAAAAACGGTGCAAAGTTGGTCGTTCAAAAAAAACAATTTTAAGCTCCTGAATTATTTTGTCAGCTTCTTCGTATTCGTTTTTCTCAAGTGAAAGCAAAGCCTCGGCAACCTTTGTCATGAGAAAAGATTCATTATATGATTGAGCCTCCTCAATAAGAATCTGTGCGGAATATAAGTCAAGAAGGTTTATTTCTTTAATTGCCTGAATTATGGCATAAAACGGCGCCATAAGACAAGTTTCATTGAAATTGTAATCCTTGATGTATACAGATTTATCAATCAAGAGACTATCGGTTAGAAATTCTCTTAAAATTCTATTTTTTAAAAATGGTTTACTCACGAACATAATCCATCCTTTAATTTCTCATACTATGAATAGGAGCTGGAATTCTACCGCCACGCGCAATGAATTTTTCTGAAGAAAAAGAATTAACAGCCATAATTGGAGCTGAGCCCAAAAGGCCACCGAATTCAACCGTATCCCCCACTGACTTACCAGGAACAGGGATTATTCTTACTGCTGTTGTCTTATTATTAAAAACCCCTATTGCCATTTCATCTGCAATAATTGCAGAAATTGTTGATGCACTCGTATCTCCAGGAACTGCGACCATATCAATACCAACAGAACAGACACAGGTCATAGCCTCTAGTTTCTCAAGAGTTAATGCTCCGCAATTGACCGCGGCTATCATTCCTTCATCTTCACTAACCGGAATAAACGCTCCAGAAAGACCTCCCACAAATGAAGAAGCCATTGTACCGCCTTTTTTTACTGCATCATTCAGCATCGCTAAAGCAGCAGTAGTTCCCCATGCTCCACATACTTCAAGTCCGAACTCCTCAAGAATACGAGCAATTGAATCTCCTACAACAGGAGTTGGCGCTAACGATAAGTCAATAATTCCAAATGGTACATTAAGCCTTGCCGACGCTTCTTTGGCAACAAGCTGGCCAACACGTGTTATTTTGAAAGCTGCCTTTTTAATTGCCTCTGCAACTTCTCCTAAATCACACCCTCTTACAGCCTCCATCGCATGTTTAATTACACCAGGTCCACTAACACCTACATTAATTGCACATTCAGGTTCTCCAACTCCAGTAAAAGCTCCTGCCATAAATGGATTGTCTTCGGCAGCGTTTGCAAAAACCACTAATTTGCAACATCCTAATGCATCCTGATGCGCCGTTAACATAGCTGTTTCCTTAATTATTTCACCCATCTGCCTTACAGCATCCATATTAATCCCTGCTCTTGATGTTGCAAGGTTAACCGAGGAACAAACTTTGTTTGTTGTTTCTAGAGCCTGTGGAATAGAGCGGATAAGTTTCATATCACTTTCGGTATAACCCTTTTGAACCAATGCAGAAAATCCACCAATAAAGTTTACTCCTACTTCTTGTGCCGCACGGTCAAGGGCTTTTGCAAAACACGTATAATCCGATACATCACTTGATGCAGCTACAAGAGATATTGGAGTCACAGAAATTCTTTTATTTATTATTGGAATTCCATATTGATTACTGATTGCTTCGCCAACTTCAACTAAGTGCTGCGCTTTTTTTGTTATTTTGTCGTAAATTTTATCACACGAAGTCTTTGCAGAATCACTAGCACAATCTCCCAAAGAAATCGCCATTGTTATCGTTCTGACGTCAAGATGTTGTTCTTGAAACATTTGTAATGTTTCAAGTACTTCCTTTTCATTAAACATTATATCATCATGACTAATTCATCATATAACGCAACGAATTAACCATACCTCCTATTATTAATTGAAATGCCACATATGCTGGCTTGATGGCAGCGTTCTTGCCTTATTCTGTATATAATCCATTCATTCAATCAGAATAATATCATTTTATAATCAACAAATCTTATAAACCTATATAATTAATCATGCTTATATAAATTTTAAATTCTGTGCATTGCATTAAAAATATCTGAATGTTGCAACATGATTGATACTCCTAATTCATTCCCTAACTGGTCAAATGTATTTTTCAATTGCTGGAAATCATTGTTACCTAAAGGAAGATGTACAAGCATAATCATTGTAAACACATCCTGCAAAATTGTCTGGGAGATATCCATTATATTCATATTTTCTTTTGCCAGAGTTGTGCTTACACCAGCTATAATTCCTACTTTGTCTTTCCCTACAACTGTTATTACAACTGTGTTTGTAGAAACATTTAATGGTTTGTCTGTTAAATTACTATTCATGATTTACCTCTTTCATTTTCACAAGAAATACATATAAATATTATATATTTTAACACAAAATTTACAATATAATTTCAATTGAGCATTCGCATAAAGTTAAAATATTATTGATATATAATATAAATTAGTATACTCATGCACAAACAAATGGTTATTTCCCTATATTGCCGGACTTTGTGGAAGTAATTCCCTATTCGCCCATTTGCCTTTCATATATCTAATGCTAAACAATATTGCACGGACTGTCCAGTCTACGTACATCCCAATCCATATACCTATAACGCCGAAGCCAAGCACAATTCCGAGAAGATATCCTATTGTCATTCGGAATAAAACCATCGAAATAATAGAAACAGAAGTTGTATATTTCATATCACCTGATGCCCGAAGTATTGAAGGAATAACGAAGGATAACGTCCACACAACCGGTGATACAAGAAAATTCGTCCTTGATATAAACACCATTTCTTTAATAATTTCCTGATTTGATGTAAACAAACTTGCAATAGGCCATGCAAAAATTGCAAACACAATTGATACAAATGACATTATTAAGACTGAAAGAATTAAAATTATCTTTGATGACTCTTTAGCATTAACAATGTTTTTCATTCCAATATATTTCCCAACGATAGGAACTGAAACCGATGCTGCCGTACTTCCTGGGATATTGTAGAACATTGCTATTGAATTTGATAGTGCATTTGCGGCCATCGCCTGTGTACCCATTGATACAGTGTATGTTTGTGTTGTAAGACGACCTGCAAGAAAAATCATGCTTTCAATACATGACGGTATTCCAATTAGCAAAATCGCTTTTTGAATATGCCATTGAATCTTTTTCGGAATCCATCCTTCGATTTTAAGCATGTCATTACCCCTTTTTAAAAGATAAAGGCCTGTTGCTGCTCCTAAAAACCTTGAACAAATCAAAGCCAAACCAGCGCCTGCAACCCCCATTTTAAAAACATTAATAAACAACAATCCCAACAAAACGAAGGAAATATTTGTTATCAAAACCCCAATTAAAGATAATTTGGGATTGCCACTTCCCCTGATGGATGCAGTTGTAATTGCATAAATTGACAAAAACGGAAATGAAAGAACAGCAAATGTAAAATACGTTTTACCTGCGGCAAAAACTTCCTGCTGTGCATCCCCAAGGATTATATGTAATACCTGATTTGGAAATATCAGCATTATTACTCCAATAAAAACCGCTAAAGAAACAGAAGTAAGCATCGCTTGAATACTTGCTTCACTAGCAGATTTGCAATCGTTTCTTCCACAATATTGAGCAACAACAACAGTTGCACCTATCTCTAAAGAAAGAAATATTTGCTGAATCAGAAAATTTAATGATTCAACAAGACTTACTCCTGAAATTGCCTCTGCTCCAATCCTTGAAACGAGTATTGCACTAATAACTGACATTGACGCAATAGCAGCCTGCTCAATAAAAACCGGTAAAGCAAAAGATCCGATTTCAGCAATATTCTCTTTATATTCTAAATAGTTTTTCACCTTTATTTCCTTACCAGTCAAAATAATAGTTTCTCTAATAAAACTATACTATTTGAAAGAATTTTACAAGCGAATTTACAAAATTAGATTTTATTTAGATTTTATTTAGATTTTATTTAGATCCCATATTTAGTTTTAATACGTTCAAGTTTCGACCCAAGAGGTTTAATTATGAATATCAAAAATACAACATTTGATACAACATAAATAACCGTTATAGGAATAGCTGTAACTAATGCAGTTAGATATCTAGCTAAATTAAATGTTCCGTCAATCCAAAGTACTCCCCATATATCCATCACAAATGAGAAGAGAACTCCAGCAAACGCGCCGAAAATTGCAAGGCTGATTTTGCTATTCTTAAGTTGTTTAGATATTATTCCTGCAAGTAGTCCAATAAGGCCCCACGAAAACATTTGGAAAGGCGTCCATGGCCCCTGTGCAAAATATAAATTTGACAACAATGCAGAAAGAGAACCACAAAGAAACCCCATCTCCGGGCCGAAATAAATTGCACAAATCACAACAATTGCTGTAACTGGCTTAAAAAATGGTATTACATAAAATATAAATCTTCCGGTCACTGATAACGCAACCATTACAGCAAGAATTATAACTTTTTTCGTGTTCGACCCTCCTCTTTTCTCAAAAGTTAGAAAAAAAGGTACGAACGACAAGACAACTATTAAAAGTGAAATCATTGCATATTGCCGGTCAGTAAACATTGTAACACCCAATATTACTAAAAGCGGAATTGCAATAATCAAAAGGGCAATTCGAAAAATTTTAGTATTCATCTTTAATTCCATTCCTTCTACAAAGGTCAATAACCTCTTCACACGTAACTGCATTTGGATATCTGTGTCTTGCTATTCTATTTGCCGCTGTTGTATAAAAGCTGTTCTGTGAAAAGAATACATCAGGGACATCCTCTGAAATAATTTCTCCGTCAAAGTACATTGCACAGCGATCCGCGTAGGACGCTGCAAATTCTACATCATGTGTTACCATTATTATAGTTATTCCATTTTTCTTCATATCGATAATAATTTTAGCAAGTTCTCTTTTTGTAAAAGCATCAAGCCCTTTTGTTGGTTCATCAAGCAAAAGAATTCTTGGCTTTAGAAGTAATAATTTAGCGATAGCACATTTTTGTTGCTCACCACCGGATAAATCAAATGGGTGTCTTTTTAACAAATGAGATATACAAAGACTCTCACCCATTTCATTAATCCGCTGCATTTTCTCTTCTTCTTTGTATTCCATAGCTTCGCAAACTTCATCAAAATCCGCTTTAACTGTATCTTTTAAAAACACAATCTGAGTGTTTTGTGGCAAAAATGCAATATTGTAGCGATACAACTCCCCGCTATGGTAATCCTTAATCTTCTTTTCATTAAGAACAATATTGCCGCGATATGGTTTGTTTAATCCTGATAAAACATTAAGAGTTGTTGTCTTACCTGCTCCGTTACCGCCAAGAATACAAAATGTTTCTCCCTCAAAAACATGAAAACTTACACCCCGCATTATATCCGGCAAATCCTTTTCGTAACGAAACCATACGTTTTCTAGTTCAACAACTTTTTTTGGCGATTGTATTACGGTTCTTTTTGGAAGCTGTGCATTTCCTTCTTTAAAATGTGCAGTTAGATATTTTCTACCTTCTTTGACTGTCATTGGACACTGTTCTGATGTTTTAAATTCAGAAAATATCCTTGCTGCGCTTGGAAGAGCATTTAGCAAAGGGTGCTGAGGATATTTTTCTCTTAAATCTGTCGCAATCATGTGGGGTTCATCAAATAAAAGAACCTTGCCTTTGTCCATGACCAAAACTTTATCTGCTATAGGGAAAACTTCTTCAAGTCTATGTTCAACAAGAATTATTGTAAGACCAAGTTCACGATTGAGTTTTTGAAGAGTGGCAATGAACTCAGATGCTGCAATAGGATCTAATTGAGAAGTTGGCTCATCTAAAATAAGAACTTTAGGTTGCATAACCATTATTGAAGCTAAATTCAACAATTGTTTCTGCCCTCCGGAAAGTTTTGCGGTATCTTGCCTAAACAATTTTTCAATGCCAAAATAGCTTGCCATTTCACCTACCCTACGACGAATTACCGCTGATGAAAGGCCCATATTTTCTAAACCAAAAGCAAGTTCATGCCAGACTTTATCTGTTACAATCTGGTTATCTGGATTTTGCAGTACATACCCGATTTCACAGGTGGCAGTCTTCTCATCAAGATTCTTAAGTTCTGTTCCGTTATATTTTATAGTACCACTAACAATTCCATGAGGAGAAAGTTCGCGTTTAAGTAGCTTTAAAAGAGTTGTTTTCCCACAACCGGTTTGCCCGCATACTACAATAAAATCTCCGCTCCCGATGGAAAGGTCAATTTCATCTAATGTTTTGTTTTCCATGCCTGGATATTGAAAACTCAGCTTTGAGATTTGAAATAAATCCATTTTATTTTCTCCTTAATTTCGATAAAAAACGGTATAAAAGCTAAAATACCAAAAGCAATTGATGTAGCATATTGAAAAGCCCCAAATTTTAACACTTCAACTCTTGGGTAAAATGCAAAATCCATACTTCCACAGATTACTCCAAAAAAAACTATACCTGACAAAAAAACAATCGACGCCATAAGCATTGCATCTCTTAAGGTAAACTTGAAAAGCGAATAATGGCTTTTGTTCTTGAGCTCGTATCCTCTTGCCTTCATTGAGTCTCCGGTTTCAATTGAATTCTCAAGTGCCCATGTCACCATAACTGAAAACACTCTCATTCCAGCTTTAAATTTATCAGGAAGATTATCTTTAGAATAAAGACCCATAGCTTTTTGCGCGTTACTAACTTTTCTTATCTGGTTTCTAAACAGAGGAATAAATCTTATTGCCATTGAGAAAACCAGAGCAAGTTTAGGTAAAACCTTCCCAAAAAGATATAGAAATTTATCCGAGGTAATTATTATACTATAGCTTTTAAACCAATAAAGAATTCCAATAAGCATCACCGCTATTCTCAACCCCGAAAGTATTGCTTCAAGAGTTATTGCATTACCATTCATAAAAAATAACGGTGTTGCTCCATTATGAGAAAACAGTGGATTTGTTATTGAAACTATCAAAAACAGCAGAAGATAGAACAATCCATCTTTTAAAAAGGCAGCGGGTTTCTCTATCAATGCATAAAACAAAACTCCTGATAGAATTGCTATAAGCAGTAATACGGGATTTGCTGTAAACATAGTCGTAAAGATGATTACAGCGAAATATGAAAATACAACGAACGGATGAAAAGATGAAAATGTGCTCATGCTCCCTCCGATCCATAGTTATTACCTACATCACGACCTAAATCGCATGAATAAACCCATTCAATATAATCGCCTGGTTTCAGAACAAACGACGAACTATCTCCTGACGAAAAGGCCCCGTTGACTTTATACATCCAACCTGACAAAGGGCCGCATGAGAATTCGTAAATATAATGAATTCCTTTTATATATGCTCCACTTTTACCTTTAATTGGATTCCCTTGAAATTCAAACTGTATTTTGTTATATTGCATTGATCTCTTCAAAACAGCAAACACGGTATCGTCGTCTCTTAGGACATATTGAGTTTTCGGAAGAACAACGCCATCTTTAGGGATAAATTCGTCGGTATTTAATTCTTTTGACAACTTATCTCTATTTTTAAGTACAGTGTCACATCTAACACTCAAAAAAACAGTTTTGCTGTCAGGCTTTATATCTTCAAGGTGCGAAAGATAGTATTCGTCAACCGTTTGTATGTCAATATTGTAAAAAGCAATCAAAACACCTAGAAGGATAACTAATATTAAAATTACATTTTTTTTCATATTAAATTTTCCCTCCTATTTAATTATTTTGTTTTATATATTCAAATATACTTTGCTGTTTTACTATTTGCCTTCTGAATGCAAACTATTTTACATTGCTCCTACATCGAATTTCACAATTTAATATTATATAGGTTAAAAAATATAACGTAAAGTTATTTATCAAAATCCGCATATATATATTGTAGTAATGTTTGAGACATTATTTGACTGTTGTGCTCTTGTTTTTTCTTGCGGTTAAATAATTCCAGACTAAAAAAAGTCCTAGAAGTACAGCAATTACAATAATTGCTATCAAAATGAACCCTTTATCATTTTTGCCAGTTGTTTCATTGCCGCTGTTACTTTCTAAACTAGACAAAGTAAAAGCCTTTGAAGAATTAGCGTTATCAGAGTAACCTTGACTTCCCTGGTCTGATTCAAACTTACTTTGCAACCCATTATCTGATGAAAAGTACGATGAGGTATATAAACCATATGAATTTGATAATGAACCTGAGTTAGGATTTGATTCAGATGAAATCGGTGATGGAGAAACTGTTAAAACATTTCCCATTTTTCTAATTGCCTTGGCAAGCAACTGATAATTTGAAACATACATTTTCTCATTTTCTGGTATTTTGTTGTAATCAGCGAGCAACTTAGCAAGCGTAGGTTTATCTGTTTTTGAATTTATTGCCGTAATTTTCGTTTCCAAAGTTGAAATAGCCGACGTTAGAGTGCTATTTTGTTCGGGTCTTTGATCATAAATTGTCCTTTGCCCATTCATATTTCTTTTTATTGCGACAAAAGCGCTAAAGATTTGTGAACTTGCCATACCATCTGATTTAACAGGTGGATAAACATGTGAAAAGCCTCCATCGCTTAATTTATATAAAAGCATTCCGTCGACAAGCGTTTTTCCATCTTTGATAAATCGAATGTCTTTTTGAGGATCAATTCCAAGATCACAAAGCGCGATTGCAACCTGCGCCGCAGTTTCAGAGTTTCGTTGTCCCCAGCTTTTGTAGTCTCCAGTTGTAATTTGCATTGCTGAAAGCTTTAATATTCCTTCATCCACGACCTGACTGACTTTTGCATTGATTTTTTTGCCGTCAATAATTCGCTTGTATGAATATTCCTTTTCACTATTATAGTATGGTGATAATGCCTGAATAACCATTGCTGTAATATCGGGGTCAGAATTCTTTTCATTGTCTGTAAGCGCAAACCCACCAGAAATCTTTTGCTTTTTAAGAATTTCTCTAATTATTATATCTCTAGAAATAGAACTCCCAGCAGGCACTTCATATTTTAATGTATCAAGAGATATAAGTCCCCATGTCCAAACGTTAATTAGTTGTTGCTCAATTGCACTTTGATATGGAAGATTGTATATAAATTCAGAAACAAGATTGATTTTCTTTCCTGAAATACTATCGTTAAAAGCTAATGGATTTTGATTTAATGTAACTAACAACAAAATACTTCTGTGGATGTTCATGACTTTAGATGGAGTGTAGCTTGTTAAAAGATTATTTGTGATTGCCAAATTGAGTGAAGAAACATAAGATTCTGATGAATCAGTTTTACCTGAACGTTTCATTCCAATAACATACCAATCTGAATATGTAGTGCCAGCAGAACTAATTAGGCCCTTATCTATAAGCGATTCAGTCGGAGAAACACTATTTACTTTTCTACTCCAGTCAAGAATTCCGTCAGCAAAGGCATTGATTTTCGTACTATCGTAATAGTTTGTTGATGCTAGTATAAAAGTTCTGACACCTATTAATAAAGAAAAAATAATGCTTATTGTCAGCAATATCGATATTAATTTTTTGGTTCTTAACATTCTCGCTCCAATTCAATTTAGTTGATTTATTTTGCCTGCCATTTAGCTGATTTACTTTTCATACTATTTAGTTGATTTATTTTGCCTGCCATTTAGCTGATTTACTTTTCATACTATTTAGTTGATTTATTTTGCCTGCCATTTAGCTGATTTACTTTTCATACCATTTAGTTATTTATTATTTGTATGTCAATAAAACGCAAAAAGAATTAAAAAGCATATTGCTCCTTAACTCCTCTTGATATAACTATGCTATCAGATTGTTCCTTTTTCTTTTCTTTTATATGCTATTACAAGACCACTTCCAGATATTAGTAATAGTATAGCAAATAATAACAATGAAGAATCTCCTGTAGGAGCATTCTCAGAACCAGTTCCTGTCTGACTTATTGCAGAATCATCAGATGTGCTGTTTGAACTTTCGTTAGTTGATGATGTTACATCTTCGGAAGAAGTCGCTGCTATTTCAACCGTAGTTTCTGATGGGAGACGAAGAACTAATGGAAGATATTTACCAGAAACAACTTCAGTATCATATTTTTCTATATTGACTTTATGTGTTCCTGCGTTAAGTTTATCGGTCGGGATTGTTACTTCACCATTATCATTAGTTGTAAATGTTACGGATGTTTCTCCATTATACCATGTTACAGTTGCACCTTTTACAGGGTTTTCGGTTACAATTGGGTTCCAGTTTTCATCATAAGTTGTATCCTTGCTGGTAAATTTCAAAATCCCCTGACTGCTTTTCGATGAATCAAGAATTGGATTTTGCATACCTTTGCCAAAAGGATCGCCATAATATACAACAAGTGTATCACCTTCAACAAGATTGCTCTGAGTAATTCCAACTCCTGGATCTGTATTGTTAACAAGGTAAAGCCATCCATCATATCCGCCAAATAGTCCAGCTGTTTCACCATTTACTCCTGCGATATAAGCACCATAAGTAGATTCCTCAAACGATACACTCAGGCTTTCAGAATTTGTATCTGCGAATGTAAGAGCATCCTTTACTGTCAGTGTTCCTGAATAAGGTATTTTGATTGTCTGGTCATAAAAACTAGAAGAAATTCCTTCAACGCGTATAGTCACTTTAATTTCTGTTGCTGTATCAGCAAAAACTATTGATGGCACAATTGATACAAGCATTGCAATACATGCAATAATAGTAAATATTTTCTTAACTGTTTTGTTTCTCATTATTTTCCCCTTCATGTTTCGTAATTATTATTTGCTGAGCAAATCTTTGTTGAAATTTAATTCTATCACTGAATTTTTCGCTATTTTTTTTGCTAAGCATCGCTACAAGACTTATTCTATTCTATTGTAATAATAATTACATCAGACAATGTTGCGAATTTTTGTACTATTCTCCAATTTTGATTTTTGACTCTACAATTGTCTTTCGTTATAGAAAATAATTCGATAAAAATACTAAATCTTACCAAATAATAATAAAAATTAAAAAAATAAATATTAATTATGTTTCGAGTGATAAAAGCATGGCCTTTTTTCAATTAACTATATGTTGTTCGAAGATGAGTTCAGAAGTTTCCATGATGTATTTTGCTGGTAATGGCCAATATGTGCTGAATTCAAAAACTTTTTTCACAGACAGATATCCGAAAATTAATATAATACGACCTATTTGCCCTTTAGCAACATTAAAGCAGATAATGCTACGCTTCGGTCTGCTGGTAGTGTCATAAAGCAATCCTCTCGAGAAATGCCCGTAATATTAATTATACAAAGAATATCATTCTTCAAAACATTCTGGTTTGTAATCGCTGCACCGATAATTCTGCCCTTGATTGATGAAACCACACAAGTTACTGATCCATCACGCTTTTCAATTTGGCCTATCTGTGACCCTACTTCGATTTCGTCTCCAATTTTCTGATAAGCTTTGAAAATTCCAGTTTCAGAACAAAAAATCTGGGCAAGTCCAAATTTCACTTCAGTTTTAGTTGTTGACGAATTGTAATTTTGCTGCAAATCATCTGACTCTTGGTGTTTATCATTTAAATCATGTGTTGGACTTACAGGTTCTTCAATATTCCTAGATATTCTTGATACATTAAGTTCTTTCTGCGATATTATTTTACCATGCAATGGGCCATCTTCTGTCAATATTTTGTAATGGAAGTTTTCTTTCAAATCAAGGTTCTCTCTTAAACTAATTGTTATAGGCGCCATAAACCGATTAGTAGGATTTTGACTTATTTGTGATGAGGAATCCATTAAAGCAATAAGTTTATATTTCAAATCTATGTTATTTTCGTTAACGGCCAATTTTTTTTCACCAACATAATTTCCAGCTATAGTTTTTTCAACTATAGTTTTTTCATCTAAATTCTTTTCATCTAAAGTCTTTTCATCTAAAGTCTTTTCATTTAAAGTTTTTTCAACTATAGTTTTTTCATCTAAAGTCTTTTCAGTATCTTTTGACGACACTTCTTCTTTATTCCCAAGATATGAAAGAATATCGATGGGTGGTGCTTTGATATTATCATCATAAAGGCTTATCTTATGAATTTCGGGGTCAAAAAGCTGCAATATTTCCAAATTAGGATCTATGATAACGGGAATAGCTCCTACGTTCCAGGCTTTCTGAATCTGAATCATGCTCGGAGATACAAGAAATGCTCTTATCCCTTCAATTTCAATTTCAGATGAATAAACTGTCTGAGCAAAAGATAATCCACGCATAATGTTAGTTGGAGTATTTTTTTCAGTTATAATAATATTGTAACCATAACTTTGCAGTGCAACAGCAATAGCAGATCCAATGCGCCCACCACCCCTTATTATAACTACAGAATCTGGGTCTGGTTTTGTCACACTCACCAATGTTGAAGCCTCACTAGTTGCATTTAAAGAAACGTTTTTTTGCGTCAATGGCATTTGCTTGTGAAAATCTGATTGTTTTATCATTTCATCCGTAATAGCCATATATATGGCATTTTTGCTTTTTGAACGTAACACAAACTTTCCATTTTCTCTATCAACAATCGAATGAATCGGCTCAACATATTGATTTGAAAATATCATTGGTAGTGTAAGTTTATTATCATATTTTGAGATTATTATTTTATTTGGATTATTATGAATTTGTCTGCATAAATTCTCAAAAATTTCAGCCTTAAAAAATCTTGTTTCACTAGTTGATATCACAATATAGGCTTGAGCATCGGGATATGATGTAATACCATATCGAATCATATTCCCTTCAGAAATCTGTCCAAATTCATTCTTGAAACACAAATAATGTCTCTGAACTGCCATTTCATATATCTCATCGAAGCAAGTAACAATAACAGGTACAAGATTCTCAACTGAGTTCCTTATCCAGATATCTATTTCCTGGAAGTTACGTTCCATATTTTTTTTGTCTTCTTGGCTTAGTAATGATTTATTACCTATTTTCATTCGGACTTTGAAGTTTGTTGCAATGCACAGTACTGCTATTTTCATGAAGCCTCCAAAAGCTGCATTTGCAGCAATATTTTTAAATCTTAACTAATATAATTATCCATACAATTTAAACAAATTGAATTTATTTAACTTCAACATGCCCGCATCGGAAAAGCGATAATAATATTATAGCAAATTGAAAAGGTCTTGTGTAGATTTATAGTAACAATCAAGATGCTTTTATGAACGATTGTGTCAAATTGTTTCCGTAATTTGAAAGAACTGCTATAATGAAATAAAAAGATTCAACCAAACTCTAAAATTTGTTAAATCAATGATTATTAATTAAAAGGAGGCTACAAAAATGGCTAAAGTACCACACATTCTTATATGTGATGACGACCCGGTAGTGCATGAATCTATAAGTATTTACCTTGATGCAGAAAGGTATCCCCATTCATCTGCATTCGATGGCGAAGAAGCACTTAAGAAGGTTGAAAGTGACCAGCCTGACCTTATAATACTCGATTTGATGATGCCAAAGAAATCTGGAACTGAGGTCTGCCGCGAAATACGAAAAACAAAACAGATCCCAATCATAATGCTCACAGCAAAAGGTGAAGAGATTGACAGGGTTCTAGGGCTTGAACTAGGCGCTGATGATTATATCGTTAAGCCGTTTAGTCCTAGGGAAGTAATTGCAAGAATAAAAGCTGTTCTGAGACGATTTGTTGAGAAAAGTTCTTCTAATACTATTCTTAGGTTTGAAGGTTTGGAAATAAATCTTGACAATTATCAAATAAAGTTGAACGGCGTGACTGTTCCATGTACCCCTAAGGAAGTTGAAATTTTGCATCTTCTAGCATCAAATCCCGGTCAAGTTTTTGACCGTGAACAAATTCTGACTCAAATCTGGGGATACGATTATGTTGGAGATACAAGAACTGTTGACACTCATATCAAGAGAATTCGACACAAGCTTATTTCTGAAGAAGGATCATGGGCACTTATAACAGTTTATGGTGTAGGATATAAATTCGAGGTTTCTAGATAATCTATGTGAATGGTATAGAGGTATTTAATGTTTAAAAGCGTGTTTCTGCGAAGAATCATAGGGCTTGTTGTAATAACAGTATTACTTTTCTCTATGTTGACTTCAATATTATATTTTATAATTTCGCGTTCAATATATTCCGATATGAAAGCGCAGGAGCTTTTGCCAAAAGCAGAGTCAATTAGTAGCTTCGTTATGATGTACAGAAACGGAAGTCTTCCTTTCCAGACATTTGCCCAGCTTATTTCTGCTGGACCGCAAGCTTGGGATGCATGGGTTTTTGTTCTTGATTCCGCTGGTGAAATGATAATTCAAACTGACATCCCAAAAACTGTTGACCCAAACCAAAGCTTTATTGCTGGAATATCCGCAAGAACCGGCACAGTACTTAAAGGTAATAGGATTAAATTTACTGGCAATCTCGAAAACAGCAAGTTTGGTATGATGATTGTCGGCATACCTGTTACAGATAATGGTGTTATTGTAGGTGCCGTTTTTCTTGCAAAACCACTAGTAGAAATAAATGCTGGGGTTAATAGTTTAAACGGAGCTTTGTTTATATCAACTTGCATTTGCCTTCTTTTTATGATTTTACCAGTTATTTATGCTGTAAATCTTATCATTAAACCGTTGAAGCAAACACGTGATGTAGCTCTTGCAATGGCTAATGGTAATTTTTCTGTTCGCGCAAACACTAAAGCTAAGGGTGAAATTGGAGAGCTTGCTGCATCCTTTAATCTGCTAGGAGAACGGCTGGAAAGAACAATATCCGATTTAGTTTTAGAGAAAAACAGATTGATGCGTGTTTTGAACGGACTTGCAGAAGGGATTATTGCTGTAGATATTCACTGTAATGTTACCCATGCAAACCCTGCCCTTTGGAAGCTTATTAGCAATCATAAACTCGGTTATTCATTCACAGATGCACCCCCTGATACTGAGCGTGCATTAATGATTCGTCCTAAGGATCCTCAATTTATAAGACATCAGCTAATTTCAGACGAAACTGTATGGGATGATTTTAGAACAGTAATTCATACTAATGTTCCTGTTCATAGGGATCTTATCTATAATCAAAGCATAATAAGAGTCATTATTACCCCCATTGAAGATGAATCAGGCAAAAACATTGGAGCAGTCGGATTGTTTCAGGATATTACTGAAGCTGAAACTCTTGAAAGAACTAGACGCGACTATATTGCAAACGTTTCACATGAATTACGGACTCCACTTACAGCTATGAGAGGTTTGATTGAACCATTGTCAGATGGTCTTGTAAAAACAGAATTAGACAAGAAGAGATATTACGATATTATTTTGCGGGAAACATTAAGGTTATCAAGGCTTATTGAGGACATGCTTGAATTGTCGAGACTTCAATCCGGCAAAACTGTAATCGAATCAAAACCATTCTTTGTTCAAGACACAATTGAGGATGTAATGGACAAATACCAGAAATCAGCTGGCGAAAAAGGCATAGAACTCAGCATGTCAGAAGGAATACGTAGCTTGCCAGCTGTAAATTGCAATGTCGACAGAGTTGAACAAGTTTTAATAATATTGATAGATAATGCCTTGAAATTCACACCAAAAGGTGGCAATATCAATATTTCGTCATCTATTGATAAAAAATCATCACCCAAAAGAATATATATAACAGTTAAAGACACTGGAACTGGAATAGATTCCGAAAAATTGCCAAAAGTATTCGAAAGATTTTTCAAAGGTGATGCTGCTCGTTATGGAACCGCAGGAACAGGACTTGGGCTTTCAATAGCAAAAGAAATTCTAAATTTTATAGGAGAAGATATTTCAGTGACAAGTACGCCTGGAAAAGGTTCGGCTTTTACATTTTCGCTCACATCAGTAAAATAAATTGATTGGTGACCTACCCTCACCAACTATTGAGGAGTGAGGCTTATTGCTATATGAAGTTTAAATAATTACTATTTTGCACATATAATGTTGATAAAATGCGCCTTTTATTTCCGACTTCATGATTTTTCATTTTTTTATGTTATTTTCACAAATGAGGCTTGCACTTTTCCAAAAAGGTAGTATCATGTTAATTCATGAATAAAGTATATAAAAACCACAATTTCATATCCAAAATTACTTGCCGTCTCCAAAATAAGCCAGCTAGACTTATTACGTTAAGCTTCTTTTTAGTTATTCTTACTGGTAGTTTTTTACTTACTTTACCAGTCGCTTCAACTAGCGGTGAAAGTCTTGGATTCCTTAAGGCTTTGTTTACCGCAACTTCAGCAACTTGTGTTACAGGATTAGTCGTAGTTGATACTGCAACATCATGGACATTATTTGGTCAGATTGTAATTATTGCCCTGATCCAGATTGGAGGTCTCGGACTAGTAACCATCACAACATTCTTTTTTACATTAATGCGCAAAAGAATGGGATTAAAAACAATGGTTATCGCACAGGAGTGTACCTCGAGTTTTTCAATGCAGGAAGTAGCAAGTTTGTTACGTAAAATTATTGGAGTAACTTTGAGTATCGAAGCTATTGGTGGTGTAATTTTGTCAATTCGTTTTATTCCACATTTTGGATGGGCGGGTGGAATTTACAGAGGATTCTATCAGGCTGTATCGGCATTTTGTAACGCTGGCTTTGACCTAATGGGCAAATATTCAGGTCAATATTCAAGTTTAATAAAGTGGAACGAAGACCCAATTGTCATAGTTACGACAGGATTGCTGATCATATCAGGCGGACTTGGCTTTGTTGTCTGGTCAGATATGCTTAACTTAAATAAGATAAAAGGTTTAAATTTTCACTCTAAACTGGTTCTTAAAATGACTGCAGTACTTGTATTTGGCGGAATGATCTTTTTCTTCATCGCAGAGCAAGGCAATACAAGTCCCGACTCACTTGGAACTCTGCCACCTTTCCAGCAAGCAGTTGCAGCTTTCTTCCAGTCAGTTACAACAAGAACAGCCGGATTCAACTCAATTTCACAATCAGCTCTTAATGAAAGTTCCAAAATAATGTCAAGTATCCTGATGTTCATTGGAGCTTCATCAGGATCAACTGGCGGCGGAATAAAAATAACAACATTTAGTGTAATATTCTTTTATATAATTTCTGAATTGCGTGGAAATGCTGATATTGTAATGATGAAGCGAAGAATTTCCAGAGAAACGTTATCAAAATCGATAATTATTGCGGTACTTTCATTGGGACTTGTAATCCTAGACACAATGTTACTAACAGTTTTCCAAAGAGTTGACCTTCGCAATCACACATATGCTACACTTGATTTACTTTTCGAAACGGTATCCGCTTTCGGTACTGTAGGACTTTCTTCAGTAGGCACTTCTACATTACACGAAAGTAGCTGGATTGTAATAATCATAACTATGTTTATCGGAAGAATAGGCCCGGCTTCTTTCGCCATGGCACTTTCTGGAAGAGTAGCTTCGACAAAAGAGAAAGTTTATCCTGAGGCAAAAGTTATTGTCGGATAAGTATAACTTTATAATTACTTTTTAACCATATTCTTCCATATCAAGTCAAACATCAATTCATCACAAATCATTAATATTTTATCACCTGACTTCATATCTACATTACCATGAGGCATTACAATTTTTCCGTCAACTCTTGTAATCATAACAACTCTGCTTTCTCCAGGAAAATCGTAATCTTGTAAAGCCTTATTACATGCAAAAGATTTATCTGACAAAATAAATTCTATAATCGCTTTGGATGTATTTTCAACTTTATATGCGATACGCATTCCTACATGTTCAACCTCATATTCAATAATATCTGCAAGAATCTGAGTACTTGATACAGGTTTATCGACTCCAAGGCGAATAAACATTTCTATGTTTTTGGGGTTATTAACTTTAGCAACAGTTTGCTTAACATTAAATTTCTTTTTTGCAATTTCACATGCAATAAGGTTGTTTTCGTCTTTGCCTGTAACTGCAATAACAAAGTCGGCATCCTGGCAGTTTGCTTGCTCGAGAATCGCAATATTTGTTCCGTCACCATTATAAACCTCAACCTCAAAATCGGTTGCAATTTTCTCACAGATATCTTTTCTAAGTTCAATTAAAGTGATTTCATGTTTGCTTGGTTGTAATGTCTTAACAAGATAATAAGCTACTTTTCCACCACCTATTATAATAATTTTCATCGTTTAAGTCCTCTTCTTTCTCTCTATATATCTTAACTTGCAAATTCTTAAAGTTTAGTCATAAAAACTGCTTTATCATCTTTCTCGATTCTCATTCCAGGCAAGGTTATAACTAATTTACCATCACGGATAAGACCAGCAATATGTTTCCCAGTTTGAAGGCTATAGTCATTCACTTGGATACCAACATACTTTTTTTCTATTTCGGTCTCAGAATAAACAATGTCTGTTCCGAAAACTCTGTGTGCTTCTTCACTGATTTCATCTTCAAGGGAGCGGATTATAGCACCAACTGTAAGTGTTGTAGAACAAACGGTATCAAGTCCAAATTCTTCGAAAAGCACTTTACTCCTAGGATTAAATATTCTAGTTATAACCTTATTTACACCAAATATTTCTTTGGCAACTTGGGAAGTCATAATATTCATATTATCGTCCTGAGTAACAGCACAAACCGCTTCAGCCTGCTCTATTCCTGCACTTTTCAATATGTCCTTATCTATTGGCACTCCATTGATTTTCATACAATCAATATCATCGGCGTTTTTTAATAATCGGGTGTCATTTTCGATAATTACAACATCATTCCCACTATTAACAAGTTCTCTTGCAAGTGAAGATCCAACTTTTCCACATCCTATTACTATTATTTGCATTTTTCTTATTAAGATTGATTCATCATATTATTATTGATTATCAATCATTCTCCTTCTTTTATTAAAAATCAATTTATGTTCGGGTTTATGGTCAGTTTTAATTTAAGTATAAGTATAAGTATAAGTATAAGTATAAGTATAAGTATAAGTATAAGTATAAGTTTTAGTTTTAGTTTTAGTTTTAGTTTTAGTTTTAGTTTTAGTTTTAGTTTTAGTTTTAGTTTTAGTTTAAGTTTAAGTTTAAGTTTAAGTTTAAGTTTAAGTTTAAGTTTAAGTTTAAGTTTAAGTTTAAGTTTAAGTTTAAGTTTAAGGTTTAGGTTTAGGTTTAGGTTTAGGTTTAGGTTTAGGTTTAGGTTTAGGTTTAAGGTTTAGGTTTAGGTTTAGGTTTAGGTTTAGGTTTAGGTTTCACTTCTAGTTTTAGTTTTAGTTTAAGTTTTAGTCCAGTTCTAGATTTATATGTTATTATATAATAAAAACGGCTTTTATTAAATCCATTGTTTTTTTCATTTATTATAAAATATTGACGCATGATAACACATTATTGCAGTAGCATTTGAAACATTCAATGACTCAGCCTTCCCAGTCATCGGGATTCGAATTAATTGATTGCATAAGACTGATGTCTCATCTTTAATTCCATTTCCTTCATTGCCTACAATTATTGCAAACGGACTCGTGAACCTGAAATCTTCAGATAAATCAGTGCCCTCTAAATGTGCGGCATATATCGATACACCATTCATCTTTAGAAAAGTGATCGTCTTTAAAATATCATCAGTGCAAAATAAGTTTATATGAAAAACCGATCCCATTGAGCTTCTCATGGTCTTTTCATTAAACGGATCAACAGTATCTGATGTAAAAATAACACCCGAGAAACCGAAGGCATCCGCACTTCGAATAATACTTCCAAAATTCCCGGGATCTTGCACAGACTCACATATAATAAATTTGTCATCCGTATTTACTTTAAAATTTTCATTATAATAAATAACAGGTGAAATAACAATTGCAGCGATTCCCTGAGGCACTTTTGTTGAGCAGAGCTTATTAAATAAATTATCAGATAAAACGAGAACATCGCTTACTTCGTTAAATTGATTAATCCCAAATTCAGAAAATGTACTTGTAGAAAAAATCATAGTTTCAATAACAACACCTGAAATAAGCGCATCCTTACATAAACGAAACCCTTCAATAAAAACTCTTGCTCCGTTTTCTTTTGAACCACTTTTTTTAATCCGGAGAAGACCCTTGAATCTTTGATTCTCCTTGCTTTCAATCTGTTTCATTTGATATGAATGCCCTTTACTTTTTCCTATTGATAAAGGACGAGAATATAATTCCTCGTCCTTTTCTTATCATATGAATTCTATATCCGTAAAATGTTGAATTTCTCTAATTTGCGGATAACAAACTTATTTATTTTAAGGCTTTCTTAGCCGTTTCGCAAAGTGAAGTAAAGCCTGCTGCATCACGTACTGCGATATCTGCAAGTACTTTTCTGTCGAGCATTATCCCAGACTTCTTAAGACCATTCATGAATCTGCTGTATGAAAGACCATTAAGTCTTGTAGCAGCATTGATTCTAGCAATCCATAAAGTCCTAAAATCTCTCTTTTTAAGTTTTCTTCCTACATATGCATAAGCAAGTGATTTCATAACAGCTTGGTTAGCTATTCTGAAAAGCTTCTTCTTATGTCCGAAATATCCTTTTGCTTGTTTTATAATTTTCTTATGTCTTGCTCTTGTTCTAAGAGACCTTTTAACTCTTGTCATATCTATTACCTCCTAATAAAATCAAATAATTTTAAACTCACGGCGATTTCTTATTTGTATGGAATCATTTGCTTGATTGTAGCGTCATTCGTCGTGCTGGCAATTATTGACTTACGAAGGTTTCTTTTTCTTTTAGATGTCTTCTTGGTCAAAATATGCTTTTTACCTGCTTGTGTTCTTGATACTTTTCCTGTGCCGGTGATTTTGAATCTTTTTTTAGATCCACTGTGTGTTTTCATCTTACCCATGCGATATATCCTCCCTTTATCTATAAGCTCCTGATAAATTACGATTTTTTTGGTCCTAAAAACATTACCATATTACGTCCTTCTACCTTTGGCTCTTTATCAACTATCCCCACTTCTTGACATTGTTCGACGAAGTTTCTCATAACATCATATCCGCGGCTTGTGTAAGCCATTTCACGACCTCTGAACTTAATGACGACCTTAACTCTATCGCCTTCACTTAAAAAACGGCATGCATTCTTGGTTTTGAAATGAAAATCATGTTCTTCTGTTGAAATCTTCAATCCAATTTCTTTAATTTCTGTGATTTTTTGATTCTTCTTTGCTTCTCTTTCTCTCTTTGCCTGTTCAAACATGAACTTCCCGTAATCCATAATTTTGCAAACCGGATTATCGGATGCAGCTGAGATTAATACAAGATCCAAATTCTCTTCTTCCGCTTTCTTCTTGGCCTGTGCGATACTGACCACTCCAACCATGCTGCCATCACTGTCAATTAATCTCACTTCACGAAAACGAATTTCATCATTCACCATTAAACCATTTGATTGCTTACCTATAACAATGCACCTCCTAAAATAAAAAATAGAGCTAATGTCCATAAAAAACATCCGCTCCAACAAAAACCGATAACATCGGCAATTTCTTGTATTTCAACCTCTTCGCAATGTTTGAGGTGAGAAACGGACGTTTCTTCTTTGTGTAACAGTCAGTATTATAAACGCTAGAAAGACTTGTGTCAATATTTTTTTTGAAATTGTAACTAAAAAAATTTAATAGCAACTACAATTTCGCTCCTGTTGATCCAAATCCGCCACCACGGTCAAATCCTATTTGTGAAACAGAATCTGTAATCTGCCATTTAATTGCAGGAACTTTATTTAGAACAATCTGAGCAATTCGGTCGCCTTTATGAATCTGATAATTACCTTGCAGATTTCCTTTAGTAGAAACCAGTAATGTGCGAATCTTTGGTTTTACAAGTTTACTATCAGAATCAGTTTCAATTTGATTAACAATTTCTGTATTAATTTCAGTTCCAGTTTCAGTTTCAGTTCCACATGAACACGGACAACTGCTATTATTTAAAATAACACATATCTCGTCGCGGAAGCCTGAATCAATTGTTCCAGGGCTGTTAGGAATTCTTAATGGTGTATTGTATGATAACCCACTTCTGGGTCTGACCTGCAACTCATATCCTTGCGGAATTGCAACTTTAATTCCTGTTGGAACAAGTTTTGTTTCACCAGGGGCAAGAAAAACATCAACGGCAGCCGAAATATCCATCCCGGCATCTCCAGTTTTTGCATAAAATGGTAAATGCACGACATCTCTGCATGTAGAAACTAATACTTCAATCTCGTCTTCAAGCATTAATGTAAACCTCTCATATAATGACCCTTTGTAAGTCCATGGTTTCTTCCAGAGGCAATTTCAACAGCAGTTTTACGTATCTTTTCTGCATCACGAAGTACATCCGGCGTTTTAGTATCATCCAGCAATTGTTTGAAGCCTGCAATCAAATTTTCCCTTTCCTGATGAATTTCATCTGTAAAATAAAGTCTTGCTCTGACATTTGCAATCTGTGATATTTCAAAAACCTCAGAAGGAGCACAAAGACAATCTCCATTAAGAATATCGACAGTGCATGTTTCTTTGTGGCAAATAACAGGGAAAGATACACCTTTACGATCCTTTAGTGCGAAAGCAACTCCAGTATCACATGCTTTGCACCCACTCCTGTTATAGCCTATAGGGCAATGCTCACTATACATGAGACGCAATTTGCCGTATGCTGGTAATTCTATTATATTCGACGAATTTGCAAACTCGTTTTTGGCAATAGAAGCAATCGATTCTATTGAAAGTTCAATCGACGGAGCCATGGTTTGGACTCCAAATTCTTTAAATAATGCAACTGTCTGTGAATTCATAATATTACTTCCGGAATCTTGAAATCCATCAAGTTCAAATTCCTGGCAAAACCATGCATTACCTGGATTCCCAGAAATTATTGCATCAACACCATCTTCTTTTGATAGTAATCTTATTAATTCGATTACCTTGTTTCTGGATTCCCCTATATAAGCTGGAGGAACACAAATTGCAATTTTGGATTTCGGTTCGATTTCTCTAAGCTTTCTAAGTCCGTCAAATGCTTCTTCATTATAAAATGCCCAGATGGGCAACTCATACCAGTCTGCATTGCAGGCAATATTTGTAACATCCCCATCCCAATAATAAAAGTATGCCGCTACTGTATTAGAAAGAATAGTTTGTAAATTATCATCTGATTCTGTTGAATTTATTCCGTCATCGAGCAAATCTATTTCATTAATAATATCTTCAATGGCTGTATAATCATTAAATTCGGCACTCTTAAGGATAACTGGCTTAGTATTGTAATCGCTGTTTTGCAAAGAATCATTTGATTCGCAAATTTTTGATATGCTTTTCTTAAAAGTTTTTTTGATTTTTTCTGCAAGTCCTTCAAGTGATTCTCTTCTTAAAGAATTAAGTGCTGAAACAGGTATTGAAGGAGAAGTAAGCACCTCTACATCAACAACAGTAAACGGCGTTCCGCCTGTTTTAAGCAATTGCTCTCTGCAGCGCTGTGTAGGTATCCCTGACACTCTGTCGATATTTTCACTAGCTAAAACAACCGAGTCTTTAGAAATTATTTCTTCATATTCGATCCCTTTTGCAATGCCTTCGGCAACTTTCCATTTCAAAGAAAGATTGCCATCAAACTCGGAAAGTCTGCCTTCAATAGAAGTCTTTGAACTGTCGCTTGATAGCACTTCTTTTGCAAGAACAGAGTGTGACATCCTGTAAACCAGATCGCCAATCTGCATTGTATCTATCATTGCTGGATGAAAACCTTTAATACGGATGTTTATACCATTCATAACAGCACTTCCTATAGGTGCGCTGGCAACTTCTTCATCTTTACCACTTCTTCTTATAGAAATAACATCTCCTTTGTTAGGGAAAAGAGACGCAATAACTTCATTAGTTCTTCGTATTTCGACAATTCCACTTTGAGAATTCCTAGCAGCAATCTCACCAAGAAGAACGCCAAAACTCCCAACATGCTGTCCTGCAATCATATCAGGGCTTTTCTTGCCTTTAAGGTAATGATCAGTAAAGTTGCCACCTCTGTTAAAAGCAAGGAGAAGGTTTTCGGTATTGCCCTTTTCGAGACCTTTTTCTGAAGGTTCAAAGCGGTCAAATTTAATTTTGTTTTGTACAAATTTAATCTGATTATAAAACTCATGTATTACAACGCCGACATATTCTAAAGAACGCATTCTTCCTTCTATTTTTAAAGCACTGACACCTGCTTTCATTAATTCTTCCACATGATCAATTGCACTTAGATCCTTAGTTGCAAGATGTGGTGCTGTAAGATTCTTAGGACGCTTTGCTACAGTTACATCATATGAAAGTCTGCATGGCTGTGCACACTCCCCTCTGTTTCCACTTCTTCCACCAATCATACTGCTCATAACACATTGTCCGGAATAAGATACACAAAGTGCTCCATGTGCAAACACTTCCGTTTCAATTCCCTTGGTATTTGCATAAGCAGTAAGTCTTGCAATTTCAGGTATAGATAGCTCTCTTGGCATTATTATTCGTGAAAATCCGATGCACGCGCATGCATCGATTGCAAATTCATCAAAAATTGTTGCCTGCGTACTTGCGTGCAAAACTATGTCGGGTAATTCTTTTTTTAAAAGGGCTGCAAATCCTAAATCCTGAATAATTATTGCATCTATTCCATATGAATAAGCAAGCTTTGCCAAATCAACTGCAAGATGGAGTTCATCGTCAAGAAGTAATGTGTTTAATGCAAGATACGCTTTACACGATCTCAAATGTGCATAATCTATTGCCGCTTCCATTTCTTCTTCGGAAATATTTTTCGCTTTTTTTCTTGCACTAAAATAATTCGAACCAAAATATACGCTGTTTGCGCCATTACCAATTGCAACTTTAAGTGAGTTAAAATCTCCTGCTGGCGCTAATAATTCAATCTGCTTTTTTTCTACTGACATTATTTTTCTCCTTTAATAACTATCGTAATGTACGACATTTTTATCCAAACACAAATTGTTATACTAATTAGTTGTTTTAAACAATCTTTTATACTCAAAACAAAACACCAATAATCAATATATGATTTATTATTCAATTATCCTCTGACACTTTTATATATTAAAATATTATCACCAATACTTTATTAAATTTATAAATATGAGCATTCTATAAACTTAGTTTTGTCTATTAATGAATCAATTGCATTTTCTATAACTCTAACATTATATCAAAAATTTCAACATTTTACTAACTAAAGACACCGAATTGTATTTTATAAATCAATCTTTGTCAAGTAAGGTTTTTTTTGATACAATATACAAAAGCAAATCTTGAATTTTATACAAAGATTGGCGACAATTATTCATTTATATTTATTTATAGCAATTAATACCACTTAATGTGGATACAGGAGGATAAAATGTCAAAAAAAATGTGGGACGGAAGATTTACCAAAGAAACTGATAAAGCTGTTAATGATTACAATTCATCCATATCTTTCGATTACAGGTTATATAAACACGATATTAACGGAAGTATTGCTCATGCAACAATGCTTGCCGAAAAAAATATTATTTCAAAAGAAGATGGAATTCTAATCGTTGATGGATTAAGACAAATCCTTGCAGATATCGAAAATGCTAAAATCACTTTTAATCCAAACGCAGAAGATATTCATATGTTTGTAGAAGATCAACTGACTAAGCGAATTGGTGATGCAGGCAAACGCCTTCACACTGGTAGAAGTCGCAATGATCAGGTAGCGTTGGATATAAAACTTTATTTGCTTGAACAAATAGAAAACATACAGGTTCAACTAGAACTTCTGTGTAGAACAATCCTTGTAATTGCAAGTAAGAACCTGACTACAATACTTCCTGGTTACACTCATCTCCAACGTGCGCAGCCGATTACCTTTGCACACCACATGATGGCATATGTTGAAATGTTTCTTCGTGACATTTCAAGATTAAATGACTGCGCTGACAGAATGAACATTTCACCGCTTGGGTCAGGTGCACTTGCGGGAACAACTTATGATCTTGACAGAAAATCTGTAGCTAATATGCTTGGGCTTTCAGGGATAACCGATAACAGCCTTGATGGGGTTTCTGACCGGGATTATGTTCTCGAGTTTGCAAGCAATTTGTCGATTTTCATGGTTCACATTTCAAGACTTTCTGAAGAAATAATACTTTGGTCATCTCAGGAATTTTCTTTTATCGAGCTAGATGATTCTTTTAGCACTGGAAGCAGTATAATGCCACAGAAAAAAAATCCCGATGTTGCTGAGCTTTCCAGAGGAAAAGCTGGCAGAGTTTTTGGTTCACTTATGACTCTTCTTACTGTAATGAAAGGACTCCCTCTTGCCTATAACAAAGATATGCAGGAAGACAAGGAAGCTATTTTTGATTCAGTAGATACCGTAAACACTTGCCTACCAGCATTTACAGGAATGTTAAGAACAATGACAATTCACACAGAGCGCATGAGACAAGCAGCTTCTGGTGGATTCACAAATGCAACCGACCTTGCTGACTATCTTGTAAAAAAAGGAATTCCATTTCGTGATGCTCACGAAATTTCTGGGAAGCTTGTCAGACATTGCATTTTTAACAATTGTGCACTTCTCGATTTATCTATTGATGATTTCAAATATTTTTCACCAATAATTTCCGATGATATTTATAACGCAATCAGTCTTGAAACTTGTGTAAACGAGCGCAAAATAGTTGGTGGTCCTGCGTTTGATACTGTGAAAAAAGCAATTTCTGATGCCTATACTAAACTCGATTCTTTAATAAAAAACTAAATAATATTCTCGTGCTTATGTCAGTATTTAAAGCAAAGGACACTAAAATCTATTAACTGTGATAATCGAGTTAAGTGACCTACTCTCACCACCTGTAGAGGTGGGAGCTTCTTGGGAAGTACAAACTAATGTTCGCATTATTACCAAGCGATTCCCGTCAGCCCGACGGTTCTTTATATGTACATAATATACGACAAGAGCTTAGTATCATGTCATCCTACGGTTCAACATCTATAGTTGTAATATGTTTACTCTAATATTATATTGTTTAAAATTTATTTTTATGAGAATAAATCTTCAAATGTAGGTTGTTTATATCCAGGAAAATCATCTTGAACATCATCTTTTGAATTTGAGGCTTCAGATTCTGTTGCGAATTCATTAGAATACGTTGCGAATTCATTAGAATACATTGCGGATTCATTAGAATACGTTACGGATTCATTAGAATACGTTGCGAATGGGTTTTCTATTTCACCTAATAAATCGGCAATAAGTTCGTCAATATCTTGTTTCTTCTCATTTATGATTTCCATATTATCGAAATTTTCAATATTTTGCATTTCCTCTAAGTTCTCTATAGTCACTTTATTTTCAATGCTTTCGATTCTTTCGATGTTTTCGATGTTTTCGATGTTTTCGTTATTTTCGATGTTTTCGTTATTTTCGACGCTTTCTATACTTTCGTTGTTTTTAATATTTTCAATATCCTGTGACCCTACTATACTTTCCATGTTTTCCATATTTTCAACATTTTGCAAATTTTCAATGTTCTCTAATTTTTCTTTATTTTCGACGCTTTCTATACTTTCGATTCTTTCATAATTATTATAGTCAAAATTCATTTTGCTATTTTCATTCAAAGTACTATTAATTTTGAACAATTCGTTCTCCAAACTATTATAACTTAAACCTGCATCTGCTTGTTTGCGGATTGCTGCAATTTCAAGTTCAAGCTGCTTATTCAATTCGTTGATACGAAGCTGCTCTTTTTTTAATTCAAAATATGAATCGCGCAAAGAAAACAAGTCCTTCTCGGATTTATCTTTGATAAAACATGCACTCTTTGCTGTTTCTCGTGAGTCATCAAGAAACGCACGCATTTTATGTTTTTCATCTAACGCATTAACCAACGCTAGAATAGTTGCCTGTGACATTGAAAGAGATGGGTGGTTTATAAATATATTACGGATTGTTTCGTCAGCGTTTCTTGCGATTTCTCTTGTATATTCCTCATTTTGTTCAGAAATAAGCTGGTATGTTATCCCTGCAATTGAGACAGATATCTTCTTTGGATTGCTAATTATTTCATTCATTAGGAGATTCCTTTCACTCAATCTTATTATAAAATCAATTATACTTTATTTTGGGCAAAAATAAAACCTCCACTAATTAAAGTAAAGGTTTTATCACATCTTAAATTATAAACTTAATTTCAAATTAAAGCTGTTTACGGAAAATTCCGAAAACTAATCTCTATTCGCCTGTATAAGGTAGGAAAGCTAGGTGTCTTGCTCTTTTTATTGATGTTGTAAGCTCTCTTTGATGTTTTGCACATGTGCCGGACATTCTCTTAGGAAGAATTTTTCCACGCTCTGATACAAATTTACGAAGTCTGCCAACATCTTTGTAATCGATGTGTTCAATTTTGTCTGCACAAAAAGCACATACTTTTCTTCTTGGTCTGCGCATCCTCATGCCACGACCACCATCTTTATCGTTAAAATCATTATTGCTACCATGATTGTTGCGATCTTTCTTTTCGTAAGCCATGTTATTAAAATCTCCTTTCAAATAATATTAAAGGTCAAAAGGTAACGAAGTATCATCATCTGCTGTAGTAAAAAATCCGTCTCCTATAGGGGCTTGTGGAAATCCTGAATTATTTGTGAATCCTGAATTACCCTGAAAACTACCCTGTGAAGACTGTGAAGGCTGCGAAGATTGGTATCCTTCGTCTTTCTTAGACTCAGCAAACTCAACTTCATCTGCTACGATTTCTGTTACATAAACCTTTTTTCCATCTTTGTCATCGTATGTCCTTGTTTGGATTGATCCGATAACGATCATTTTCGAACCCTTCTTAAAGTACTTTCCAACAAATTCAGCAGTACTCCTCCAGGCAACAACCGGTATAAAATCCGCTTGTCTTTCTCCATTAGAACTTTTAACGCGGCGATCTACTGCCAGTGTAAAAGTTGCTACAGGGATCTGATTAGATGTTGTCCGAACTTCTGGGTCTTTAGTAAGACGTCCCATAATAATTGCTTTGTTCATACGTCATTATTCCTTTCTATTTAGTCATCCAAACGGATTACAAGGAATCGCATTACGCCATCAGTAATTTTCATGACTCTTTCGAGTTCGTGAGGGAATTCTGCATTAGCTGTAAATTGCATAAGTACGTAGAAACCTTCTCTTTGTTTGTTGATTTCGTATGCAAGACGTCTACGACCCCATACATCAACCTTTTCAAGAGTTGCAGCTGTTTCAACCAGATGCTTCATTTTCTCGACAACGTTATTAGTGCCTTCTTCTCCGAGAATAGGGTCGATAAGATAAACTACTTCATATTTTCTGCTCATTTTTGTCACCTCCTCTTGGACTAGAGCGGCTCTGAACATAAGAATGTCAGAGCGAGGATAGTCATAATAGCTGTGCAAATTTAATCACAGCGAATGAATTTTACCATAATTGTTAAATAAGGTCAAGAAACTTTTTTATATACAACTATTTTTTTATACGACTATTTTTTTATACCAATCCGCTTCTATAGAATCCAGTTAACAAAAACTTTAATTAGGCTTGTTTTTGACCACGTTAATCTCTCCCTTACCTCTGAATAGACACC
>JBBQKF010000014.1:0-48448 GCA_038326615.1 Saccharofermentanales bacterium | reverse complement strand
CATAGAATCATGCTAAAATTAAGCAATTACAAATCGAACTGTTGAAAAATTAATGGAAGCCACTTTCCTTGATAGTATTTATAAGAAACAATTTAGTCCTACTGAGTAAATCCTATAGTCTTAATTATAAATTGCACTTTTAATTTTAATGTTAAATGGACAACTTTTAAAAATACAAATGGTAAACGGCTTTAATATTCTGTTTTTTATATTTACGTATAAGCCGCCGAGTATTTTCTTGGATTATTATTGATTCAATATTTAATTAATTTGACTTAATTTATTATAGCAAACATTTGTTCGCCACACAAGAATCAACTTATATTTTATAAAGGTGATGCAATTAAGTGCATAACAACTTTTTGATTATTTTTATATAAGACGAAAAAAATATCGTCCGGTAATCCGAACGATATCTTGGTGAGCCTAAGAGGACTCGAACCTCCGACCCACAGCTTAGAAGGCTGTTGCTCTATCCAGCTGAGCTATAGACCCAAGAAAACGAATGGCGGTCATTTGGACCGCCGTTTATTAGTGGAGCGGGTGATGGGAATCGAACCCACGCAATCAGCTTGGAAGGCTGAGGTTCTACCATTGAACTACACCCGCGAATTTCTTGCCTCACTACGCTTAAGAATTTTACCTTAAAGTTCTTGTTTTGTCTATACCTTTTTTAAATTATTTTAGTCATTTCTTCTAATTTGTTAATTTTGTAGGAATTTAAGTCCTTTTATTGAGAATAATTAGAATTATTTTAGAAAATATTTTGTTTACGTATAAATAAACAATGTTTACTCAATTGTGTGAGTATTTTCCAAATATAATTTTGAAGGATTAATTTCCATAATGTAGAATTCAGGTTCTTTCTCAGATTTGGATATATTGCTTTTCTCAATTCTCTGGAATATTCTTTTATATCCAGAAAATCAGAAGAGCCGCACATAACAAATATCCTAACTTGAGTAAGAACCAGAATTCAGTGGGTATATTTTAGTTTTGCAATTGAAGTTTGGAATAATTATTTTTTAGAACAATAATTTGAATTGGATTTTTTGCGTTTTAAAGTATATAATGAATATATAATATATTTAAATATAAAATTTAAATTAATGGAGGAAATGATTATGCCATATTTAATTGCCATTGTTGTTATTGTTGCCATTGTTATTATTATCGGTTTTTGGTATGCTGCGACTTTCAACAAATTAGTAGGTCTAAAAGTTCGCGTTGAGGAGGCATTTGCCACAATTGATGTATTTCTAAAAAAGAGATATGACCTGATTCCAAATCTTGTTGAAACAGTAAAGGGCTATGCCTCACACGAAAGCGAAACCCTAGAAGCTGTAATACAAGCAAGAGCAAATGCTCATGATAGTAAGAGTATTACGGACAAAATAGCAAATGAAGGCGAACTATCAAAAACTTTGGGTAGACTTATGATGCTGACAGAAAATTATCCTAACTTAAAAGCTGATACTCAATTCCTTAATCTCCAAAACCAGCTCCAACAACTCGAAAATGAAATCTCACAAGCAAGGAAATATTATAACGGTATAGTTAAAACATTTAACACAGTTATAATGTCCTTCCCTTCTATGTTTGTAGCATCCATGGCTAAATTCGAGAAAGCAGAGTTCTTCAACATCGAAGAAGAAGAACGTCAAAATGTTAAAGTCAGCTTTTCAAAGTAGTAAATACTTGAAATTAATTATTAATCTATTTTTTAATCTGGCAGCAGTATTTTTTGTTGCCAGATTATTTTTCAGAACACCCGTTTCATATTGATATTGGAGGACTTTAATTATATGAAAAATATTTTGAGAATTAAACTTATAGGAAATAGACTTTTAAAAGTAAGTAAAATTTCATTTTCTTTATCAGTATTATTAATTCTATTGATGATATTTTCTTTTGCTATTTCTTTTGGAAATAATGTTTCAGCACAGGAAGCCTTCATAATAGACAATTATGAAGTTAACGTTCAAGCCAATATTGACAATAGTTTTAATATAACCGAAAAAATTAGTGTTGATTTCTCTGCTGACAGGCATGGTATTTTTAGAGCAATACCTAAAAAAGGTGGTGCCGTAAGATATACAATATCGAAAATAAATGTTGTAGATGAAAAGTACACTATTGAAGGAGATGCTCTCAACCTTGTAATAAAAATTGGTGATGCAAACACTTTAATTAATGGCAAGAAAACATATAATATTGCGTACACTCTTACATTTAGTAAGGATTTAAACACAACAGCAGACATTGTTAATCTTGATTTACTCGGCAATGCATGGGACACCCAAATTACACACGCAACAATAAATTTCTATTATCCCACAAAAACAAGCATCCCAACATCATATCAGGTTTTCACTGGGGTATATGGAAGTAAGGACGAAACTGGTTCTACAGTATCAAATGAGGGAGATAATCTAAAAATAATAAATAACGCCCCATTGGCAAATTTTCAAGGCATGACTCTCCTTGCAAAATTTCCCGATAACACATTTAGCCAAGCAAAAGAACTTCCAGAACCGTTTAGTTTTAACGAATACAATGCCGAGATTTCTATCGCAAAAGATAAAATTGTCAAATACAATGAGTCATTCAATTTAAAAATTAATGACCAGTCAGAGAGTATTTATTACAATTTACCATTGTTAACACAAGACAAACAACAACTTATAATTCGAAACGTTAAATTAAATGGTAAAAAACTGCAAGTCGAAGATCTTCAAGGTGTTTTCCCAATTCTTTTAACAAAAGAGGGATTAAACCGTATTGAGTATACAATATATTATAATCTTGGTAAATCTCAGGCAGAAAATGAAATTCCGCTAATGCTTTTCTCAAACTACCGAGAAATAACTATAAGTAATGCAAAAATAATAATCAACTCATTATTTAAAGCACCATTATCATATCAGACAATGGTTACAGCACTTAAAGCTGATGGGAAAGCTGATTCAATTACTAATGATCAGGGCAATAAAATCGCCATTGACATAAAAACGCCCCTAAGAACAGGAGAAGGGATTTTTATTAATGTTGTTTATCCCCCAAATAGTTTTGGATTTGTCTTAGCTCCGTTTACTATAATTAGTATTCTTCTTGGTATTTTATTATTAATTCTCAGTATTTATTGGTTTAACAAGTACGGCAAAGATGATGTTATTTCCCCTGTTATTGAATTCTACCCGCCTGAAGGATTAAGTTCTGGTGCTTTAGGATATGTTGCTGACCGCGTTGTTCATCCCATTGATATTTCTTCAATGTTATTATACTGGGCATCACATAATCATTTGCATTTCATAGCAACGAGTAAAGATGACTTTAATATAACTTTGAACAGTGATCTTGATGAACTCCATCCTCAATGGGAACAAAATGCTTTCAACAAATTGAAAGATTTGATTTTCGATACTAGCGGTACACTTTCGAAGGATGAATTACAAACAGGTTTTTATAAAGTGGCAGAAAAAATTCGTCCTGCAATTCCATTGTTTTTTAAAAACGACAAATCACTTGATGATAAGTTGTCTGTTCGCATTTCTGTATTATTATGTTCCATTTGCTCTTTGTGGATGGGTTTATTTACAGGATTAGTAACATACGCAGGGCTTGATCAGTTCGTACCTGGCCTTATAACTGGGGTATCTGCATTTGCTATTGTTTCAGTTTTCTACGGTGTTATTAAAACGATTGAAAATGGATGGCACAAAAGATCAAAACCTAGTAATTATGCAATGTCATTTTTCACAGTAGGTTTTGGATTGTTAGTAGTTTTAGTTTATAGTGTTGCGGCATTTTTTATTACTACTACAGTTCAACCACACGCTATTATTTTCACTCTATTTTCAGTTATAGTGTCTGTATTAATTTCTGCTTTTACTGTTAAAAGATCCTCGTATGGACAAAAAATTCTCGAAAGCATTGTAGGGTTTAAGGAATTTTTGAAAGTTGCTGAGAAGGAACGCTTAGAAGCTCTTATTGAAGAAAATCCTGAGTACTATTACCAGATTTTACCATATGCTTTGGTACTTAATGTTTCTGATGTATGGGAAAGCAAATTCAGAGGAATAAACATGGTTGAACCATCCTGGTATCAAGGGTCGTATGCAGGATACATATTTTCATATGCAGCGCTCAGCAGTTTTGCTCATCAAACCTCATCAACACTTACGCATTATACTGCACCCCCTCAGGCTAGTGGCTCAGGTGGTTTTTCTGGTGGCGGTGGTGGAGGATTTTCTGGCGGCGGTGGCGGCGGTGGCGGCGGCGGAAGCTGGTAATATTTATGCTTTTAAAATCGCACTTGCTATTTGATAACAAGTGCGATTTTTTATTATTATTTTATTATAATTTATATTCTATGTTTTGTGTTCAATATTCTTTTATAATATTCACTTTTTTATATTCTTTATTTTATTCCTCTTCGTGTGGATCCTCATCAAGATTCGCAAAAATAGCGCGGTTAGAATCATTAATCAATCCGTGTTCTTCATAATAATCTTTGATTGCTGCTTTTACGGCTTGTTCAGCAAGTAAAGAACAGTGCATCTTGTTTGCAGGTAAGCCATCGAGAGCTTCTGCAACTGCTTTATTTGAAAGAGTTAACGCTTCTTCAACAGTTTTACCTATTATCATTTCTGTAGCCATGCTACTTGTTGCAATTGCAGATCCACAGCCAAAAGTTTTAAATTTGGCATCTTTAATTATTCCTTCTTCTATTTTTAGGTAAATTTTCATTATGTCACCACATTTAGCATTTCCAACAGTACCTGTACAACTTGGATTTTCCATCTCTCCAACGTTTCTAGGATTCATAAAATGATCCATAACTTTATCACTATACATATATTCCCCTCATTTCTATAAATATTTTTCTCTTTCTCTAATTTCAATATTCTCTAATTCCCAAAACCTATAAGAAGTTATTCTAATTTTAAAAATTAAATTATAACAAAGATTACTCTTCAACATCGCAAGTAGTGTGCTTATAACATCCAGTTGTATTTTGGCAACAGCTTGAATTTTCTGTAAACATACAATGCGGTTCTGTTGATTTGCCTTTAACAAAATCTTCATAAAGTGGTGACATGTCACGAAGTCTAGTAACAATCTTCTCAAGGGCTTGTATTAATGGTTCAACATCATTAATTGTATTATATTTACCAAATGACACTCGAAGCGACCCATGTGCAATTTCATGTGGCAATCCAATCGCTAAAAGAACATGAGATGGATCAAGTGATCCAGATGTACAAGCCGATCCACTTGAACATTCAAATCCCATGCTATCAAGTAATAATAGAAGTGACTCACCTTCTATAAATTCAAATGACAAATTAACATTCCCAGGCAATCTTTGAATTCTGTGGCCATTAAGTCTTACGTGTGGGATTCTTGAAAGTACTCCTTCAATGAGAGTATCTCTCATTTCAACAAGTTTAAGATAGTGATTCTCGCATTCCATTTGTGATAATTGAGCAGCCCTAGAAAACCCAGCTATATAAGGTATATTTTCTGTTCCAGCTCGTTTTCTTCTTTCTTGCGCTCCCCCTTCAATAAATGAAGCAATTCTTACACCTTTGCGAATATATAGTGCACCTACTCCTTTAGGAGCATTGATTTTGTGTCCGGAAAATGATATAAGATCCGCACCAATTGCAGTTACATCAATAAGCATTGAACTAAGAGCTTGTACGGCATCTGTATGAAAAAGTACACCTTTAGCCTTGCATATTTTAGATATTTCCAAAATTGGTTGTATTGTACCAATTTCATTGTTTGCCATCATTATAGAGACCATTACAGTATCAGGTCTAATCGCATTCTCAACATCTTTTGAATTTACGATTCCTTCTGAGTCGACTCCAATGTATGTAACTTCAAATCCCTTTTTTTCTAATGATTGACAAACATGTAAAACCGCATGGTGTTCTATCGTTGATGTAATAATGTGTTTACCTTTACTTGAATATGCTTCCATAACACCTTTAATTGCCCAATTATTTGATTCAGAACCACAAGATGTAAAAAATATTTCATTAGGGCTTGAATGAACCGTAGCCGCAAATAATTCTCTTGATTCTTCAAGTGCTTTTTTTGCATCACGACCTGATTTATATAAGGAAGACGGATTACCAAAAGTATATGAGAAATAAGGTAGCATCGTTTCTAAAACCTCTGCGCGAACTGGTGTAGTTGCGGCATTGTCAAGATAAACTCTTCTTTTTTCATTTCCACTCATACGAGCTCCTTTCAAAGTGTTTTAACACTTTGTATTCTATTATTAATAACATCCTAACTATAACTATTTTATCAAATTAAGGAAGTAACTGAAGTTACACAATATAACTGGTTTCGTATACTAGTATTAAATATACGGTAGAGTAGAGCCTGCATGTGGCATAATTATAATTTTTGCATTCTTTCCCATTTGCCCTATTGCATCATCAACTGCAGTCTGCAAAATAGAATATGGCTTCATAAATGTTTTTGAGGCGATTTTTTCTGGAAGTGAGGATACAAAATAAACATTGCATTTTTCAAGAACCATCGCAATTGCTGCTGCCTTGTGACCTCCTAAACGGAATTCCTTTTCTATTCTGTCAATTAGACTTCTTGAAGATGGAGCTTCAAATAGCCATTCTTCAAAAACATGCTCACCAAATCCTTCGGAACAATCTGCAACAAGAATTATTATACCCCCTTCTTTTACAGCATGTTGAGAATTATCAAGAGCCTTTTGTGCCTGATAAATATTTATATCCTTTGGAAACCCACCTGGTGAAGCAATTACTATGTCAGCTAATTGAGGAATTTTGATTTTGTACATTGAATCCAGAAACTCGCATCCAACTCTATGGGCTTTGCGATGATCTCCTGCAACTGCTTTTACGATGTTTTTATCCTCATCAAGAACAACATTAAGTATAAAGTCAATGCCACAAATATCGGCTGCTTCTTCAATATCTAGTCTGACATTATTATTATTGATTGCGCCCGCTTTCGAAGTGCTTTCAATCATTTTACTATGATTAGCCTGTATTGCTGCATGATCTGAAACACCTGGCATAATCGCCTTCCCGCCTCCACTATATCCAGCAAAATAATGCATCTCTATATTACCGAGACAAATTCTTCTGTCTGCCTGTGCGACAATGCTAGTAATGTTTACGGGAGTACCAAAAGATGTGTTTCCTAGAAACACGGTATCCTCAGAGTTACTGTCAAAAGTATGTACCATTTCATAAATTTCATCACCAACGAGTTTTCTCATTTCATTTTCAGTATGTCTCCTGTGATTACCAAGAGCAAAAACAATTGTAATATCCTCAAGGGATATTCCGGCTTGTTTAAGTTCTTCGATTAGTGGGGGTAAAATCACACTTGAAGGACATGGTCTTGTTATATCACTTGTTATAATACAAACTGTTTCACCTTTTGTAACAATTTCAGAAATTACCGAAGTTCCTATCGGATTTTTGAGTGCTCTCTTTACTTCTTCAACCCCTGTAAAATTTGGTTCAATTTCGTTTGCTTTCATTTCAAGCATAAAATTCAAAGGTTTAAGAAAAAAAGAAATTTTCTTCTTACCAAAATCAAACTGAAATTCCCTATTTGCTTTCATTATGACTTTTTTTGATAATTCATCATTTAACGCAATGAATTAGCATCCTCCTTCTATAATTTTCATTCACTTTTAATTTTTAAGATTTGGCAGCGTTTTTGCCATATCTTTCATTTTCATAATTAATGTTTTTTAATTGAAATTTTCTTCATTTATATCCATGAAAAGTTAGTGAATGTGATTGTACAAATTTTCAACTGCCATTTTTCTTTTTTTCTCTTCTTGCATCTAACCACTCTTTAATTTTTTGTTCATAACCGTTTGAATACGGTGAATAATATATTGTTCCATCAATTTCGTCTGGAAGATATTTTGCATCTACAATGTTTCCTGGATAATCATGAACATACATATATCCACTTCCATATCCTAAATCTTTCATACCTTTCGCAGGAGCATTCCGAAGATGCATTGGTATTTCTCCGGTCCTTTTTGTTGCAACATCCTCTAATGCCTTATTTATAGCCAAATAAGATGCATTAGATTTTGGGCTAGTCGCTACAGCAATTGTTGCTTGAGCAAGAAGTATTCTCGCTTCAGGCATACCCATCATAACGACACCCTGATATGCTGAAATTGCCGTATTCAATGCTGAAGGATTAGCCATTCCGACATCTTCTGATGCGCAAATAATTATTCTTCTGGCAAGAAATTCAATATCTTCACCGCCATACAATGCCCTTGCAAGATAAAATATTGCTGCGTCAGGATCACTTCCACGCATAGACTTTATAAAAGCACTTATATTATCATAATGACTTTCACCGTCGGCATCAAAAGAAATACTGCGTTTTTGCATACAGTCTTCAATTGTATTCTTAGAAACAATAATAGTCCCATTTTCGTCAGGAAGTGTCGTAACAACCGCAAGTTCAAGTCCATTTAAAGCAATTCGGGCATCTCCATTTGACAAATTGCAGATATATTCAAGCACCATTTCATCTAACTTCAACGTAAGCTTACCAAATCCTCTTTTTTTATCACCAATAGCATTTTGCAAAATTTTGAGAATATTCTCATCTGTTAATGGGTGAAGTTGAAAAACAGTTGATCTCGATATCAATGCTTTATTGACTTCGAAAAATGGATTTTGTGTGGTAGCACCAATCAATAAAAGGGTACCATCCTCAACATGTGGAAGTAAAGCATCTTGCTGTGCTTTATTAAAACGATGTATTTCGTCTATAAATAAAACAGTTCTACCTGAAGGATTAAATATTTTATTCTGGGTTTCGGCTAAAATTCTTTTTATATCTGCGATTCCTGATGTCACTGCGTTCATCTTTGTGTAACCAAGTTTAGTGGTTTCGGCAATCACTTTCGCTATTGACGTTTTACCAGTTCCTGGCGGACCAAACAGAATAATAGAACTAAGTCTGTCTGCTTCAATCATACGGCGCAATAATTTTCCATGGCCTAATATGTGTTCCTGGCCGATGTATTCATCTAATGTTTTGGGGGCCATCCTTGACGAAAGCGGCTCGTTATCTTCTTGCTGGGACATACTGTCCAATTAGTAACCTCCGTAATTATTTTTACAACTTAATAAACAAATTCTACTATGAATGCTATGAAAATTCAATAGTTTTTAGCTTCTAATGATATAAACCTTAATAGAATGCAAATAAAAAAGATTGTTTTCTTCGCTTACAATTTTAAAATCACTAATATCTCTTATGATTTTCATAATTACTAACTGAATATAGTTTGTAATAATTATTATCTTAATAGAGTTTGTTATTGTTATCTTAATAGAGTTTGTTATTGTTATCTTAATAGTGTTTGTTATTGTTATCTTAATAGAGTTTGTTATTGTTATCTTTAATAGAGTTTGTTATTGTTATCTTAATAGAGTTTGTTATTGTTATCTTTAATAGAGTTTGTTATTGTTATCTTTAATAGAGTTTGTTATTGTTATCTCAAATATTTATACTGATATTGAATCTCTCATATTTTGATAAAGTCTATTCTTACTGAATTCAAGTCTGTCATTTGAGAATCAAATCTATCATGCTGAAAATGAATCTGTCATACAGATATCAGATCTTTAATCTGAGAAAATCTACTTTCTTTAATTCCAGGGATTTTCATTATTTCTTCAATTGTCTTAAATTTTCCATTTTTTGTTCTGAAATCAACTATAAGTTTTGCAGTTGCAAGCCCAATTCCTGGCAAAGAATCAAGTTCTGTTTCATTTGCGGTATTGATATTAATTTTTTTGGTTGTACCACCTTTACCAGTGCTTGTTCCATCAAATCCATTTTCTTCGTTTAAAATCAAACCGTCCGCAACTCCACCAAGCCTGTCATTTTTGACGTCCTGAATGCTCGGAATCCTTATCATTTGGTTCTGATCAATCTTGAAAACAAGATTAATTGATTCGCTTGCTGCATTTTTGGTCAGACCTCCTGCTAATTCTACTACTTCATATAGGAAAGTTCCTGGAATAATTCTATATATACCAGGTTTTTTGATTTCGCCAACAATATATATTGGAATTTTTCCGTCATCGTTAAAAGATGATGATTTCGCATTCGGATTTAAAGAATTACTAAAATTTCCAGTTATTACTGAATATGTTCGGGAAATTTTTGAACTGGAAGTATTAAGTATTTCCCATTTACTTTCTTTGTTTTCAAGAATCATTGAAAAGATTGCAATTCCTGAAAAAAATAGCAGTGCAATAATTATAAGTATAGCTTTTCTTTGCGATTGCTTCTTCTTCTCATCCTGATCATCAGCTAATTTTTTTCGTAATATTGTATCATCCACAAATATGCAATTCCTCATTTCTGATTTTCTAAAACAAAATCTTAAATGTGTGTATGCTTCTTTGATATTGTATCAATAATTCAATATTATTTTAACTAACAAAAATGATACAAAAACCTACATTAGCTGACAATTTCAAACAGAAGTTCCGGTTTCTCTAAAACTCCATAACTTTTCAAGACTGTAGTACGCTCTGTCTTCTGAATGAAATACATGAAGTATAACATTCCCAAAATCAATTAAAATCCATCTTCCACTTTCTGTTCCTTCAATATGATCAGCTTCTATGTTAAAATCATTTTTCATTTTGAGCATGACTTCTTCACTTAAAGCGCGTATATGTGGAGTTGATGTTCCAGTTGCAATTACAAAATAATCAGCTAATACAGTTTTACCTTCAAGGTTAATCACCTGAATATCTATACCTTTTTTTGAGTCAAGTATTTCTTGGATTTTTTCTGCCATAACTTTGGGTTCCATTTATTACCAACCTTTCTGTCGTTTGAATTATTTATTATTGTTGTTACTATTGTTACTACTATTATCGTTACTATTGTTTCAATGGTTATTATTATTGAGTTATTGTGGCTGTTATAATTTTTTCTTATCGCCGTTATTGTTGTTACTATAATTTGTTATTATTGCTGTTATTGTTGTTGTTGTTGTTCTCGATGTTGTTACTTCTAAATTGATGTTTTAGATTTTCATATGATCTAATAGAATCAGGATGGGGCTTTCTGTTTGTTTTTACTAATAGACAAATTATATCTGTAAGGCAAGCAAGTAAACCTTCATTAAGATTTTTATACGAAATTTCTCGTATTTTTTCGATTCCAGAAAATGGCCTAGCAGGCTCAATTTTATCCGCGATAAAAATAATTTTCTCTAAATGAGATGCATTGACTCTTGATGTCGTATGGTAATAAATTGCATTAAGAATATCAGGGTCATTAATATTAAATCTCTTTTGTGCAATCTGTTTCCCTAAATAAGCATGCATAATATCCGGCGAAATTGAATTTTCATCATAATCAGGTTGAGATTTAATAGCAAGCATTTCATCTTCTCTTGCAATTACTGATTTAGCACAATCATGCAAAAGACCTGCAATCGCACACTTACGTATATCTCCTCCAAATATATTTGCAAGTTTTACAGCTTCAATCATTGTATTTAATGAATGTACAAGTCTTTCCTTGGTGACAAATTTTTGCAGTTGATATTCATATTGTTGCAGCAATAAAACCGTTTGTTCAGAAATCAAATCGAGTATTTCCGAATTTGAATAAATATTGTTTCTAATTATCCATTCTTTAAGGTGCGGTACAAGATAATATTCATCAAATTTTTCATTTTTTGTTAGATAACATCTTAGCATAGATGAAGAAACATCAATAAAGTCAGCATTAAAATATTTAATTTTAGCATTATATTTATTTTCCAACGATGCTGTTTTTTCGGAAAGTTTATCACCTGTAAATCCAGGTCTTTTCGCTAGAAACAATTCGCACTCATACATTATTTCTTCAGGCTTATACCATCCTTCAATTTCGAAAACAATATCAGATCCATAAATCAAAACAATCTTGTCGCTGTCTGATAATCCTGACTTAATTTCTCGAATTGTATCAATTGTATACGACTTACCTTCTCTGATTAACTCAATATCACTTAAGACAACAGGTATATCAAATTCTGAGTTTTCCAATGCGATTTTTGTCATAATATACCGGTAAGTTGAAAAGCTGATATCTGATAATGATTTATGCGGAGGATATGCGCTAGGAATCACAATGATTTTATCAAGATATCTACTTTTTGCGGCAGATTTCAAAATAGAAATGTGTCCAATATGCATAGGATCAAATGTTCCTCCAAAGATACCTGTAATCATAGAGTTTTACCGATATCATGTCTAAAATGCATATTTTGGAAACTAATTTTTTCAACATTTAGATAAGCAAGCGCTATTGCATCGTCAATATTTTGGGATAAAGCCGTTACACCAAGAACTCTTCCACCGTTTGTTAATATGGTTGGAGGATTTTCTTTAGAAAATCTTGTCCCTGCGTGAAACACTAAACAGCCCGCTGTTTCTAGCCCATAAATTGGAAAACCAGTTTCATAACTTTCAGGATAACCTCCTGATGCCATTACAACGCAACATGAAACGGCATTTTGCCATTTGATATCCAAAGCTTCAAGTTTACCATCAATTACTCCTTCTATTATATCAATAAAATCAGTTTCGAGGAGTGGCAATATTGCTTGTGTCTCGGGATCTCCAAACCTTGCATTATATTCAATAACTTTGGGTCCATTTTCTGTAAAAATCAGGCCAAAGTAAATAACACCTGAAAACGGACGGCCTTCAATATTCATCGCTCTAATTGTTGGTATGAATATTGATTCCATCAACATTGAATTCATTTCATCTGACAAAGTTTCGCCAGGACAGATTGCTCCCATGCCCCCAGTATTAAGTCCTTTATCAAAATCAAAAGCTCTTTTGTGATCTCGAGAATTCATCATTGGTACAATAGTTTTGCCATCAGTAAAGGCAAGAACTGTAAGTTCTCTTCCGACCAGAAATTCTTCAATAACAATAGTCTTCCCTGCTTGCCCGAAAGCCTCATTGCTCAACATCTGAACAATGGCATCTTGAGCTTCTTCTAATGTCTGCGCAATTATAACACCTTTTCCAAGTGCCAATCCATCTGCCTTTATAACAATTGGTGGCGTAACACTCATAATATATTCAAGTGCTTTTTCTTTATCATTAAAAACCTCGTAAGATGCAGTCGGAATATGATATTTTTTCATTAAGTCTTTAGAAAATGATTTGCTCGCTTCGATTATCGCCGCTTCTTTAGTTGGTCCAAAAGCACGAATGCCAGCCTGTTTCAT
The DNA here is from genome assembly GCA_038326615.1 of Saccharofermentanales bacterium. Classification (GTDB taxonomy): domain Bacteria; phylum Bacillota; class Clostridia; order Saccharofermentanales; family UBA5734; genus JBBQKF01. The sequence continues at coordinate 35,133 of JBBQKF010000014.1, read as the reverse complement.
TTTGTTGACCATTCCAAGTGCAAGCGGATCATCTGGAGCAACGAAAACAAGATTAATGTCTTCACTTTTCGCAAAATTAACCATTCCATCAATATCCGTTGATTTTATTGGAATACATTTTGCAATTGAAGAAATACCAGCATTGCCCGGAGCACAAAATAATTCGGGCTTTTTTTCGCTTTGTGCAAGCTTCCACACTATTGCGTGCTCTCTTCCGCCTTGTCCTACAACCAAAATCTTCATACTTTTCGCTCCCATTAATTCATCTAAAGTTTTATAAATTAATTTTCCTTCCTAAAAAAAGATTTATATTTAATGAGTTATCATATTAAGTATTTTATTAAGTATTTAATAATAATTATTCAGTTGGAATCATATTTAATTATTAAAAACAAAACAAAAATACAAATCTATAATTATGAAATTTCTACTATGTTTTACTAATTATATTCCTATTTGTAAATCATAGTAAAAAATATAGTATATCAATGTTTGAAATGTCTCATTCCGGTAAAAATCATCGGTATTTTTTGTTTATTACATTCTGCAATTGAATCTCCATCACGAACTGAACCTCCTGGCTGAATTATTGCCGAAATGCCAGCGTTTGATGCAGCTATTACGCAATCAGAGAATGGGAAAAATGCATCAGATGCAAGAATTGCTCCATCCGCATTTTCTTTTGCATTTCTTATTGCAATATCTGTTGATGTAATACGATTTGGTTGGCCAGGGCCTATACCAACAGTCTGTTTATTTTTGACTAAAACTATTGCATTTGATTTTACATGTTTTACTACTTTCATTCCAAATAATAAATCTTCAGTTTGTGAATCAAGTGGAGCAATATCGGTAACAACTTTCCATGATTCCTTTTCGTAGAGGTCATTATCACGATCCTGAACTAATATTCCACCAATAATTATTTTCATTTCAATTTCTGTTGAAGGTACTTTTATCCCAACAGTTGGCAATGTTAATACACGAAGATTTTTTTTTGCGGTTAATATTTCGATTGCTTCATCGGAATAAGAAGGTGCAACAATTACTTCAAGGAATATTTTTGCCATTTCTCTTGCAGTAGAGGCATCTACTTCCCTATTTGCAGCAACAATACCACCAAAAATAGAAATCGGATCTGCATAATATGCCTTCTCCCACGCCTTAAAAATGCTTTCGTCAGATCCAACTCCACAAGGGTTCGCGTGTTTAACTGCAACAACGGTTGGCTGATCAAACTCTTTAAGTAAAGCAATACAGGCATCTGTATCCGCAATATTATTGTAAGAAAGTTCTTTACCGCCAAGTTGGGTAGCGCTTGTCAATCCACCTTCAACAGGTAATGAATTTCTATAAAATGTTGCTTTTTGATGTGGATTTTCACCGTATCTCATTTCTGAAATTTTTTCGTAGGTAAAAGTCAATTTTGCAGGAAGTTCTTTATCTTCAGACTGAGTGTAGAGATAATTTGCGATTAAAGTATCGTAAGCAGCTGTATGCTCAAAAACCTTTTTTGCCAGATTAAATCTTGTCTTAGAAGTTGTTTTACCATGTTCTTTAATCTCATCAATTACAACTTTATAATCTGAAGGATCAGTTATTACAGTAACATCATGATGATTTTTGGCTGCAGCACGAAGCATACTTGGACCGCCAATGTCTATGTTCTCAATGCATGTTTCAAAATCGATGTTTGGCTTCATTATAGTCTCTTTAAAAGGATAAAGATTAATAATAATGTAATCAATTGGCTCTATCCCTAACTCTTTAATTTTTTCCATATGTTCTTTATTATCACGTATGGCAAGTATTCCCCCGTGAATTTTGGGATGTAAAGTTTTAACTCTTCCATCAAGACATTCAGGAAATCCTGTTATCTGTGATGCTTCTGTTACTGGAACTCCTTCTTTTGCAAGTAAACTTGCAGTTCCTCCTGTTGAAACCAACTCGATTCCTAATGATACAAACTCTCTTGCTAAATCAACAATTCCTGTTTTGTCAGAGACACTTATTATTGCACGTTTCATTATACCCTCCAAATATTTTATTTTTATTTTTTATTTTTATCTTTATCTTTTAACTCTTAACTTTTAAACAATTTATGATATTTCGTTTTCAGTTTGCAAAAATAAACATAATTTTATCAATTGGATATTCTTGTTCTTTTACCCTCAATAGCAATTTTACCATTTGCAAAAAGCTTTATTGCTAGAGGTAAAATAACTTGTTCGGCTTCTCTCATTACTCTCTCTTGTAAATCAAAAGGTGTGTCATCTTCTTTTACCTGAACTGCTTTTTGCAGAATTATAGGACCTGTGTCATATTCTTCGTCGATAAAATGAACTGTTGCTCCTACAATTTTAACACCCTTTTCTAAAGCAGCCTCATGAGGTTTTAATCCATACATTCCTTCTCCACAAAACGAAGGAATAAGTGATGGATGAACATTGATGATTCTATTTTTATATGCATGTATGAAATCTTTACCAAGAAATGACATAAATCCAGCTAAAACAATTAAATCAGGTTGATTTCCTTTTAAAGCTTCAAGTAATGCAAAATCATAATCATTTAATGAAGAAAAATCTTTTCTGAGAATAATAGATACAGGGATTTTCGCTTTTTTTGCTCGAACCTCAGCAAACGTATCTTTTTTTGATGAAATAACGTGAACAATTCTTATATCTTCATGTTTCTTTGAATGAATCTGATCAATTATTGCCTGAAGATTTGTTCCTCCACCGGAAACAAAAACAGCTATTTTCATTATTATTTTCCTCGTTTAATTTTATTTGAGTGCAAAAACTTTAAAGTCTGAACTTTTACAGTTAATCTTGACTATTTATAATAAATCTGAACTTTTTATAGTAATTTTAGCTATTTGTAATAAATCTGAACTTTTTATAGTAATTTTAGCTATTTGTAATATATTTGTCGTTTTTAGTAAATCTGAGCGATTTTAGCAATTTTTACTATGAATGATAATAACTCACAAATATATTTTTCTATTGGATTTTGAAATATATGACTTTGAATTAAATCAAATTCATTTCTGACAATTTCTTCTGCAAAGATTCGTTCCTTTTATTAACCGCATCAGCCATTTCTTTTTTGAAGTCAACAAGTTTTGCGTGAAGATCGAGGTTTGAAATTGCTAAAATCTGTATTGCGAGTAACGCTGCATTTTCGGCACCATCAATAGCTACAGTTGCAACTGGTATCCCTTTAGGCATTTGTACAATTGCATAAAGTGAGTCAACGCCCTTAAGAGCACCACCAGAAATCGGTACTCCAATAACTGGTAAAGTAGTAAATGCTGCAAGTACGCCTGGTAAATGTGCTGCCAGACCTGCTGCACCTATTATTACTTTAATGCCTTCATCACTTGCATTTCGGGAAAGTTTTGCTGCTTCTTCAGGTGTACGGTGAGCCGAACAAACAACCGCTTTAAAAGAAACATTGAACTTTGACAAGGTTTCAAATGCAATCTGCATAACCGAAAAATCCGAATCACTTCCCATTACAACTAGTACTACTGGTTTTAATTCCATTGATTTATCCTCCAAACAAAATATATATAAAATAGTATCAATTACATCCTGAATCGTTAATTCACAAATTGGCCAATTTACGAATAATTTCCCTCCACAAAACTTTGCATGCAATTATACATCACTTTTTCAAACATAATACTCTTTATTGCAAAAAAGCCCGACTAACGGACTTACTATCAATTAAGCTTCCTGCGAGTAAAACAATAATATCTCTATTTCTCATTTTTCATTCCAGATAAATATGCATTTATAAACCCATCAATATCGCCATCCATAACATCTTGAATATTTCCCATTTCATATCCTGTACGATGATCCTTAGCCATCGTATATGGGCAAAATACATATGATCTTATCTGGCTACCCCAAGCTATTTCCATCTGATTACCTTTAAGGTCTTCAATTTTGTCCATATGAGCCGCCTGCGCAAGAGCAAAAAGCTTAGATTTTAGCATGCCCATTGCTGTTTCACGATTTTGAACCTGTGATCTTTCGGTCTGGCATGAAACTACAACACCTGTCGGTAAATGAGTCAGTCGTATTGCGGATTCAGTTTTATTAACATGCTGTCCCCCTGCGCCCGATGATCTGTATGTATCAACACGAAGGTCTTCAGAACGTATATCGATTTTGATTGAATCGTCAATTTCGGGCATAACTTCCATAGAAGCAAATGAGGTGTGTCTTCTTCCTGAAGAATCGAAAGGAGAAATTCTTACGAGCCTGTGTACACCCATTTCTGAACGCATGAACCCATATGCATTTTCACCTGAAAGCATAAAAGAACAACTCTTAATTCCTGCTTCGTCACCATCTAGCATGTCAAGAAGCTTAAATTCAAAATCGTGTTTTTCGGCCCATCTTGAGTACATGCGATATAACATCTCAACCCAGTCCTGTGCTTCTGTTCCACCAGCGCCAGCGTGTAATGACAAAATCGCATTGTTAGAATCATATTTTTCAGTAAAAAGGGTTTCAAGTCTCAATTTTCCAAAGTCAGATTTAAGAGTTTTTAATCCTCCTGTTACTTCACTTATAATCGAAGCATCATCAGCTTCTTCTCCAAGTTGGCAAAGAATTAGTAAATCTTCTCTTTCCCTCTCCAAATTTATAACATCATCAACCTTCTTTTGAAGGTGTTTCACTTTAGTTTGAATTTTCTGTGCATTTTCTACATTATCCCAAAATCCTGGTTCCTGTGCACGACTTTCAAGTTCTGAAATTTCATCAGAAAGTCTGTCGACATGTAAAGCCTCCCGAAGTAAATGGATGTCACCTTCAAGAGATTCAATTTCAAGTCTCAGTTGATCAAACTCAATCATTTATTTACTCCTTGACACAAATGCGATAAGTTTATCCATTGCTTTAGTAATATTTTCTATCGAAGAAGCATAGCTGATACGAACAAAACCTTCACCACAAGATCCGAATGCACTTCCAGGAACAATTGCTACTTTTTCCTCCATAAGAAATTTTTCACAAAATTCTGACGAAGTCATATTAGTAGACTTTATTGAAGGAAAAGCATAAAAAGCTCCCAAAGGCTCAAAACATTCAAGTCCACACTTCTTTAATGCATTAAGAACAACTCTTCTTCTTCTGTTATATTCATTACGCATTTTTTCAACATACACGTCCCCATTTTTCAATGCTTCTATTGCAGCATATTGAGCAATTGTTGGAGAACTCATTATAACATATTGATGAATGCGGTTCATTGCGGTAATAAGTTCATTTGGTCCTACTGCAAATCCAATTCTCCACCCAGTCATTGCAAATGCCTTTGATAAACCATTAATAATAACTGTTCTTTCTTTCATTCCATCAAAATGTGCAATGGAATGGTGAACCGCTGGTGCATATGTAAGCTCAGCATACAATTCATCAGATATTACTAATAAATCTTGATCTTTAATGATTTTTGCAATAGGCTCAAGTTCGACCTTTGACATAATTGCACCCGTAGGATTGTTAGGATAACCAAGAATAATAGCTTTAGTTTTAGGGGTTATTGCTGCTAAAAGTTCTTCAGGCATTAGTTTAAATCCATTTTCCGGTTTGCAATTTATAGGAACTGGTATTCCTCCAGCCAGTATTACACATGCTTTATAAGCAACAAAGCAAGGCTCTGGAATTAATACTTCCTCTCCAGGGTTTACAATTGCACGAAAAATATCGTCAATTGCTTCACTACCACCCACGGTAACAAGAATTTCGTCTTGCGGAGAATAATTCACGTGAAATTTTCTCTTCATGTATCTTGCAATTTCTTCTCTAAGCTCAATATATCCGGTATTAGGAGAATAATGAGTTTTACCCTGTTCTATTGAAAAAATTCCAGCTTCACAAATAGCCCAAGGAGTAACAAAATCCGGCTCTCCAATCGATAAAGAGATGACCTCATCTTTCATTTCATTAGCCAGGTCAAAAAATTTACGGATCGCAGATGGCGGAATCGTCTTTACTATATCAGAAAGTTTCGATTCTACATTCATAAAACGATTGCCTCCCGGTCATCAATTAGCAATGATTCATAAACCGTACCTTGCATTTTATATTTTTTAAGAATAAAGTGTGTAGCAGTAGAAACAACTGATTCGATTGGTGCGACCTTGTCTGAAACAAAGAGTGCAACTTCCTTCAATGATTTTCCTTCGATAATAATCATAAGATCAAATCCACCTGACATCAAAAAACAATCTTTAACTTCTGGAAAACTAAAAATTCTTTGAGCTATTCGGTCAAAACCCTGTCCTCTTTGTGGAGTTATCTTTACTTCTATCATTCCTGTAACACTATCTTTTTCTGTTAAATCCCAATTGATTACAGAGTGATACCCTAAGATAACTTTTTTCTCTTCGAGCATTGCTATTTCTTTAACAATATCTGCTGCGTCCGCGTCAAGCCTGATTGCGATTTCTTGTGCTGTCAATTTTGCGTTTGCTTCTAAAAGTGAAAGTATTTCTGTTGTCTGATTCATTTGGTATCCTCCTGTTTTTAAATTTTTATTTTTACAAATATTCATAAAGTTTGAATTTGTCTGTATGAAGGTCTTCATAAAGTTTGAATTTGTCTTTATGAAGATCTTCATAAAGTTTGAATTTGTCTGTATGAAGATCTTCATGCAGTTTTAATTTAACTGTATGAAGATTCATAGCTATTTCTATTAGAATCAGATTCTGTTTACTCCAGTGTCTCTAGCAGCCTGTGCAACTGCTTTTGCAACTGCAGGACCAACTCGTGGATCAAATGCTGAAGGAATAATCCATTCTGGATTTAATTCTTCGTCACTAACAAGTCCTGCTATTGCATATGCCGCAGCAAGCTTCATTTCGTCATTGATATCACTAGCCCTTACATCAAATGTACCACGGAATATTCCAGGGAATGCAAGAACATTGTTAATCTGATTTGGGAAATCAGAACGGCCTGTTGCAATAACTTTAGCACCAGCTTCTCTAGCAAGATCGGGCATGATTTCAGGAATAGGATTAGCACATGCAAATATGATAGGATCTTTTGCCATCGACTTAACCATTTCAACTGATAAAGAGTTAGGAGCTGAAACGCCAATGAAAACGTCTGCACCTTTGATAACATCCTCTAATGATCCTTTTTTACCTTTTTGATTTGTAATCTCAGCGAGCTCGATTTTTGCGTCATTCATATTATCTCTTCCAAGATAAATTGCGCCTGTACGATCACAAAGAACAACATCTGTAAGCCCACATGAGATCAGGAGTTTAACAATAGCAGTGGCTGCAGCTCCTGCGCCATTAACAACAATAGATATTTCTTCAATTTTCTTTCCTACGATACGAAGTGCATTTACTAAGCCTGCTAATGTAACAACAGCTGTTCCATGCTGGTCATCATGAAAAATCGGGATATCGCAGCATTCTTTGAGTCTTTTTTCGATTTCAAAACAACGTGGTGCAGAAATATCTTCGAGATTTATTCCTCCAAAGCTTCCTGCTAATAAACGAACTGTATTGACTATATCGTCAACATTTTTTGAACGGATACATAAAGGGAAAGCATCAACATCACCAAACGCCTTGAATAATGCACACTTTCCTTCCATAACAGGCATTCCTGCTTCTGGTCCGATGTCACCAAGTCCTAAAACAGCAGTTCCGTCAGTTACAACTGCACAAAGATTCCATCTTCTTGTATATACATAAGATAGATCAACGTTCTCCGAAATTTCAAGACAAGGTTCTGCAACGCCTGGTGTATAGGCAAGTGCAAGATCTGCTTTTGTTGAAACAGGAACTGTTGCTATAACTTCGATTTTCCCTTTCCATTCTCTGTGCAACCTTAATGCTTTTTCTTTTGCGGTTTCTACATTACTCATATTTTCCTCCCATTTTTTCCCCGAATGATTTTCATTTCTAAGGGCATTTAACAATATATAAATTTATATTTGTTACTATGTATTTTTCCCCTTTTGATTTTTCTCATTTTCAGATTTTTCTTCATTTTCAGAATTTTCAGAATTTTCAGAATTTTCTTTATCAACTTCTTCATCTTTATCTTCACCAAAATCTTCTTCACTGTTTTTTTCAGTATCATGATTTATTTCATTTTTACTTAAAAATAAATCAAACCTGATTTTTTTATCTTTCTCTTCATTTTTAAATACGAGTAAGTAAAAATTACCAGCCAGTCTTCCGCCCATTAATACATAAGCTGCTCTTAAAAATGATAATACCAGATATTCAGAAAGCGTATTCGATGCACCAACATAATAAAATGCAGAACTAAATAGCGATATCGGCAAATTCATTATGAAGTAAATCATCATCTGAGTTATAAATATATTAAACTTAATACCTTTTGTCGCTTTAAAACTTGCAATAATTGATTCTACAATACTTTTTTTGCTTTCCATAATAAGCAGAGGAACAAAGAATAACGCATAAACCAGGAAAATCATTGGTATAAAAGCAAATATACTGCTCAAAGCTAGTGGTGCAATTAAAAGAATCAAAAAACCAAGTAATTTAGGTAAAGCGCGCAATGCGGATACAACTGCTTTCTTGCTTGGGAAAGATTCGTGCTGCATAATATAGCAATTTGCATAAATAAGACCAATAAATGAAGTTATCAGAAATATTAAAAGTTGCGATGCAAAATATAGAATATTTCCGACTTTAAATAATGCTGGCAAAGCCTGTGTGTCACCTTGCATTAATTTGTTAATGTCATCCGCACTAATTGGTTGCCCAACTGGAAATATGTCTGTCACAAGAAAAATTGCGTACACAATAAGAAACAATATTCTTGCTGTGTTCTCATTTTTTAATTTATAAAATTTCAGAGAATCAAATGCGATTATCAATTATTTCACCAACTACTGACCCTTCCATTTTAATAAACAAAACTTTACAAAGCAAATACTTCGTAAAGTTTCTTGTCATAATAAACAAATGCCTGACAAATCGAAACTATAATATTCCTATTGTTATTTCTCGTAAGCACCTATCATAATGTCTTTACATATTTGCCCATTAACTATATGTTCAGAAATAACTCTTTTTGCTCTTGATTCATCCATTTTGACGTAGGTAATTTTGTCTCCATTTGCTTCATAGACTTCAATTATTGGTTCAAGTCTGCAAACACCAATACATCCAGTCATTGTAACGGCCACATCATTTATGTTTCTGGTGCGAAGTTCTTCAACAAGAGTATTCATAACCGGTCTTGCTCCTGCTGCGATTCCACATGTTGCCATACCAACAACTATTCTTCTGGCACCGGCTTCATTTCTTGCAGCCATGTCATTTTTTGCCTTCGCGCGAATTGCGTCCAGTTCAGCTAATGATTTCATTTAAAATACCTCCAAAAATACTATTTTTCTCTTCTTCAATCGATTCTTTAATCCAAGTACACACGCTAAATTCATTAAGTGGAACGTCTCCAAGATGATTCCTGATTTCTTCAAGGTCAAGTACAAATTCTTTGTCTTTACACTTGAATTCTAACACATAATTCATATCAGCTCTGTCTAAAATCAAACCAAAAAATGTATCACCTATATTCCCAATTGGGATTCTGTCAATGCTTGAAAGTATAAATTTCGCTTCAAGCTTTGTTCCTTTTCCCTTTTCTGAAAATATCTCTAAACTGCCGCCAGTAATTTCACAAGCTTCCTTAAGTAATGGAATTCCTAATCCTACAGTCCTTGTTGTTCGTGAAGTTGTAAAAGGATCCATAACTTTATTTAAAAAACCCTTATCCATACCACAGCCGTTATCGGAAACAATAATCGAAAAAACATCCAATGTAGCCTCTACTTCGAGTGAAACTTTAATGGATGTTGCTCCCGCTTTCACTGAATTCTGAATTATATCCAACAAGTGTAAGGAAATATCTCTCGTAAAATCCTCCTGTCAACATTGATCATTATTCTTAGTTTGCAAAAATTTTAATTTCTTCAATTCCTGCGAACAAATTATATCACTCATGCACTAATGGCGCAATGCTTTAAAAATATGGGAAATAGTCTTTTCATCTTCGTCTAATTGTGCAATTTCCACCATCATCCCTTGTTCAAGTATTGCACCTAACGAATGAGCATCGCTTGAACGTATAAATACATATCCGGAAAGTTCAGGATGAGATGCGCGAAATTCATTTTCGTTGCATTTTGCAGATATTTCCGCAATATTTAAAAAACTATCATTAGGTATTTCGCCAAATGTTTTTAGAACGCTATATGATTCCCTGTCAATATGAGCCGGATAGCAAATACCACTATTTTCTCTTACAAATAAAAAAGCTTCTTCATATGAAATATCGGATGGTACAAGTAAAAGATTTTCTTCTTTCGTTAGCTTTTCATCGTTTTCATCATAATACCATTGTTCCCCGAAGATATCTTCTCTATTTTTTATATTCGGCATTCTTGATTTAATGATTTTCTCAAATTTAAGCGCATTAGCCAATGTTGTAAAAAGACACACAAGATGAATCTCTTCTGATGTTTCAAGTTCCATTCCTGGAATTACGATAATTCCGAAGGCCTTAGAAATCTTCATTGCAGAAGACACGTTACCGCAACTTTGATGGTCTGTTATTGCAATAACGTCTAGTCCTTTTAGTTTAGACATCGCAACAATATTTCCTGGAGTCATATCACTTTCCGAACAAGGTGAAATTGCAGTGTGTATATGCAGATCACATGATAAAATCATTTGTTTTTACCCAAAAAAGTTGACAAAGCAGCGCATGCCTCATAAGTAGAAAGAAAAGTGCTTAAAACAACCACGTCTTTCTCTATTGCCATTTTAAGGACATCTTCTTCCATTACAACACTTTCAGTTAAAATTACACAAGGACAATCCGTCAAAGTTGCTACCGCAATTACGTTTATACTGTTAAGAATAGTAAACCATGCCTGGTCATTATGAAGGTGTGACATTACCCAACTAAGCATATCTCCTGCATATCCTTCACAAACTTTTCTATTTAGCAAATTTTCTCCACAAAGTACTTTTGCATTTATACATATCAAAATTTCCTTTGTTGTCATCTATCATCCGCATAATCAATATCCACCTGATTATGCTCTCCTCTCATAATTGAAATCTAAAAAAACTTAGTTTTCAGGTATCTCTTTAATTGCTCCGGTATGCTTAGACATAGCAGATTCAAGCAGTGACATTTCAACTGCAACACTTCTGATTCTTTCTTTTAATTTAAATATGCAATCAGTTTCGGTCGCTTCTCCCCTTACTATGTCCTCAGCAAGAGCTGCACAATCAGGTGCACCGCATGCGCCGCAATCAAGGCCGGGCAATGTTTTTTCTATGTCACGCATTGTTTCATACTTTTTTAGAGCAACAGAAATATCCTTGTCAAGCTTAAGTGCTTCATTCCCAGACAGAGGGACTGACCATTTCTTTGCATTATGACTATCAGTTTTAAATACAGATTCGGGGTTGTTAATTTTATTAAGCCGCGCAGCATCAACATATTTTGAAAGCCTTGTTTTAGCAGAATATCTATTGGCCACAGTAAGAGGTCCACCTATACACCCCCCAATACATGAATTTGCTTCGATAAAATCAACATCCCTAAGACGCTCATTTTCTATTTCTTCAAGAATATCAATAACATTGTGTATACCATCAACTGCAAGAAACCTATCGGTATTTAACGCGACAGATTCTCCACCGATACTTGCCCATCTTATCCCTTCACAAGCTGCCACAGGTCTTTGTTCAAAAGAATTTTTAATTGAAAGGTCCATTTTTTCGAGTTTTGACAAAATCAAAGGATATGCATCCGAAATAGCAATAACTCCATCAACCCCTGATTTTTCTTCGCCGTATGGTATTCTTACAGCCGTTCTTTTTGCAGGGCATGGAGAAATAAAAAATATTCCTATTTCATTTCTCGGGATATTCATTTTTGTTGAAACTTCATTTCTTGCATAATCTGCTGTAATTTCCATAGGAGAGTCATATGGAAGAAGATTATCAATAAGTCCTGGATATTTCATCTGGATTAGTCTTACTACAACAGGGCATGCAGATGAAATGATTGGTTTATCAATATGAGATATGTTTTCTTTCAGCTCTTTAACAGAAGCCGACGTTATAATATCTGCACCGATTGCAACTTCAAAAACATCATCAAACCCAATGTTTTTAATCGCTGCAAGGACACTTTTTCTTGTTGCAGGTGGACCAAACTGCGCATATAATGAAGGAGCTACCAAAGCAACCTTGAATTTGTAAGTTAAAGTCATTTCCATAGGATCTGTGACTGCACTTTTGGCGTGATGTGGACAGGAACGAATACATTCTCCACAATCAATACATCTACCCTCTGATATATGAGCAACCCCATCACGAACCCTGATTGCCTGCGTCGGGCATCTTTTAATACAATTTGTACATCCGACACATTTTTCAATATTTAATTTAACTGAATGTGTATGCTTTAATTCTTCCACAAATCGTTCCTCAGTCTCATTCTTCCAAAGTGCCCGATCCAATCCTTGCATCCGGTTGGCTTTGAACAATTTCATAATTAAGATTTACTTATACAGTTTTGTATAAATTTCCCCTAATATTATTCTACTATTTTTAATAGAATAAATTTATTAAATTATTTCTTATTATTTAACAATTTTGCTGAATTCATTAAAAATTCTATTTTTTAAAATTTATAATGATCGTAATAGTTGTGCCCTTACAAATTTCTGTTTCAATATTCATAGAATCAGAATGTTTTTTTATATTTGGTAATCCCATTCCCGCTCCAAATCCCATTTCTCTTGCAGAGTCAGGGGCAGTTGACCAGCCTTCCTTCATTGCAAGTTCGATGTCAGGTATTCCAGGTCCATTATCCTTAATTTTAATTACAATATGGTCATAGAAAATACTAATATTTGCATCACCACCACCTGCATGAATAACTGCATTAATTTCTGCTTCGTACATTGCAATTGCGGCTCTTTTAATTGATGCAGGGTCAACACCAAGTCTAGTAAGTGCTTTTTTCATACCGCTTGACGCTTCACCTGCATTGATGAAGTCACTTCCACGTATTGGAAATTCAAGGCATAAGTTTTCCAAGTCAGTTTTCCCCTTTCCCTTTTACTCCTGCAGAATAAAGCCTACCACATGTCGTAAACATTGGTAGTGGAGTTGATAAAAGACATATTGATTTTTGCTTTGCAAGTTCGCACATATTTGCATCAGGCATTTTCCCTCTTACAAAAACAACAGCTTTTACATCCATCATTTCTGCAGTTCTTATTGTCTGAGGATTTACAAGTCCTGTTAACATCATTTCGTTAGATGAACAGGCAAAAGCCATAACATCGCTCATTAAATCAGCACCACAGGCAACTCTTATTTCAATTTCCATATCTTCTACTGGCACTAATAATTTTGCATTTAATAATGAAATACAATCGATTAATTTCATGAAACTCTCCTTTTCTTTAATTGTTCTCTATAATAAAATAGACTATTTTGCGTAAATATGCAATATTTTATAGTAATTATTAAAATTTACACATATTTTTTTGTAAATAGAACTAGTTTAGTAGTGGAAATTACAAATACTATTGTATTAGTATATCATGTATGGTACAATTAATTCAACGGATAGATTGTTTACAGACGACTATTTCTACTCTAAAGAGGTCAGTCCTCCTTATTGCCACGAAATCCCTGTCATTCAACCAATAATCCGATTATTTTAAGGAGGTACATGACTATGCCAGACAAAATGATCATCTGCAAAGATTGCGGAGCTGAGTTTGCTTTCACAGAAGGCGAGCAAGCATTCTACAAGGAGAAAGGGTTCGAGAATGAACCAACTCGTTGCCCTGATTGTCGTAAAGCTCGCAAGAATTCAAGACGTTCACAAGGCGGTTACGATAACAGATATTAATTAATATTTGTTTTGTAACATTGGGATTGTACAAATGAACTAGGTTTTATGACTTGGTTCATTTTTTGTATGCTTTTAATTATTATGTATTCATATGTTTATATTACTGTTCAATATTACGTCTAGCCTTATGAAATAAAAACATTATTAAGGATGCTATTAATATCCCAGAAGAATCAACAATCCAATCCATAATATCCATTGCGCGCCCAGGAACAAAATATTGATGTATTTCATCACTTAAAGCATAAGTCATACAGATAAGTAATGGAAGTAGTAGATTTTTTACTGATTTATTCGAAATAATGCTTCTTATGAATTGATATGTAATAATACTAAAAGCAAAATATTCAAAAAAATGTGCTAAAGTACGAATAATTCCTTCTGCTCTTGTAAACTCAGCTGGTGAAATGTTACACGCACAAATTATACCTAACTGGGTAAGCGCATCAAGAACAACGTGTGTTAATTCAGAACTTGAATCTCCGGATTGTGTTGCGTCCTGTGATGAAAAAAAGAAAATAAGCGTCATCCAAAATAATACAATTGCCCCATATACATAGACGCTTATACTATTATTTTTATTTTTTCTAGTTATTTGATTTCTTTTACTCAAATTAGTTCTCGAATTGTTAATCATTTCTCTCTTTTTATTCATGCTAAAACTCTAATCATTGATAAACACGATGCTTTATAATCAATAATTTTTGCTAGGTCTTTCTCTATTATTGGGGTTTTCGCGCCAACCATAACAGCAATTTCACCATCGTATTTTTTACGCAAAATAGTGACATCTGCATAATCTTCAAGTTGCTCAAGAATTTCACGTGACTCCTCTTCATCGGTCAAACGCATAAATACCTTAACAAGACATTCATCGTGGTTTTTTATTTTAATTGTTTCTGATGTTGACCAAAGCATTCTGTGAGGTGTCAAATTTATGTGCAGAATAGCTTCAATTACATCGGCCACAACTGCACTTGCTGTCGCAAGTTTACCCGCACCTTTACCATAAAACATTGCAGGTCCTAATGCATTTCCCTCAACTAAAATCGCATTAAACACATCATCCGCAACTGCTAAAGGATTTTCTACTGAAATAAATGCAGGAGAAACACTAAGTTCAATTACACTTTCAGAATCTTTTTTTGCCATAGCAATAAGTTTGATTTTACAATTCATTGTGTCAGCATATGCGATATCTCTGTCGGTTATCTTTGTTATACCTTCGGTATAAATTTTATGATAATCGATAAATTCCCCTGTTGCAATGCTTGAAAGTATTGCAATTTTTCTGCATGTATCATGACCTTCAACATCTGAAGTTGGGTTTTGTTCAGCATATCCGTGTTCCTGGGCTTGTTTAAGTGCAGTATCAAAAGATATTTTATCTTTTTTCATTTTTGTTAGTATATAATTAGTTGTTCCGTTCAATATTCCATAAATAGACTCTACCTGATTTGCAGACAAGCACTTATTCAATGGTCTGACAATCGGAATCCCCCCGCCTACACTTGCTTCAAATGAGTAACTTAACTTGTTTTTATATGCTAGTGCTAATAACTCTGGTCCATGAGTTGCAACCAATTCCTTATTTGATGTAACAACACTTTTCCCAGATTCAAGTGCTCTTTTTGTAAATTCATAAGCAATTCCAATACCTCCGATTGTTTCAACAACAACTTTGATTTCTGGATCCAAAAAAACATCCTCTGCATTTTTAGTAAAGCATGATGCCCATGGTGAATCAGGAAAATCGCGAATATCAACTATTTTCTTAATTTTAATTTCCTGTCCAAGTTTCTTTGAAATTGACTCATTATTCATCTTGCATAATTCTGCTACACCAGAACCAACAATTCCAAATCCAAAAATTGCTATATTGTTGCCCATAACTACCTCACTACAAAATTTTCTGTTATTTTTTTAATCTTTGTTATCGTTTTATCTATTTTACTTTTTATCTACTTTACTTTTTATCTTTCGTTACCGTAGCCGCGAGTAATTTTTGAAGAATCTAAATTTATTCAGATTTTATCATCTTTGATAATTGTAAATAATTTAATGCCCCCTACATAATATAATTCTTTACTATTTAAACTTTTCAATATTATGCGTTTTTACAATATATATTTTTCCATTTTTAAATATTAATTATTACTATTATTTGTTGACTATTCTCTCGCAAGAATCCTGTGAGTTCTAACCCCTGGTATTTTGCCTAATTCCTGTATTAATTCTTCAAGCTGCTTTAACATTTTATTTGTCTCAAAAACAATTGATACGTCTGCTAGCCCATTAATTGGTATATTCTGATTAATTGTAAGGATATTAGCTTTAGCATTTGCCATGCAATTGATAATTCCAGATAATATCCCTGGAAAATCTTCAACAACAAAAATAATTGTGACAAGCTTTCCACGGGAAGTTTCATAAAAAGGAAGAACAGCATCTTTGTATTTATAGTATGCACTTCTACTTAACCCTGCAAGATTTACAGCTTCATTAACTGAAGATGCTTTGCCGGAACTTAGAATTCTTTTGACGTCTATTACTTTTTGAAAAACTTCAGGAAGAACATCTGATTTTACTAGGAAATATTCACTTTCTGCCATTGATTCCCCTTTACCCTAATGTTAGCTAAAAACATGTAATAATATTAACTTGTAACTGCTAGTGTCCACACATCGTGCACATATGTGCGTGTGAGATAATATAACATGAACAGATTAAACCGTCAATATTATATTTGAAGATTAATACAAATTATATTATATTTGAAGATTAATACAAATTATATTATATTTGAAGATTAATACAAATTATATTATATTTGAAGATTTATACAAATTATATTATATTTGAAGATTTATACAAATTATATTATATTTGAAGATTTATAAAATTTATCAGCCCTAATTTTTATAAATATTTCATATTTCAGATAAATTATCTCCTAACTTCTTTTCTAAAACGTCAATCATTTTCTTTAAAGCGATACCTCGGTGGCTTATCTCGTTCTTCATTGAAGGTGGCATCATAGCAGTTGTCATATTGTATTCAGGCATAAAAAAGACAGGATCGTAACCAAATCCATTATAGCCTTCTATTTTTGTATAAATTTGCCCATGACATTCGCCACGTACAGTAAATTCCGATCCATCAGTCATAACAACTGCAATAGCACAAATAAAACTTGCAGATCTGTCTGTTGCTTTTATTTCATCTAACATTTCCCAAATTTTCTTAATTTTAAAATCATATGAGGCATTCTCTCCTGCAAATCTTGCAGAATAAATACCAGGAGCACCTCCAAGTGCATTTATTGAAAGACCTGAGTCATCCGCCATAACAAACCCGTTTATTTTCTTGTGAATCGCCCGCGCTTTAATCAAAGCGTTTTCTTCAAATGTTGCTCCATCTTCAATAATATCATCATCGAATCCGGCATCTTCCATTGAAATTACATTAAACTTGAAATCTTTCAAAATTTCTCTAATTTCCACTATTTTATTTTTGTTTTTTGTTGCAACTATAAAATCCATTTTATATCCATGATTTATTCAGCATAAAATGCAATCGATAAATCATCATCCTTTCATATAAATTTTGTTACCGTCGCAGACGGTAAGTATGGCGCTGGTACTGCCATACCAGTAATTTTTTCAGAATCTGAATTTATTCATATTTACATCCCCAACATCTTTCCAAGCATAATTTCGCAACCAAATTGTTTTTTAATCTCTTTATATTCTTTTTCTGATGAATCATTTTTTTTCCCAGTAAACCTACCTTTTATCATGATGTTTTTGGGCGAATCAAGTGGTGAAATATATTCAATTACTGTCGTTTCATATCCAAATGCTTCCATCACTAAAACCCGCATAGCATCAGTCATAAGATCAGAAAATCTTGCTTTAAGGAGTCCATGTTTTAGAATATTTTTTTCAAGCGCAGGAATCGAATATTTACTTGTTAAAAGTTCTTTTTGGCAGCATGGCACACATAAAATTGCTTTTGCTTTACACATAATTCCTGTGTAAATTGCAAGATCCGTTGCGGTATCACATGCATGTAAACTCATACATATAGTTGGTATAAAAGATAAAGGAGCGTATTGAGACAAATCGCATTGTATAAAATTCATATTTCTGTATTGCAATTTGGCTGCTAGTTCCTTTGAAGATGAAATTACTGATTCCGTCCAGTCAAGTCCAAGAAATTCGCATGGATGCCCAAGTTTTTCCTTAATATAATAATTCAAAACAAATGAAAGGTAGGATTTACCGCAAGCACAGTCAAGAATTTTAATTGTTTCGCCTCTTTTTATAAATTCCTGTAGTAGTGGGTCAGCAAGTTCAACAAATCTATCAATCTGATTGTATTTTCTGATTGTATTGTTTCGGACTTTATTTTTCTCGTCAAGAATTCCAATTGCTTTAAGAAGTTCATTTGCTTCATCAATTCTTATGTAGTAATCACGTTTTTCGGAAACACCTTGATTTAAATGAGTATTATTAACAGTTTCCTTTGTAAAGGAATTCGTTGAAAGCGCCTCAATGTTAGTTATTTTGACATTTCTATCGTCTGCAATTATTCTTTTCCCTCCGCCTCGCTCATAAAAAGAAATCTCTACACCGTCATATAGACTAATTTGATTAATTAATGTTTCAATAAATTTTTCTGAATTAACTAATTTACTTTTCCCGATAAAAAACATGTTATAAATGTAATTTCCATCATTTTCTTTAATTGATATTTCTATAGGGTGTTTATTTTTACCTGATATCAACGCAACTTTTATAGCCGTAAGTTCTTTCGGATTTATAATTTTTTCTTCAAAAATATTTAAAAGATTCTTAATTTGCTCTAATTGCTTACTTTTCATTTCAATTTTTCCTCCATCCTTGTGGGTACAAATTTTTAATCATGTCAGATTCCATAATTTTACCCCAACCAACTGGAAAACCCTGTACGCAAATTGGAATATATGAATTAGCGAATAACGAATCGGGAATTTGACAAGATATTGTTTCACCCTTTAAATATTTCAACAAAATCGGGTCAGACGCATCAAAAGATAGCGAATTTTTCAAGTCGGTTCTTGTTCTGCTAAGTAAAAACGAGTGAGATGGCTCGAATATAATTTTTGATTTTGCGGACTTTAATTCGCCTAAATAAAGACCTTTTTTTGCTATTTTAAGTGTATTCAATGCTGGTATTTCTTGTGGTAAAGTATAAACATGCCCACTAATTATTTGTAAATGCTGATTGCATGAAAATAATACTTTATCTACACATTCTGATGTAAGCACATCATTAGAAAAAGTGATAAAGGCATTAATGAATTGTTCTTTGTTAAAATCAATTGGTACTTTATTTTGATATTTTTCCTGTGATTTATCATTTTTAGTTCGATTGTTTCTAATTGTTTTTGTATAAATGTTTATAGCACTTGCTTTTGGTGAATTTTTTACAAATTCAGCATTTTCAGATTCAATTTTATCACTTAAAGATTCAGGTAGTGGATTTTTAAAAAGTTTTGCACAAAAATGCCCCTCACCTTTTGAATAATGTGGAAATATTCTCGCTGTACCTTTTATTTGCAAATCTATTGATAATCCATGGTCCACACCTTTCAAATTTGTTATTGGTACAACTTCAAACCACGGATATTCCAAGCAAAACCATTTGATCATTTCTTCATTCTCTAGTGTTGAAAAAGTGCATGTCGAATAAACCAATACACCTCCTGGTTTAAGCAATTTATCAACATGATGTAATATTTCTCTTTGCATCTTTACACATGCGTCATTCCCGAAGTTTTCCCAACTCATTATGGCATCGGAATCTCTCCTAAACATGCCTTCACCCGAGCAAGGAGCATCAAGCAGTATCTTATCAAAATACCCAGGCATTTGCATTGCAAGGTGCTCTGGCGACTCATTGAGGACAACGCAGTTAGTACAGCCCATCAATTCAACGTTTCTCACAAGTGCTTTAACCCGTGTTTCGTTAATATCATTTGAAAACAAAATGCCTTCGCCCTTCATATCAGCAGCAATCTTTACAGTCTTTCCGCCAGGTGCTGCACATAAATCAAGAATTATTTCTTTAGGTTTTGCATTCAGGACAAAAGCCGGCAACATAGCAGATGGTTCTTGAATATAGAAAATGCCTGTGTTGTATAAAAAATGTCTCCCCGGGAAAAACTCTCCTTCTAAATAGAAACCGTCATCAGACCATAAAACTGGCTCAAATGAAGCCGGCAATCCAAAATCCTTATACATCTGTTTAAGAAGATCCAAAAATTCATCCCTTTCGGAAATTTTAAGTGAATTAAATCTTATCCCTCTATGTGTTTGATCCGAAAATGATTGTATAAATAAATCATAATCTTCGTTTGTGAGATATTCATCAAAAAGCGTTTTCATGTTTTGAGTAAATTTTATTGGAAGTGGTTTCATGTTTTGAGTAAATTTTATTGGAAGTGGTTTCTTAATCACTATTATTCAAAGATTAATTCTGTCAAATCTGATTGAATTAATCATCCTCTCTATTTATAATTTAATTAACAATGTTCTTATTATATGAACTTTTCGATTAAAAATACAGCATTTTTTCGAAGTCTTTAAGTTTACTGCAAATATTCATCCCTATGTCGCTCTAAATACTTATCTCATTCTATAAACTATCTCCTTTAGATATAGTTTTGATATAATTTATTTACAAGATCGAATTTGCTCCATTAAATCAAAATTTGAATGGAATTTCAATATTTGAATGGAGTTTCAATATTTGAATGGAATTTCGATTCCTACTGAGCTAACGTGATAGTCATTTTTATTTGTTATATCGCCCAACAATTTATACTTTTCTTATCTCTTCTCGAAAACTTGAAGGAGTTTTGCCAATTATTTTTCGGAAAACTTTTGAAAAATACTTAATATCTTGATATCCTACAGAATTTGCAATATTAGCAATAGTCAGCTCCCTGTTATTCAAAAGTTTGCATGCAACTTCAATACGTATTTTTTGCATAAATTCTTTAACAGTATAACTTGTTGATTTTTTGAAAACTCTGCAAAATTGAGCATGACTCAAAAATGCAAGCATAGATAGCTCATCAATAGTAACGTCATCGCTAAAATGCTCATAAATATATGATAATACTTTCTTGGTTATCATAAGATTGATTTTTGAGGTTTCATCGGAATACCCCTTTTCAATTGAAACACTTTCGAGGTTACGCAATATAAAAATCAGTAACTCAATCATATATGCACGGATTAATTCAAGGTATCCTGATTGGGCGGCCTCATATTCACTATGAATTTCTTCATACAATGACCGAATTTTATCGAACTTATCATCAATTACATGAATTTCTACAAATTGATTTCTATTGTCAATCAAAAATGGCCTAAAAAGAAATCCGTTTGACAATGTTTGAAAACTTTTATTTCCTATTAGGCTACAATCAAAAAAATCTGGCAAAAAGATGCAGTTTCTTATCGTCAAAAATGTTCCCTCGTCAGGCTGAAAACCATGCTTAATTTCAGAATTAATAAGAAAAAGATCACCTTTAACACAAGGCCTTGCCTCATCACCAATTTGCTGAACACCACTTCCATCTTCAACAAATGCGATTTCAACATAATTATGAGAATGTACTTCAATTCGTTCATTAAATCTTACAAGATTGGTATAAAAATTCGCTCTTGTCCTTGAATCACACAAAGGTATTTCATAACTTGCTATCTGAGTCACTTTAAAATCTCCTTGAAAATATTTATAACGTAATTTCATGCATAGATTGTCACCCTTACATGAACAATATGCCCCTTTAAATATAAGCAATTTAGGATTATTATAACATTGCAAATCAAAACCTGCTATTAAATTTGACTTAAATCATTAATTAAAAGGCGAAAAGAGGAATATAATGGAAATTTCAAAAGAACTTACAAATCGTGAACGTTTTAAGAAAATCATGAATTTCGAAAAAGTTGACAGAATGCCAATGTATGAATGGGCACCTTTCTGGAATCTTACAATTGACAGATGGATTAGTGAGGGTCTAAATATTGATAATCTTCAATACGGCGAAGTCGGTCAAAAGCTTGGGCTTGATTTACTTCAACAAATAGGCATACCAATAAAAACAGAAAATTATCCCAACCCTGCACATTACGGAGATCCGGTTATTTTGGGCGAAAAAGATTATGAAAGAATTAAGCCTTCTTTATACCCAGCGGATGTTGCACAAAGAGTAAAACCGCAGTTTGATTCTTATAAAGAAAGACACGAAAGAGGTGAAATGGCTTCTTGGATTACATATGAAGGATTCTTCTGGTATCCTAGAACATTATTTGGTATTGAGAATCATTTCTATGCGTTTTACGATCAGCCAGAACTTATACATCGCATTAATCAGGACCTTGTAGATTTTATTTTATCCACACTTGATTCAATTTGCGAAATCCATGTTCCAGACTTTATGACATTTGCAGAAGATATGTCTTATAATCACGGACCAATGCTTTCAAAAGATTTATTTGATGAGTTCATACTTCCTTATTACAAACAAGTAATTCCTGCGTTTAAAAAGAAAGGAATCAAGGTAATAATTGATTCTGACGGTGATGTAACTGAAATGATACCTTGGTTAATCGAAGCTGGAGCGGATGGGTTACTTCCGCTTGAGAGACAAGCTGGTGTCGACGTGCTATCATTAAAGAAAAATTTCCCGGAATTTTTATTCATTGGTGCATACGATAAAATGGTAATGAAATTCGGTGAAGAAGCAATGCGCAAGGAATTTGAACGATTATTACCTGCCATCAAAATGGGCGGTTTTATTGCTGGTGTTGATCACCAGACGCCTCCAGATGTCTCACTCGAAAATTATATGATATTCACACGACTTCTAAAGGAATATGCCTATAAAATTAATGATTAACTACGATCACATTCTCTCGACAGTTTGAATCCCTAGCATTTGTAATCCTGTTTTAATTGCTATTGTTGTAGCGTTGCATAAAGCAAGTCTTGCTTTCTTGAGATTTTCATCTTGATTATTCATAATTGGAGAGTTGTTATAAAATTTGTTAAAAGTTCTTGCAATTGAAGTTATCTGACGAACAAGCATGAAAGGCTCATTAGATTCAGCAGCCTTCCGAACACTTTCACCAAGACCTGCAATCAATTTGGCAAGCATAAATTCATCGTCATTGCCAACATTAGCAAAAACATCCATGTTCAATTTAGCATAATCGATATTAAGTGCATTTGCTTTCCTGATAATGCTTTGGCAACGTGCGTAAGTGTAAAGAACATATGGTGCAGAATCGCCTTCAAAGTCAAGCATCTCATCCCATGAAAACACGATATCACGGTCTCTGCCATTTTTACAGAATGTATATATGACAGCAGCTAGCCCAACTTTCTCTGCAACATCAAGCATTTCTTCTTCATTCATATCCGTGCAACGTTCTTCTTGATTTTTTCTTATTATTTCAAGAGTTTTAGCAACACACTCATTAAGTAAATCTTCTAATAGGATTATATTTCCTTCTCTTGTTGAGAATTTCATGTTTGCGAATTTAACAAGTCCAAAACCAACGTGAATGCAATTTTTCGCATCTTCAAGTCCCATTTTCTCGGCAACTGCAAAAACCTGTCTGAAATGAAGTGCCTGAGGATTCCCAACAACATAAATATTTTTGTAAAAATTATAATTACGAATTCTATATAATACAGCAGCTACATCACGCGAGGCATAAATAGTTGTACCATCAGATTTAAGAATAATGCAAGGTGGTAGATTATAATCCTCGAGCATTACAACCTGAGCGCCATCACTTTCTACAAGCAAATTCTTATCTTTAAGGATATTAACAATTTCAGGAATCTTATCACTATAAAAGCTCTCGCCATTTAAATCATCAAACTCAACGCCTAGACGTTTATAAATAATTGAAAATTCTTTAAGGCTTAAGTCACGGAATCTCTCCCAAAGTGCAATTTCTTCAGGTTTTCCATCTTCAAGATTTTTAAAATGCAATCTCGCTTCAGTTTCCAAATCCGGATTTTCTTTTGCTTCATCATGGAATTTAACATAAATCCTTAAAAGCTCCTTTATTGGGTGCTCTTCAAGGTCTGCTTCATTCCCCCACTGTTTATAAGCGCTAATAAGTTTTCCGAATTGTGTACCATAATCGCCAAGATGATTAAGTCTAACAGTTTTATAGCCTAAATGGTCATAAATTCTATAAAGCGCATTGCCTATAATTGTTGTAAAAGCATGTCCTACATGAAATGGTTTAGCAATGTTTGGTGATGAATATTCAACAAGGACTGTCTTTCCATTACCTTCATTTGAAGAACCAAGTCTGTCGCCTTCAATAATTGTCTGTTTTGTTGTTTCGTATATAAAAGCAGATGGCTCAATGAAAAAATTCAAAAATCCACTGTTTTGTTGAATCTCTTTAAGAAAACTTAATTTCTCCATTTTGCCTGCAAGGTCAGCAGCTATTTGCACTGGCGCCTTTCGTAATGTCTTTGATAATTGGAAGCAAGGGAATGCATAATCGCCCATTGAAGTTTGTGGAGGAATTTCAATCATTGAATAAATTTGATCAATCTCCATATCTACGTTTTTGTTTATTGCTTTAGCAATTTCTAATTTGTAATCCAGCATTAAAACCTCCTACAGGTTAATTAAATTCAACAATCAAGAGCTAAACAATATCTATTAATCAAGATTAATTTTACAATCCATTAAAAAAGATTATTGAACATCTTCAAAACTCGTTTCTAATTTTATCATATATTCGATTAAAATAGTACTCGACACCTTGTAATAAAATATTCGCACCAAATGATTAAAATTTAACCACTTCGCAAGCAATAAAGCAATAAAGCAATAAAGCAATAAAGCAATAAAGCAATAAAGCAATAAAGCAATAAAGCAATAAAGCAATGCAGCAATAAAGCAATAAAGTAATGAAGGAATAAAGCAATAAAGCAATAAAGCAATAAAGCAATAAAGCAATAAAGTAATAAAGTAATAAAGTAATAAAGTAATAAAGTAATAAAGCAATAAAGCAATAAAGCAATAAAGTAATAAAGTAATAAAGTAATGAAGTAATGAAGTAATGAAGTAATAAGTAATAAGTAATAAGTATTAAAGCAAGTATATTGAAATAGATAAAGTAAACACTTTAATGAAAATCATGACTTTTTATTAATTTGCTATATTCAGTAAAAATAAATCTCTTCATGAGTAAATTCAAAATTATTAAAACTCAACACCTTGCCTCAATATATTCATTTGACGTTCGGCCAATTTAATATTAGTCGCTTCAATTGCATCATCTAACTGAGATTCTTTTCCAAATCTGACAATGGGAAACACATTAAATGGTTGGTTTAATAAAAATGCCAGAGAAATTTGTGAGACTGGTCGGTCAATTTCATCGGAAATAGATACTAGCGCTTTCATCCGCGAGTCATTTAAAGGATTATCATAATATTTCAACAATTTTTCATTAACATTATTTTTACCATTTTCAAACAATTTAGTAAAATAACCTTTCGCCATTCCTGAATAAGGCATTGCTGCTAATCCAGTTTCTAAATGCCATCTATACTCTTCACTCGTCATTGGAACCAATGTAATATCTTCAGTGCCCTCAAGATTCATCTTAGCATAACTCCACCTGTTTTGAATTCCAAAAAGCGAATGTGACCCGCAGTCCTCCAAAAATTTCTGCGCCAATCTTATTCTTTCAGTGGTCCAATTAGATAACCCAAATTTTATTACTAACCCTTCATTAATCAACTTAAGGATTGGATAAAGGACCTCATCAACAGGTAGTCCTGGTGCGTCTCTGTGAAGCCAGTAAATATCAATATAATCAGTTTTTAATGCCACTAAAGATTCATCAAGATCAACTCTTAATTCATGCTCGGAAACTCTTGGGGTATTCATAGCGGCAAGATTTGGATGTCCGCCTTTTGTGCTTATAACTATTTCTTCTCTTTTTATTCTGTTTTCGACATTTATTAGTCTGTTAAAGCATTCACCCAGAATGATTTCACTTTCGTTACTGCCTGATTCAAGCCATTTACCATATATGTTTGCTGTGTCAAATAGGTTGCCACCCTTATCAAGATAACTTTGCAGCATCCTCTCATTTTCTTCACGATGTTCAAAGTCTACATTTCCTGCTCCAAACGCAATTTTTGCAACGTTATCCGAAATTCCTGGTATCGAAAAATAATCCATTTGAAAACTCCTTACATTTTATAATTTTATATCACTGCCAAGTTAAATTAGGCGGTTTATTAATAGTTTTGCAGTATATGCAATTTAATTATGTCTGAATATTTCCCTTTTAAAATATATAAGTTAGTATTTTGGTATTGAACTTGAGCATGGGCCTCCAACCTGACATTTCCCACAGCCATATCTAGGTTTATGCTTTTCTAAAACATCATCCAAAAAAGCAGAGCATAGAACGTGGTTTTTCCCATTCTCAAATGATATTGCATTAACCGGGCAATTTTTTATGCATTCCCCGCACATTGTACAATACTCATATATATCGTTATATTTTCGAACACTTGTTACCAAAGGCATATCAGTAATCAAACTTCCCATTCGACCTGCAATTCCTTTTTCGGTTATTAATCCTTTAGATAAGCCAAATGTTCCTAGTCCGCAAACATAAGCAACATGCCGTTCTGACCAATTACTTGTGAAAACATTTAAATCTTCATTTATAGTGCTCTTGAATGTGTTATCAAGCGATGGAATAACACATTGAAATCCTGCGTTTTGAATTTCGCTTTGAAGTTTTTTAAGAAGTTTATTTATAAAAGCCTGTCCTTCAATTCTTGCATGGAGCCATTCATCACTTGGGTCTTCAATGTTTTCTATATTACTTTTTTTAACTTCATCAGTAAAAGGGATAAATAAACTAATAACTGATTTTGCAGTTGACATCCAATCAGTTGGTAACAGAAAATGTTCGCCAACAACATTAGGTTTCTTTAGATTAATAAAAGCTTCATCAAGTGCATTTCCCACTGCAAAAATAGGAGGCTCATACATTTTAAGCCCAATTACCTTAGGCGAAATTGCAATAATTTCTGAAACAATATTATCAGGATCATTTTCGACAAAATCTTTAGCAATTTTTTGTAATTTTACAATATCCATAAATTCCCCCCTATTTTATTTCGTCAATATTGAGGTTTGTATCAAAATAATACTCTATTATTACAAATTTGTAAATTGCTATATTCATTCGAACTAAATTGAGTGTGCTTTCCTAATTTCTTTGCATACTTCAATTTAATAAATCAACTAGAACAATCGATGCAAACATTGCAAAACAAATACTATAACAATAAATACAGATTACTGTAGACTAAAAGCAAATGATGTATATGTGATGTATTTTTTGAATTCTAAATAGAATTTTTAAGTCAATTTACAAGAATCTTTCATAAACCATTCTATGTGATAATGTAAAAATCTTTATAAAACCTATATAAAGCTTTTAAACCTTATTAAAACTATGTCAAATGCTATGTCAAATGCTATGCCAAATATTTAACATGGCATAAAAAAAGAATCCCTA
Organism: Saccharofermentanales bacterium; assembly: GCA_038326615.1. Lineage (GTDB taxonomy): Bacteria > Bacillota > Clostridia > Saccharofermentanales > UBA5734 > JBBQKF01. The sequence goes on along the minus strand of JBBQKF010000014.1, from coordinate 7,508 downwards.
CGATGTCCGCAAACGCTTACACTGTAAGGATTCTGTTACTGGTCGAGGTGACACGATTCGAACGTGCGACATCCTGCTCCCAAAGCAGGCGCTCTACCAAGCTGAGCCACACCTCGTCGACAGCTTTTATATTCTACACTATGGTATTTCAAATTGCAACAGTAAATTGGCATTAATTTGTAAATTTATAAAATATTTGTAAAATAATTTCATTTTTTTTTGTTTTCTTTTAAATTCTGAAAATGAAAGATTGAATTTCTCAAAATCCTAAAGCTATTCCTATTATAATTTTTTATAAACAACTATATACATTAAGATGTCTGTACGATTGATAGCAAATAGCTACCACAATTTGCTATTCGAGTCAATGGTCTGATTGCCATCTCCAGTTATAGGAATTACTTTTCCAAGAAACTCTGGAATTGGCTTCGTTATTTCGCTTTCTATAAACGCTTTGACACGAGCAAAATATTCTCTTGCTCTGTTCCAGTTCGAATTGTGATAATCTCTTAATGCACTATCAACACCATCAAGGTTCAGCGAAAGCTTCTGACCAATATACACAGCTCTGAAAAGGTGGAAATCCTGAGTAGAAATCAACGCTTTTTTCACCTTGAAAACATCTCTTGCTCTATATATAGTCTGGTATGTATCAAATCCCGCATGATCCATAAATATATCTTCAGAAGGAACACCTTTAGAAATCAGATAATTGCGCATAACATTGACTTCATCGTATTCCTTTGTTCCGTGGTCGCCAGAAACTAATATTTTACCAGCAATCTTCCTGTTATATATCTCAAAAGCCACATCGAGTCTATCTGCAAGCATTGCGCTAGGAGTTGAATTCGAAAACACCATTGCACCGGGAACAATAACACAATCATATTTGTCTTTAATTTCATCAATTTCCAGTACTTTTGCCTTCCCTGTTTTTTCTACGTGATAGTCAATTATTAAAACAAGAATTATTGATAATGCAAAAATGAAAACAAACAAAAGAGTCATAATCTTAATCCACCGTATCATACGAAATTTCTTTTTTGCATATTTTTCTTTATTATTGTTTTTTTCGTTATTATTGTTTTTTTCTCTTTTTCTATTTTTGTATTTACTAACACTTTTTTCTTTATTATTCTTGTTTTCTTTACTAACATTTTCATCAATATTGCCGGTTTTATCTTTATTGTCAGTTTCATCTTTGTTGTCAGTTTTATCGTTATTGCCGTTTTTATTTCTATTAAAAATGTTTTCTTTAACACTATTATTATCTTTATTAACTCTGTTTTCTTTAGCACTATTATTATCTTTACTAACTCTGTTTTCTTTAGCACTATTATTATTTTTACTAACACTGTTCTCTTTAAAATTATCTGCATTTAAGCTTATTTCTTTATTGTAATTTTTTTCTATAATAGCATTGTTTTCTCTGTTGCCGATTTTTTCTCTGTTGCCATTTTTGTCTCTATTTTGACTTTTATCTTTTTTACCATTTTCATCGTTAGATTTTGACCTTGATCTTAATGTATCTCCAATATTTTGTTGGTTATTATCTAAATTTTTCATTATTCACCTTGTTTTCCTTCATTGCTAATTATACCACTCAATGTCAAATAATGCCCATGCCTGCTTAAGATTCGGCACAGCTTCGACATTCATAATTAAATCCTTTGTCGGATGTTTAAATGAAAAAGAATATGAAAATAAAGCGATATCCCCACTATAGCTTTCGTTTAGGTCTCCATATTTTTTATCACCAAGTATTGGATTGCCAATGTCAGAGCATTGTTTTCTTATCTGATGTGACCTTCCAGTCTCGAGTTTTATGTCAAGAAGAGAGACATTTCTTTGTGTATTAGTTTTTTTAAGGGAGTAGTACAAAACAGCTTCTTTTCCTTCTTCATCTTCGCTTACAATGTTTGATGAATTTTTTAGGAGTTTTGAAATAAGTTTCCCCGTTTCTTCACGTGGAGTTCCATGAACAACTGCAAAATATTTTTTTGTGACTTTCTTTTCTCTGATTTGCTCTGAAATACGCGAAGCACCTTTTGAAGTTTTTGCAAAAACCATAATACCGCCAACAGGTCTGTCAAGTCTGTGAACAAGTCCGAGAAAAACGTCACCTGGTTTTGAATATTTTATTTTAATGTACTCCTTGAGTATTGCAAGCATGTCAGTAGAGTCACTTCCATCAGACTGCGATAGCACACCAGACGGTTTAACAACAATTAAAAGGTGATTATCGTCATACAATATTGGAATTTCATTACCTGATTGAGAAATAAAAACCTCATAGGACCCACTGTCATTGAGGTTTACAAAAACATTCTGTTGTTCCAAGCAAATCCCTCACTTTCAATATATTTCAGCATCATAAAGTATCTTTAAGTATCTTTAAGTATTTTTAAGTATCTTTCAATATATTTCAGCATCTTTAAGTATCTTTAAGTATTTTTAAGTATTTTTAAGTATCTTTCAATATATTTCAGCATCATTAAGTATCTTTCAGCATCTTTCAGCATCTTTAAGTATCTTTCAGTTCAATTGCCAACGGCCAGTCGAACCGCAAGGAAGGATAATATCCCTCTTTGATGCTTTAAGACCAATTTCATCAGCAGTTGCTATTCCTCCGAATGTAGGGGTAATAGCCAATTGCATTATATTTGCAAGAACAGAAGGTGCGAGCCCAGTTGTATATGAATTGATAATAAAAAATAATGGGCTGTCTGACAATAATTCACTACATTTTTTTACAATTTCATAAAGAGCATCCTCAAGTTTCCATAGTTCACCTGAGGGGCCTCTTCCGTATGACGGCGGGTCCATAATTATTCCATCATATTTTCGTCCACGCCGAATTTCACGCTCAACGAATTTATTAACATCATCAGTGAAAAATCTTACAAGTTGATCTGTAACACCAGAAGCAGCGAGGTTTTCTTTTGCACGCATATTCATACCTTTAGACGCATCAACATGAACAACTTCGACCGCACCTGCCTTTGCACAGGCAACAGTTGCACCACCAGTGTATGCAAACAAATTAAGGATGCGCGGCTCCATCCCGCTTTCACGAGCATCCATTATTTTTCTACTCATAAAATCCCAGTTTACTGCCTGTTCTGGGAAAAGACCTGTATGTTTGAAATTAGTCGGTTCGATTATAAAATTCAAAGTCCCACCAACACCGTCATAGGAAACATTCCATGTTTGAGGATGGCGCGTAAAATTTTTCCAGTGACCACCACCAGAAGAACTTCTTATGTATTTCGCTGAAGGTTGCTTCCAGTCGTCTCGTGGCCAAATTGCCTGTGGGTCAGGACGTTGAAGGAGTATATCCCCCCAGCGTTCAAGTTTCTCGCCGTCCCCAGTATCGAGCAGTTCATAATCTTTCCATTTATCCGAAATGAGCATAGTAAAATTGACTCCTTTAAATTATTGCTTATTCATAGAAATATAAATAAACATTTTTTTAAACTTTTCAATTATATACTCTATCACAAAATCTTAATCAGCGCATTATTTTCTTTAAATATTTCATGCAGGCAACACGAAGTTCTTCTGCTTTTTCTTCAGGTGCTGTAGGATTACAATGAGCCCACCCTCCTGTTTCACTTGAAGCATTGAACTTTTGCTTGTCGGCAGAACGCATTGGCGGAAAAAATTCTATATGAAAATGCCATGGTGTTTCATTTTCTGTATTAATAGGCGCATTGTGAAAACACATCATATATGGAAATGGCTTATTGAAAAGTTCATCTAATGAACCTGTTGCTATTAAAATAATTTCAGCAAGATCGGCTTTTTCATTATCTTTCATATCTGCAATAGTTGCAAAATGACGCTTTGATGCAATCTGAATACCGTAAGGATACTCACTGTAAAATGGTAAAAACAACACAAACGACTCGTTTTCATAGATTATGCGAATCTTCTCTTTTTGTTCTTCAGCAACAAAATCACACAAAAGGCATTTGCCATTTCGCTTGTTATATTCTAAAAACGCATTACTTTCAAGTTCTATTTTCTTTGGCAAAAAGCTATATCCATAAATCTGCCCATGAGGATGAGGCATCGTAACGCCAACTACTTCTCCTCGGTTTTCAAATATAAATATGTATTTGAGGTTTTTATCTAAAGAAAGTTCATTGAACCGTTCAATCCACAAATCTGTAAGTTTTCTTACATGAGGCACAGAAAGTTCACAAAGCGATTTCGAATGCTCAGGTGTATAGAGTATAACTTCACATTTTCCATATGATGGCGCTGTTTTAAAAACTTCAGTATCAACCGGATCTGGAATTGGAGGATTTACTGAAAGTGCTGGAAAATCGTTATCATATCGAAATACATCAAATTCCTTAGGTACCTTACCTGATCCTGGGCAAAAAGGACACCAATCTTTTGGCATTTGAGGACGACCTTGCCTATGTGATGCTATCATTACCCAATCTTTAATAAATGGATTCCATCTTAATTCTGCCATATTCATATTTTATAATGCATAATGCACTATATCTCCTTCTCTGTTAAATCATTATTGTCATATTCCTAATCGTTATTGTATACATTTAATTGTTATTCGAATAAACATCCTAATTTGTACATTAACTTAACTTATATTTCATAAAATTTGATTTTGATATTTTTTGAAAAAGTTTTCACGTTATACTTCTCTTCTTAAACGGATTTCTTAAGCTCTAATAAAATTAGCGACTTGAAGAATAATATGCTTTTTCGCACATGTTTAATTCTAATGATTTGCAAAAAAATAAACAGTCTCAAAATGATGGTTGTTTATGGGAAAATGTTGTTGAAATAAATCATAGCAATAAGCATTAAGCTAGTATATAATTAATTTTATAAAATGTATTCACATTGACGACAACGAAGTATTGTGGAAATATAAGGTCATTATCTATAATATTTAGATGTTACAAGGTACTATATACAATAGTAAATTAAATGGAGTAATTATGTTAGAAAAAGTTACTTTTTTACAAACCGGGAAAACAGACTTACGCATGGTTAATTGTGGTATTGAAGATTGCTCCCCATCTTTCCAGTGGGGTCCAGGTATTCGAGACCGTTATATTATTCATGTTGTTATTTCTGGTAGCGGTTCATTTAAAACTAAAAATGATGTTTATGAATTAACCCAAGGAGGTGGGTTTCTAGTTTCTCCTGATGAAGTTATTGAATATAGTGCAAGTAAAGACTCTCCTTGGTCTTATGCTTGGGTTGGATTTGACGGTCTTGCCTCAAAAACCATCCTAAATCAATGTAATCTTTCGTCATCAAATCCAGTTTTCAACCTATCGAATTCCGATAATTTTGTATTGTTAATCCATAATATGCTTTCGTGTGCTCAAATGAAAAGAGGCAGAGATGAAATGCTTCTAGGACTATTGTATCAATTTCTATCTGAACTTATACAAGTTAACGGAACAGATGACCTTAAAACTAAAGAATCTTTGCAAGAAAATTATCTTCACACTTGCCTTGATTATATTTCAAACAATTACTCCACAAGAGTAACTGTCAATGATTTATCATCTTTTGTAGGACTCGACCGTAGTTATTTGTACTCTTTATTCATGAAATACCTTCATACAAGTCCAAAAGAATTTATAACCCTTTTCAGAATAAAAAAAGCCGATGAATTATTACAAACCAGCCTTGCGATTAATGAGATTGCCAGATCGGTTGGTTATGAGGACTCCTTACTTTTTTCAAAAATATTTCGTAGATACAAAGGGGTATCTCCAACGCATTATCGCAAGGAACATTTTAAAGATAAAGAAATGGTCTGATTAGCTATTTTATGATATCATTAATGTAAATAAATAAATAATAAATACGATAAGAATCAAAGGGGTGCCAATAGTGTATCAACGCGTAAATTCAAACAACAAGTTTCAACTTAAATTAGTATCATCAATTTTATTGATGACTATACTCTTTTTATCTTCACCCTTTGTAAATGCGGCATCTAAGAAGCAGGTTGTTCTTGTTTCACCCGGAATACTTCCTTTAAACAATACAGGAGTATCTCCTTCACCATCAATTAAAAATTCAATTCATGATTATAAACTAAATATTGCTGCCCAAAGTGCCGTTGTTGTTGAAGCCGGACGTGGAATGCGGTTATATCTGAAGAATGCTGAAGATAAATCTCAGATTCCTGTAGCATCGAAAATTATGACAGCTATAATTGCTCTTGATACGATCCCTCTTGATTCAAAAATTACAGTGAGTAAAGTTGCTGCAGGACAAGACGATGCCTATGTTCTTTCATTAAACAATGGTGAAAAATATACTCTAGAATATCTTTTGTACGGAATGATTCTAAAAGATAATAATGCTGCTGCAATTGCTATATCAGAGCAAGTCAGTGGAGTTGAAGAAGAATTTGTTAAACTTATGAATAGCAAAGCAATTTCATATCAAATGACAAGCACCAAGTTTACAAACGCGACAGGGAAACTTAACAAAAATCAATATACAACAGCAAGTGACGTAGCAAGATTAGTAAGATTTGCAATGACTTCTCCTGGTTTTGAAAATATTTTAAAAACAAAAGACATACCGTTTTTTCTATCGACCAACAAGTCAAAGCATCTAATAAATAATCTTAGTAAAGCATGGGATTTTGTTGAGAACACAACGGGTGCATTCCAAAGCAACTCTGGTGATCAATCTTCATTTATAACTTCCTCATCATCAGGCGGCATTAATTTTATAACTGTTGCATGCACGACGACAAAAAACAAGATAATTGATGATTTAGCTACAATATCATCCTCAATCTTTTCAGACTATGAATTTTCAGCACTTGTTAAAGAAAATCAAATTTTCCCAAAAACAATAACAATAGGAACAGACAGAATAAATTTATTATTTAAACAACGAATTGATTATGTGCATCCAAAAAATTCTGAATTTGTTGCATCTACGGTTTACGAAGAGAATGCAATTATTGAATACCCTATTCTTGCCACAAAGTCGGTTGCAAAAGTAACCTTTGAACTATCTGATGGCACTAAAATAACTGCTGATCTTTACCCAGATAGAACAGTTTGGGGAGAATTGAGTGTTTTTCAGAAACTTAAATCAATATATGAAGCAAATTCGGATATTGGCATACTTGTTTTAATATCGCTTAGTTTATTGGTTTTATTGTGTTTGTACCATTTAATCAGGCTTATTATCTTGCTTTTTTCGAAAATATTTAGCAGGAACAGAAATTCTAATATCGATAAATAATTAGCGCGTTGTAACATCTAAAATTGCACTATAGGAGCGAGTATATTTTTAGCAAATTTTTTAAAAGTATATACAATCACTTTGGGATATCAATTATTTTTAATGGCTATAGCGTTTGCTCAGTAAAGGTTGAAAAACTCTGTAGAATCATGCTAAAAATAAGCAATTACAAATCGAACTGTGGAAAAATTAATGGAAGCCACTTTCTTTGATAGTATTTGTATAAACAATTTAGCCCTACT
>JBBQKF010000013.1:0-52715 GCA_038326615.1 Saccharofermentanales bacterium | reverse complement strand
ATTAACTGCTTTATTGTAAAAAAACAAAAAAGCACCTGCAATGCAGATGCTCTTTGATTTTGGTGACCCTAAGGAGAATCGAACTCCTGATTCCGCCTTGAGAGGGCAGCGTCTTAACCGCTTGACCATAGGGCCGATTATTTAATGCGAGGATGATTATATCATTGCTTATTTTATGTTGCAACCCCCAATTGATAAAATAATCAAAAATTATTAGGGCAATATTTAAATTTGCTATAATAATTTACATATATTTAATTATAATTCTATTGTATAACTATTCAAAACTATAAAAAAAGAATAAAATATAATATAATATAGAATATCTGATTCATAATCAGAACTGAGAGGAACACTTATTGCTTCACGAATATATTATTGTTAAGGGTGCACGAGAGCACAATTTAAAAAATATTGACTTAAAAATTCCCAGAGATAAACTTGTAGTACTTACTGGGCTTTCCGGATCAGGAAAGTCTTCACTTGCTTTTGATACAATTTATGCTGAAGGACAAAGGCGATATGTAGAATCCTTGTCTTCATATGCTCGGCAGTTTTTAGGTCAACTGGAGAAGCCTGATGTTGATTACATTGAAGGGCTTTCTCCTGCTATATCAATTGACCAGAAAACTACAAGCAAGAACCCAAGGTCAACTGTAGGAACTGTTACAGAAATTTATGATTACCTCAGACTTTTATATGCTAGAGTAGGAACACCCTATTGCCCTAAGTGTGGCAAAAAAATCGAACAACAGTCAGTAGACCAGATTATAGATACAATACAAAAATTCGAAAACGGTTCACGAATAATGATTATGGCACCTGTTGTAAGAGGTCGAAAAGGCGAATTTTCAAAGTTGCTTGATGAATTCAGACGTTCTGGGTATGTTCGCGTTAGAATTGATGGGATTTTCTATGAACTTGAAGAAGAAATTGTAATTGACAAAAACAAAAAACACTCCATTGAAGTTGTAATTGACCGACTTGTTATGAAAGAAGGTATTTCTAGCCGTGTTGTTGATTCTGTAGAAACTGCTTTGCACCTTGCTGAAGGCTTATTACTAATAGTTGTTCAGAATAAGAAATCGACAAAAGTTAAAAACAATATTGAATATAATGACGAAATTAACCCAGAAAAATCAGAAGGATTAAATGCATCAGATTCAGCAGAAACATCCGAAACATCACAAAAATCAGGAGAATCAAAGACATCAAATGCATCAGAAAATATATCAAAAAACGAAGAGCAGGCATACGATGAAGAAGAACATCTTTTTTCACAAAAATTTTCTTGTCCTGATTGTGAAATAAGCTTTGAAGAAATTACACCACGTATGTTTTCATTTAACAACCCATTTGGGGCTTGTCCGCACTGTCTTGGAATTGGAACTATGATGGATATTGATCCTGATTTAGTTGTTCTTGATTCGTCACTTTCAATTAATCAAGGAGCAATACGAGCAGGTGGATGGAATTTTGATGATATTGACAGTTGGGCAAGAGCTTTTATTGAAGCTCTTTCTAAGAAATATAATTTTTCTTTAAGTACTCCATTTAAAGACCTTCCCGAAAAAATAAAGAAGATAATTCTTTATGGCAATAACGGAGAAATATTATCAATTGATACAACAAACAGTAAATATTCGCATGGTAAAGATTACCGTGCAGATTTCAAAGGCGTTATACCTACAATGGAAAAAAGGCATCAGGAAACAACATCTGATGATATGAAAGAATATTATGAACAGTTCATGTCAAAGAACCCGTGTCCTGTTTGTCATAGTGCAAGACTAAAGAAAGAAAGCCTTTCGGTTTTAGTCGGAAATAAGAATATTTATGATCTGACAAAAATGCCAATAAGGAAAAGCAGAGATTTCCTTAATAAACTTATTTTATCTACCCGAAAAATGAAAATTGCAGAGAGAATAGTGAAAGAAATTGACGCGAGACTTGGATTTCTTGTTGATGTCGGACTTGATTATATGACTTTAAACAGAGGATCTGCAACTTTATCTGGAGGCGAAGCTCAAAGAATTAGGCTTGCGACACAGATTGGATCGGGGCTTATGGGCGTTTTATATATTCTTGACGAACCAAGCATTGGCCTTCATCAAAGAGATAATACACGTCTTCTTAATACTTTGAAGAAATTGCGTGACCTCGGTAACACAGTACTTGTTGTTGAACACGATGAAGAAACAATGTTTGAAGCCGATTTTATTGTGGACATGGGACCTGGCGCAGGTGAACACGGCGGCGAAGTTATTGTTACCGGCACTGTTGATGATATTATGGCCTGTGAAAGATCAATTACAGGTCAATACTTAAGCGGGAAAATGCAGATTGCAGTTCCAGAAAAAAGACGCAAAGGAACTGGACAATTTTTAAGAGTAAAAGGGGCACGCGAAAACAACCTCAAAGACATTGATGTTGATATTCCGCTCGGAGTTATGAACTGCATTACTGGTGTTTCTGGGTCAGGAAAAAGTTCTTTAGTTAACGGGATAATTCTAAAAAAGCTAACATATGAAATTAATGGTGGTCGAAAATCATTTGGAGATTGTGACAGAATTGAAGGCGTTGAATTCCTTGATAAAGTTATTGACATAAATCAATCCCCTATTGGAAGAACTCCAAGATCAAATCCTGCAACTTATACTGGGGTTTTCGACTTAATTCGTGACCTTTACTCAAATACACCTGATGCAAGAGCAAGAGGATATAAACAGGGCAGATTTAGTTTTAATGTTAAAGGAGGAAGATGCGAAGCGTGTAACGGGGACGGTGTTAATAAAATAGAAATGCATTTTCTACCCGATATTTATGTAACCTGTGATGTCTGCAAAGGCAAAAGATATAACAGAGAGACCCTCGAAGTAAAATACAAAGGCAAAAACATTTCAGATGTTCTTAATATGACAGTAGAAGAAGGTGTATCATTTTTTGATGCAATACCAAAAATAAAGAGGAAACTTGAAACATTAAACGAAGTAGGTTTGGGATATATTCGCCTTGGGCAGCCGTCAACTCAGCTTTCTGGCGGTGAAGCGCAAAGAGTTAAACTTGCAACTGAGCTTTCAAAAAGAAGCACGGGAAACACTCTTTATATTCTTGATGAGCCAACAACTGGTCTTCATATTGCCGATGTTCATAAACTTGTTGACATTCTCAACAAGCTTACAGACAGTGGTAATACGATAATAATAATCGAACACAATCTAGAAGTAATTAAAACTGTTGATTATGTTATTGATTTAGGTCCTGACGGCGGTGATGGAGGCGGAAAAATAATAGCAACAGGTACTCCGGAAGAAGTCGCGAAAGTAAAAGAATCATACACAGGACAGTATCTTTCAAAACTATTAAAATAAATGACACATTGTAATGTAAATAGTGTAATATAATTAACTAAACACTATGGTTATATATGAAAGGTAATTTTTAAAATGGCAAAATGTACTTTATGTAATATTAATACAGCGGTTGTATTTACAACTAGATTCGAAAACGGAAAAAGATTCAATGAGGGTCTATGCCTTAAGTGTGCTTATAAAACAGGACTTGGAGCAATGGACGATATATTTGCTAAAGCAGGTATTAACGAATCAAATATCGACGAAATAACAGAAAAAATAAACGGAGTTATGGATAATACTTTTGCACAAAGTCCAGAAAACATCCTTAAAGCAATTGTAGATGGCAGCATGGGAGAAGATTTTTCTTTTCTAAATTCAATTGAAGACGGAGATAACGAGTTTGGATCGAAAGAATCCAATGAACTCTTGCCTGTTGCAATGGCATATCCAATCGAAGAAACTTCATCTCAAACTGATAGTGATTCTGATAGAAAAGCTAGGACTGATTTGGGTAATGATTCTGAACGTAAAGACAAAAAGAAAAAATTTCTTGATCAGTTTGGATCAAACCTTAATCTTAAAGCTCTTGACGGTAAGATTGACAGAATTATTGGTCGCAAGAAGGAACTCGAGCGCGTTGTGCAGATTTTAAACAGACGTTCAAAGAACAATCCTGTTTTACTTGGAGAGCCTGGTGTTGGTAAGACAGCAATAGCCGAAGGTCTTGCGGTAAGAATAGTAGAAGGAAATGTTCCTGCAAAATTACAAAATTTGGAAGTTTACTTACTTGACATGACTGCTATGGTTGCTGGCACTCAATTTCGTGGACAGTTTGAAAGCAGAATGAAAGGTGTTGTTGATGATGCAAAGCGTGCTGGTAATATTGTTCTTGTAATAGATGAACTTCATAACATTATGGGCGCAGGAGATGCTGAAGGTGCAATGAATGCAGCAAACATTCTTAAACCAGCATTGGCAAAAGGTGAAATTAAAGTATTAGGCTCAACAACTTTAGATGAATACAGAAGATTTATCGAGAAAGATTCTGCCCTCGAAAGACGTTTTCAACAAGTTATGATTAAAGAGCCATCGAAAGAAGAGTCAGTCGAAATCTTGAAAGGCATAAAAGATTACTACGAGATACATCACAATGTTATTTATGATGATCTAGCGATTGAAGCTGCTGTAACTTTATCGGACAGATATATAATGGATCGCTTTCTACCAGATAAAGCAATTGATTTACTTGATGAAGCAGGCTCTAGAGCAAATCTAGCTGATGAGTGTGAACGAGTTATCTTTGAATCTAGAAAGAAACTATCAGACCTAGAGAAAGAACAAAGGGGTCTTGAAGTAGCAATTGCATCTTCAAGTGAAGACCTATCACTTTTTGAACATCAGGCTTTACTTAAATCCCATGCTTGTATTGAACAAGCAAAACTTGATAAATTAGTAATTGATTACAAACCACAAAGAATTACAGCTGAAGACATTGCCTGCGTAGTTGAAATGTGGACGGGAATACCTGTCCAAAGGATAAATGAAGAAGAAACCGAAAAATTATTACACCTCGAAGAGAGACTTCACGAAAAAGTTATTGGTCAGGATGAAGCTGTTAAAGCATTGGCAAGAGCAATCAAACGTAATCGTGCCGGCTTCCGCAAAAAACACAAGCCGTCTTCATTTATATTTGTTGGTCCGACAGGTGTTGGCAAAACTGAATTAGTTAAAGCTCTTGCTTGGGCAATGTTCGAGTCAGAAGATGCAATGATACGTCTTGATATGTCTGAATTTATGGAACCGCACACCGTAAGCAAATTAATCGGGTCTCCTCCTGGATATGTAGGGTTTGACGATGGCGGACAGCTTACCGAAAAGGTCAGAAGAAAACCATATAGTGTAATTCTATTTGACGAAATCGAAAAGGCGCATGCTGACGTTTACAATATGCTACTTCAAATTCTTGACGATGGAAGACTTACTGATAGTCATGGACGTGTAGTGAACTTCGAGAACACCGTTATTATAATGACATCTAATGCCGGTACAACTCTTAAAGGACATGGAATTGGCTTTGGAGCAGCAGAACATGTTGCACTTGAGAGCAGAGTGCAAACAATACTCAAAGAAATATTCAGACCAGAATTTTTAAACAGGGTAGACGAGATTGTTGTTTTCCATGAATTATCCAGAATGGAACTTCGTTTGATTTGTGATTTGATGATGAAAGACATTATCCACGGAATGAATGAACGCGGTATTAAATTCCTCATGACTGACGAAGTAAAGGATTTCTTATCCGAAACTGGGTATGATGTGAAATTTGGTGCAAGACCTCTAAGAAAAACCATTCAAAGATATATTGAAGATCCGCTTTCAGATATGCTACTTCAAGGTAAATTGAATGATGTTACAGCAGTTTCAACTGTACTTAAGGACGGCAAAATAGCATTCGATACATTATAAAATATCGAGGACTAACGTTTTATGCTTTTTAGAAAATCAGCATAATTAATTTATAAGACTATAGCTTTTACTCAGTAGGACTAAATTGTTTTTTTATAAATACTATCAAGACCCAGTGGTTTCCATTAATTTTTCAACAAGTTCGATTTGTAATTGATTATTTTTAGTTTGATGCTTCGGAGTTTTTCAACCTTTAATGAGTTAACGCTATAACCCTTTTAATTTATATAAAGATTAGTCTAATTAATATATTTGAAGAAAAGCTTAATTAATATTTTTTAAGATTAGCTTAACTAATATATATTTTCAATGATTAACTTCTGTAACTGCCATTAATTTTAATGTAATCATAAGAAAAATCGCATGTCCAGATGTGATCATCAAATTCACCATCAATTAAATCGATAGTGATTAAGATTTCTTTTTCGGAAAGAATCAATTTAGCTTTATCTTCATCAAATGGAAGGGCAGTACCTTCTTGGCAAACCAGTAAGTCGCCAATCATAATTGAACATATGTCAGGATTAAAATCTGCACCTGAATAGCCGATTGCTGTAAGGATTCTTCCCCAGTTTGCATCTTCCCCGAACATAGCGGTTTTTACAAGAGGGGATTTGGCAACTGAATTGATAATCTTTACAGCATCTTCTTTTGTACGGGCATTTTTAAGTTGAATTTCAATAAGCTTTGTTGCACCTTCGCCGTCCTGTGCAATGAGTTTTGATAGCTTCGTACAGCCCGCTTCAAGGGCATTTCTGAATAATTCAAATTCCAGCGAAGCTTCATTTCTAATCAGAAGGTTTGATGCACTTCCATTTGCCATCATAATAACCATGTCGCAGACGCTTGTATCGCCGTCAACACTTACACGATTAAATGTCTTATCTGTAACATCTTTCAATGCTTTATAGAGTAAATCGTGTTCAATATTACAATCTGTGGTTATAACAGAAATCATTGTTGCCATATTCGGATGTATCATTCCCGACCCCTTTGCCATACCAGATAAAGTGACATTATTTTCATCAACTTTAATTTCAATAGTAAATTCTTTTGGAATTATATCAGTTGTCATGATGGCATGTTCTGCATCATGTCCTGACTGCTCAGAGTCGGACAATTTGTCACAAGCACTTTCTATTCCTGATTTTAACTTAGTCATATCCATAGGCTGTCCAATGACTCCTGTAGAACCGGTCAAAACTTCAGAAGAATCGAATCCGAGAATATCCGCTACAAATTTTGCCATATTGCTTGCATCTTCATCGCCTTTTTTACCTACACATGCATTAGCATTCCCACTATTAACAACAACTGCACTTGCAAAGCCATTACCTATCATATTGATTGTGCGTTTAAGGGAATGTCCTTTTACTATATTTCTTGTAAAAACACCGCATGTGATTGCCTTTGGCTCTGATGTTATTAATGCAAGATCAAAATTACCATTTTTCTTTAAACCGCAAGCAACACCTGCTGCTTTAAACCCTTTTGGTGAAGTAATTGAGCCTTGAATAAAATCTATTTTTGAACTCATATTGTTATATTTGTATGATGTAGTAAAATGCTAAATCATACACTCCTTTCTCGTAACTGTATTATAATAACTGCAATAAATTATTTAAAATCAATTTTAAATAAATGATAGCCACCATTATAACAAAAATATGAAAGAATTAAAGTATTTTGTATAATTGATTAAAGAAAAATATTGCAATTTATTTGAAAGTATAACATAATAATTCTTGGTGTTGAATCATTCAACAAAAATTACTTTAAAAAATTATAGGAGGCGATTATATGTGGACAAGAACTGAATTAAAGACGAACGCTAAAAGCCAGATGAAGGGAAGATATTGGAATTATTTAGGCGCATCACTGATGCCGCAACTTGCATCGTATGTTATCTCAATTCCTATAAGCATCATTTCACAGGTAGTTATGACAACAAGTATGGCAGCCGCTGGAATATTAACTGACAATTCTGCACTAATTGAAGAACTCAATAGGCTCAGTACAAGCAGCGAATTTGATATAAATGCATTTGTAAATATAATGATAAGAATGCTATCTTTTGCAGTTGTACCTACAGTAATCCTGACTTTGATATCACTTGCAGCATCAGTTTTAATTATGTATCCAATAGTCGTTGGAATGAATCGTTGGTTCATCCGTTCAAGAGAAGAAAGAAACATTTCTTTGTCGATATGCTTTAGTGTATACAAAAAAGATTCGTACTTAAAAGTAACAGGTTCAATGTTTTATATGATGTTTTTTAATTTCTTATGGTATATGCTTTTCTGGATTCCTGGAATAGTTAAATCATATTCATATCGAATGGTTCCATACATTTTAGCTGATAATCCTACTATTGGTGCCAAAAGAGCTCTTAAATTAAGCTGTGAGATGACAAAAGGTTCAAAATTTGACATGTTCATTTTAGATTTATCTTTTATCGGCTGGTATCTACTTGGATTTTTGGCCTGCTGTATAGGTGTTGTTGCTGTTGTTCCTTACGCACTTGCTACCTTTGCTGAACTTTATGATTCTCTTAAGAAAACAGCTGTCGAAAATGGCATTTGTACAATGGAAGACCTTGGTTATGTTAAGGTTTCCACACAAGAAATCGTTTAAACATAATAAAAAAAAATATTAGATTAAAAATGATTAAACAAATAGTAAAAAATAAATTGAGAAAACAGTTAAAAAAACTAGATTAACTTAATTAAATAATCTAAATTATGTAAATAAAAAAAATAATCATATAAACCAGATAAAATTATTGAATTTAACAGATAAAAATAAATAAGTAAATTGCTGATAAACCAAACAAAATAAACAGAATAAACAGAATAAACAGAAATAAACAGAAACAAATAATCAGAAACAAATAATCAGAAACAAACAAACGTAATAAATTAAACTATTAAGATATGATTTTTTAAATTTATGGAATAGGAAAATGTAATGAGCGAAATTAATTCAAAAGAAAAATCTAATTTAAGTGAAAATCCCAATCAAGAATATGATGTTATTATCATTGGCGGTGGAATAGCAGGAATATTTGCCGGATATGAACTTGCTTCAAAAAATAAAAATCTTAAAGTTGCAATGTTTGAACAAGGAAATAGCATAAGTAAAAGAAGCTGCCCAATAATCGATAAGAAAGTTGATTATTGTATAAGCTGTAATTCTTGTGGTATAATGCGTGGATTTGGTGGTGCAGGTGCTTTTTCAGATGGGAAATTTAATTTTACAACTGAATTTGGAGGATGGCTTAATGATTATTTACCTGATGGTGAAGTCATGGAGTTTATTGAATATGTTGATTCTATTAATATGGAATTTGGTGCAACAGAAAAGTGTTTTTCAACATTTACCCCGAAAGGCGATGAAGTAAGAAGGAGAGCATTAGCTCATGATTTACATTTACTCGATGCTAAATGCAAACATCTTGGGACTGAATGCAATAAAGAAATACTTACTAAACAGTCTTTATGGCTCGAGGAACACATTAATCTTAAATGTAATATGAAAGTCAAAAACATCAAAGTATCAGATAATCCTACTGATGGATACCTTTTAGAAACAAATCAGGGTGATTTTCACTGTAAATATTTGATAGTTGCTCCTGGCAGATCTGGAGCTGAATGGTTTTCTGGTCAATGTAAAAATCTTAAACTTGAACTAATTAACAATCAGGTTGATATTGGAGTTCGTGTTGAAGTTCCGGCACCAGTTTTTAAAGATATAACTGATGCAATGTATGAAGCAAAATTGCAGTATCGCACGAAGCAGTATAAAGATTTAGTAAGAACATTCTGTATGAACCCATATGGGTATGTCGTTACCGAAAACACAGATGGCATAATCACCGTTAATGGACACAGCTATACAGATCCTAAACTACAAAGCAGTAACACTAATTTTGCCTTACTTGTAAGTAATACATTTACATCTCCATTTAAAGAACCTTACCAATATGGTAAAAGAATTGCAACTTTATCTAATCTTCTTGGTGGTGGCGTAATAGTTCAAAGATTTGGTGATCTTATTGATGGAAGAAGAACAAACCAGCACCGACTTGATCAAGGATTTCTTAAACCTACCCTTGATGCAACACCAGGCGACTTAAGTCTGGTTCTTCCAAAACGACATCTTGACAATATTATCGAAATGATTTACACACTTGATAAAATAGCTCCAGGAACCGCTAATCATGATACTCTATTGTACGGTGTTGAAGTAAAGTTTTACAGTTCAAGACTTAACCTCACAAGCGAACTCGAAACACCTCTTAAAAATATGTTTGCTATTGGTGACGGTGCAGGTATTACAAGAGGTTTATCACAAGCAGGCGCTAGTGGGGTAATTGCTGCAAGAAGCATTCTCAAAAGATTGTAAATTTAGAGAAATATTAATTTCCGCTTATTTATAGCGAATTATTTATAGCAAATAAATTTAAAAAGTTGAATCTGAAGTTGAATCTGAAGTTGAATCTGAAGTTATAAATTTAGAAAATTTGAAATCTGATGTTGACAAGTGGGCTTGGTATAAGTATAATATTGAACGTTCGACTAAACAAATGCGCCTTTAGCTCAGATGGTAGAGCAACTGACTCTTAATCAGTGGGCCCCGGGTTCGAGTCCCTGAAGGCGCACCAAAGCTCTTGATATTATTAAATATCGGGAGCTTTTCTTTTTCAAGTTCAATTTATTCATAAAATATACAATTTTAGTCTATAAATGTTGCATTCTAATTTTAAATTTATGTGGTATAATTTACATTAGGTTGGAGGATTTTAAAGTGAAAAAAACAAATAAATCAATATTCTATCGAGTCAAAGATTCCCTTATTAAATTTTACATCAAAAATAAACCAAATAACCGACAAGACTGGATAAGAATTGGGATTCTTGCAATAGCAATCCCGATCTTTATTTATAGTGCAGGTCAACTTGGGTTTAAGCTTTATACGTATGTGTATGAAGATTGGCGCAATAGCCAGATTCGGGATCTCAAACCAGATGACAATAAGAACCCTTTTACTGAAGTTACTGGTGAAGTTAAGAAAAACGAACCATACGAAATAATATATGCAATAAATGACTCATTAAATAAAGATGGAAGATTACCTGAGTATGAAACTTTATGGCAAAGAAATAATGATATGGCAGGGTGGTTTTCAATGCCTGGGTTTGCCAAGAAGCCTATTGATTACCCAATTATGTATTCCGGAGATAATAGGTATTATGTTTACCGTGATTTTGACAAACAAGACTCTTATAGCGGCTCTATTTTCCTTGATGGAGCGAATAAGCCATATTATAGCAATCCACTTGAACTTGATCACAACTATGTTATTTATGGACATGCAATGTTGGACAAATCAATGTTTGGTAATGTAACAGATTATTTCAATAATAAAGAATCATGGAAAAACAATATTATTTATGTTGATTTTATGAATACAAGACTGGAGTATGAAGTTTTTTCAACTTTTCTTATTTCACCAACATATAATTACAGGCAAACTAAGTTTTCTTCTGACGAAGAATATCAGAAATATCTTGATGATATGATGAAAAAATCAACACACGATTTTGGTATAAAAGTAACAACAAAAGATAGAATAGTAACTTTATCTACATGCTACAAGACTACTAGACGCACGGCCATCATAGCCAAGCTAAAAAGGCAAATAATTTATGTTAAAGGAGGGGAAACACCTGGTGCAAGTGTTACACCTATTGTTCTTCCTACATATATTCCTATGAATCAACCATCCCCAACTCCAAGATTGACATCAGGAGCATCATCTGTATCTGGTTCTTCATCAATTTCAAAGAGTACATCAAAATCATCTAGCTCTTCGCAGGTTTCTAGTTCATCAACATCGAGCGGCACATCTGTTTCTTCATCTACTAATAATAGCTTATCAGTATCAGATATTTCATCATCTGATATCTCTTCTGCTTCAGATAATTCATCTATAAGCGAAAGTGCTGTGTCATCAGATGGTACAATTTCAACAGAAAGTTCTCCGGTTACCTAGTAAGTTAAATTATAATTTTAGCAGGCAGTAAGTTTTAGTTGTAATTTTATCAGGTAGTAAGTTTTAATTATAAGTTTACTAGGTAGTAAACTTAATTAGATCAAATAATATTATAAAATCGAAATAATTTATTTCAATCAAATAATCTGATAAAAATAGAAATGCAAAGGGGTGAAATGTTTATGAGAATGTATGATATTATAACAAATAAACGTTATGCAAATGAATTAAGCAACGAAGAAATAAAATATTTTATTTCAGGTGTTACTGATGGAAGCATCCCTGATTATCAAACAGCATCACTTTTGATGGCTATTTGCATTAATGGTATGACTCCGAAAGAAGCCTGCGATTTAACGCTTGCAATGGCAAATTCAGGAGAAATTGCAGATTTGTCAGACATTAAAGGAGTTATTGTAGATAAACATAGTTCTGGGGGGGTCGGAGATAAATGTACGTTGATTATTGGACCGATTGTAAGTTCTTTTGGAATTCCATTTGCAAAACTTTCTGGTAGAGGACTTGGACATACAGGCGGTACAATTG
The DNA here is from genome assembly GCA_038326615.1 of Saccharofermentanales bacterium. GTDB lineage: Bacteria > Bacillota > Clostridia > Saccharofermentanales > UBA5734 > JBBQKF01. The sequence goes on along the minus strand of JBBQKF010000013.1, from coordinate 40,293 downwards.
ATAAGCTTGAGGCAATCAAAGGCTTTAAAACAAGTTTTACTCTTCAGGAATTTGTTGATAAAGTTAATGAATGTGGAATTGTGATTGCAGGTCAATCAGGAGAAATTGCACCTGCCGACAAAAAGCTTTATGCTCTTAGAGACGTTACTGCAACTGTTGAGTCTATCCCATTAATTGCCGCAAGTATTATGAGTAAGAAAATTGCTTCAGGAGCGAATAATATTTTGCTTGATGTAAAATGTGGAAATGGCGCATTTATGACTAACATAGGCAAAGCTGCAGAATTGGCCAAACTTATGGTAGAAATAGGTAAGCTCGCTGGCAAAAAAATGAAAGCATTTGTTACTAATATGGAACAACCCCTTGGCAATTGTATTGGCAATGCGCTTGAAGTAACTGAAGCATACGAATCGTTAAGGGGTAATGGCCCTCGTGACTTAATGGAAATATGTTTTTCTTTATCAGCCGGTATGATGGAGCTTGCAGGCCTTGGTTCATATGATGAATGCAAAAAAATGGCAGCTGAAAGTATCGAAAATGGAAAAGCTTTAAGCAAATTTCAAAACATGGTACTTTCACAAGGTGGTATGATTGACGAATCAGGTGCGCCTGTACTTTTAGGTGATACTTCTTACCAGGAAAGCGTTCTTTCTGATAAACATGGAATAGTTAAATCAATTCTGACGAAACAAATTGGTGTTGCGTCTTTGCTTCTTGGTGCTGGCAGAGAAACAAAAGAAGAAATCATTGACCCTGCTGCTGGCATTGTTATTCATAAGAAAATTGGCGATAATGTAGATATTGGCGAAAAAATCGCAACGCTTTATACAAATCGTTCAAGTGCGCTTTACGCAGCAAACAATATGGTGAAAACTGCTTATGAATTAACTGATGCTTTACCAGATAAAGAGAAATATATTCTAGAAATAATCAGCTAATTTTATATATTTAATATTTTTCTGTTAGGATGTGGATAATGATAATTTTAGGTATTGATCCGGGATATGCTATAACAGGATATGGAATAATTGAATATAAGAACAACAAATCTTCAATTTTGCATTACGGAGTAATTTCAACAAAGTCCAATATGCCTTTTGAGAAGAGGTTACTCGCTATTTCGATGCAACTTGATATTTTATTTACCGAGTACAAGCCGGATTTCATGGCAATCGAAGAACTGTTTTTTTCACGCAACACAACAACTGCTATTGGGACCGCACAGGCTCGGGGCGTTGCTGTTCTTAGCGGAGCAAAGGCTAACGTGCCTATATATGAATATACTCCGCTTCAAGTCAAAGTTGCAGTGTCTGGATATGGAAGAGCAGACAAGAACCAAGTTCAACAGATGGTCAAAATTCTCCTAAACTTAAAAGAAATTGTCAAACCTGACGATGCATCAGATGCACTTGCTGTTGCAATTTGCCATGCACATTCTGGTCTTAATCAAAAATGTCTTGCAAAAGGAGGCTATCAATAATGTATGCATATTTAAATGGAACAGTTGCATTTAAGCAAATATCCTATTTTGTTTTAGATGTTCAGGGAGTAGGATTTAAAATATTTTGTGCCTCTTCATTATTGGCAAGAATTCCAGTAGCAGGTGAGAAGGCTAAAGTTTTCACTCATATGGTAGTTAGGGAAGACCTAATTGCACTATATGGGTTTCCTAGTCAGGAAGAATTATCAATGTTCGAAATGTTATTGTCTGTAAGTGGAATTGGTCCTAAAGTTGCAAGTGCGATAGCATCTGACATTGAACCAACAAGATTCGCGATGGCTGTTTTGTCTTCTGACATTTCAATGATTTCGAGCGTTAAAGGTGTAGGGAAAAAGGGTGCAGAAAGAATTATACTTGAATTGAAAGACAAACTTAAAGGTATTGCTTTCCCTGAAGCAGGAACTACGATTAACATATCGGGTAAAGCATCATTAAATTCAAACTCGAAGTACTCCGAGGCCTGCAGTGCGCTTGTTGTTCTTGGCTATTCAGCATACGAAGCTAATTTAGCTGTTTCGAAAGCATATAGAGATGAAATAGGAATTGAAGATATAATAAAGTTGGCCTTAAAAGAATTGATAAGATAATGAGGATTATATAAAAATGGATTTTGATGAGTTTGATCAGGAAGAGAGAATTTTAGATAGAAATCTAGTTACTGCCGATTTAGATGAGGCAACTTTACGCCCGACTCGTTGGGAAGACTATTTTGGGCAAAAAGTAGTGAAAGAAAATCTTGGCGTTTATATTGCAGCTGCGAAACAACGTTCGGATGTTCTTGATCACGTTTTGCTCTATGGGCCACCAGGACTTGGCAAAACCACTCTTGCTGGTATAATTGCAAATGAATTAGGCGTTGGGTTCAAAATTACAACTGGCCCTGCTATCGAAAAACCTGGAGATTTAGCTGCAATTCTCACCAATCTTTCAGATAAAGACGTACTTTTTATCGATGAAATTCATAGGCTTAATAAAAGTGTTGAAGAGATTCTTTATCCTGCAATGGAAGATTTTGCACTTGATATCATGATTGGAAAAGGACCATCAGCAAGATCAATTAGACTTGACCTTCCGAAATTTACGTTGATAGGTGCAACAACAAGAGCAGGTCTTCTTTCGGGCCCTTTAAGAGACAGATTTGGCGTTATTAATCGTCTGGAACTTTATGAGCCAGATGAACTACGACAAATACTTTTAAGAGATGCTGCAATCCTTAGAATAGGTATTGATAATGAAGGACTTGATGTAATATCTGGGAGAGCACGGGGAACGCCAAGAATTGCAATAAGAATACTAAAAAGATTGAGGGATTTTGCTCAGGTTAAGGGAAGCGGTATAATTAATAAAGAAATTGCAACTTTTGGGTTAAATGCACTTGACATTGACGAAAAAGGGCTTGATACTATAGACAGACGTCTGATGAAAAATATGATTGACCTTTTCATGGGCGGGCCAGTAGGACTTGATACACTTGCAGCATGCACAGGAGAAGATCCAGTTACGATTGAAGATGTTTATGAGCCATATTTAATGCAGATTGGGTTTGTTGCAAAAACTCCTCGTGGCAGAGTACTTACAAATCTTGGATGGGAACATTTAGGAAGAATTCCGCCAGCCCATTACGAAAATAAACTAAAAGGTCTTGGTGGAAAAATAACTAATTCTACAGAAAAACAAATAGGTCTTGGAGGGAAAGTTACTAATTCAATAGAAAAACAAATAGGTCTTTGCTAAAAAATATTATTCAAGTAATGCTAACTTATTTATGAAAACAAAAAAACAACGTAGTGCTGACTAACCTATGAAAAATCATTAAACAAAATGAGGAAAACGTTATGAAATTATTATTACATTCTTGCTGTGCACCTTGCCTTGAATACCCAAACAAAGTTTTGAAAGAAGAAAATGTGAGCTATACAGGATATTTCTATAATCCAAACATTCAACCTGAAGGGGAGTATCAAAGAAGGAAAACAACTCTTGAAAACTTTTCTGCAATGAATTCTGTTAATATAATATTTTCTGATATTGAAGATGATTTAAAAAAATTTGACGCTAAATCTTTTGAAGAAGTCTGGAATGATTTTCCAAACGAAACTAGGTGCGAACATTGCTATAGAACAAGACTTGAACAAGCAGCAAAATTTGCAATTGAAAATGGATTTAACACATTTTCAACGACTCTTCTTGGAAGTATTTATCAGAACCATTCTTTGATCTCTAGTATTGGCCATGAAATTGCTAGTAAATATGGTATTTCTTTTTATGAAAGAGATTTTAGAAATGGTTTCAGAGATGGGCAGATTATGGCAAAAAATCAAGGCCTTTACAGGCAGAAATTTTGTGGCTGCATGCGCTCACTTAATGATTCAGCATTTAAAAACAAAATAATATCATCATTAATGCTTGAAAAAATGCAATACTAAAATAACTCAGTTTAGTTGTTTTATATCAGTGGGCATTATTGTCTTTACTAAAATGCTTTCATAATCGCGGTAAAGTACATGACCAGGAGTACTTTTCTTTGGTTTCCATACATTTCTAACGGGGCAGTAATCTATTACTGCTTTTGTATTTATTGCAGATTCATTTGCTTTGCTATACCAGGCAGCAAGCATTGCTGCTTCTTCAATTGTTTTTTCGGGAGGAATAATTTTGTTGGTTTTTATAATTACATGTGTGCCAGGAGCTTTTTGTATATGAAACCAAATATCCTCTTTTTTTGAATCTTTAGTTGTAATACTGTCATTTTGAATGTTGTTTCTTCCGACAATAATTTCAAATCCATCAGAGGAAACGAATTTTCTTGGCAATTGTGTAGCAAGTTTTTTTGAATTTTGCTTTTTGGGTTTTCCATTTGAATTACTGCGAGTTTTATTTTTAGCGTTTTTATTAAAATTCTCATCCCAAATCAATAATTCCTCTTTGATTAATTCAATATCATTTGTAGAATCAACATTAGAAAGTGAAACCTCTATGCTTTTGAAGTACTCAAGTTCAATAATTTCATCTTCAATGAATTTTGAAACTGTTTCGAACTTTGATTTTAATTTGTTGTATTTTTTATAATATTTCTGAGCATTTTGCGCTCCAGTAATATTCGACTGTAGTGGAATGGTTATATCGGCTAAATTTTCATCATAATAATCTTGGACTGTAATTTCACTGTCGTTTTGTTTGATTAGGTGAAGATAGGAAAGGATAAGATTGCCAAATTGTTTATAATCTTCTTTATTTTTACATTCTTCAATATCAGCGCGATGAATTTGAAGTTTTTTGAGTAAAAGAGATTGCTTTTGAGAAACAAGCTTTACAAGGTAGGACTTTTTTTGTGCCAAAGTATTTTGCTTTGCTTTCCTGGAATAAAAAATGTCCATAGCCTCAGAAATTGAATTTGAATCTTTTCTGAATGGGTATGTATGTAATGCAAATGCATGAAAATCTGATGGAGAAAATGTGTCAGTAGAATCATAAAACAAAGAAGGTATGAAATCTGCATTAATAATTTTATTTATGTTATCAACGATAACATTCGAAAGACTAGCTTTATCTTTAATTGTTAATGATAGAACTCTTTCCTTGGGATTAACATTACTTAAAAAGCATAATTCGTTAACGAATAGGGGAGAAATGCCTGTAATTTTGTTTAACAAAAATTTGTCGATAAATTCAGTGCCTTCAGGTGAATCTTCTGATGGGAAAAAGGAATCTGATTCAATTGAAATCTTTGTTTCTTCTGGTGTCATTTTGTTTTGTGAAGGAGGGAAGAGATACTGTCTTGCTGGCAAAACTTCACGTACCCTGCTTGTTTTGTCATCAACATGAAGCGCACAGTCAATAATTCGCATTGATTCATTAAGTAAAATTACATTACTGTAACGCCCCATAATTTCAACAACAAGTGTCTTTATATCCTTATCTCCAATTTCGTTAGTTGTTTGTATTTTAATTAGAAAAATTCTTTCATATACCGGCGTTTCTATACTAATTATACGTCCACCAGTTAAGTATTTTCTTAATACAGTACAGAATCTAAGAGGAACCATTGGATTATCTATTGCATCAGATGTCAAATGGATTCTTGCAGTTGATGGGTTTGCAGAAGCGATTAGTACATAATTCTGGTTATCGTTTCTTAAACGGATGAAGATATCATATGCATCTGGTTGAAATATTTTGTCAATGCGTGCACCAATAAGCTCCTTTGATAATTCAAGAGAAAGCATTTTTGCAGTTATTCCGTCTAATGGCATAAAATCTCCCCTCGTAATTTGAAGATATGAAAGATATGAAAGATATGAAAAATATGCTTGAGCAAATCAAATTTATTTTGAAATAAATACTTGAGCAAATCTTTTTTTAAATGTATAATTAAAATAATATTCATCTAAAATCACTGTTAAATCGATAGGATGTAGTGACATCACAAGGAGTTAAAATGACACGAAAATACAAAAAGAAATCGACATCAGTTTCAAATTCAGGATCCGATATATTTACGTTAATTTCATATACATTTGTTGGAAAGCTTGTTTTATATGGATTTATTGCTTTTCTAGTTGTTTTGATAACAGCGATAGCAACAGCCGATGACTTCGACAAATTTTTCAAATCACTTGGAGTTGAAATTCTTATCGCCACACTTGTTGGATGGATAATTTCCCTTGCGTTAAAGAAAAATTAATCATTATCAGTTGATTTTTTATTAATTATTAATGTCCTGATTTTAGCTGTAGGATCCATTAGTTTAGATAAAGATGCATCATGATTTATTGCATCAATGATAAGAGCAACAAACTTTGAAACATCAGCCTCAACAAACCAAGGAGCATTTTTAAGTTCAGGAGAGCGATAAACAAGATTTGTAGCAAAAACCTTTGAGATTAATCCTTCTTCATATGCTTTCTGAAAAAGTGAAATTCCTTCAGTAAAAAGACCAAAAGTTACAGCACAGAAAACTCTGTTTGCCTTACGACTTTTGAGTTCGCGTGCAATATCAAGCATCGAATCACCAGATGAAATCATATCGTCAACTATCAATATATCAAGTCCTTCAACATTCTCACCAAGAAACTCATGAGCAATTATTGGATTACGCCCATTTACGACTCTCGCATAATCTCTGCGTTTATAAAATGTTCCAAGAGGAGCTCCAAGCATAGATGCCATGTACATTGCTCTTGAAATTCCACCTTCATCAGGACTAACAACCATTAGCTTGCCATCAGAAATATTAAGGTCTGGAATAGTACGAAGCATTGCTTTGATTATCTGATATGATGTAGGAACATTTTCAAATCCACCAACTGGTATAGCATTTGCAACTCTGTCGTCATGTGCATCAAAAGTAATAATATTTGCAACACCTAAACTATGAAGTTCTTCAAGCATATAAGCACAGTCAAGAGATTCTCTTGAATTTCTTTTGTGTTGTCTGCTTTCATAAAGAAAGGGCATAATAACATTAACACGTCTTGCTTTTCCGCTTATCGCCAATATTACCCTTTTCAAATCCTGATAATGATCGTCAGGACTCATGAAATTTGTTTTGCCGAACAATTTGTATTTACAAGAATGATTCATAACATCGGTGACTATAAATATATCATGCCCTCGGACTGTCTGAGAAATAACTGCTTTGCCTTCTCCTGAAGAAAATCTTAGCGTATCAACTCCTATACGATAGTCCGAACGAAAAAATCCAGGGTTGCTAATTGAATGATTGGGTTTCCCACTTAGGTATTCCATTCTGCGTTGATGCAGATACCAATTTACTTTCTCGGAGAATTCAGAACTTCCTTTTAATGGAATTATTCCACAAGGTCCTACCGGTTCCATGGAATTTTCTCCATATTGGTCATAAATAAAATAATTAGATTCACAAGTAATGGATTTATTTGTCATTGTTACCCTCCAAAAGAAATATATGGTATTATTATATATGATTTAATGTAAATAGTGAAGTTTTATGGAGGAATAAATGCAAATTGATTTTAAAAAAACCGAATTTTTATCTGTTGCGGCACAAATATCCCAATGTCCATACCAAATTTACCCTGAAATTGTCCTTGCAGGCAGATCTAACGTTGGAAAATCTTCTTTTATAAATGCCTTAGGACAAAATAGAACATTGGCAAAAACTAGTCAGACACCTGGCAAAACAAAACTTGTGGTTTATTTTTTAACAGATAAATCACTTTTATTTGCGGATTTACCAGGTTATGGGTATGCAAAAGCATCAAAAGATAAACGCGAACAATATTCAAGTCTTGTTGATTCGTATTTTACATCTGGAAGAAAATTTGCTTTTGTAATACATTTTATGGATATACGTCACGAACCCTCAAAGGAAGATCTCTTAATGAAAGATTGGATGGAGCAAAATAATATTAGATATCTTATTGTTTTATCAAAAGCGGATAAACTTAGCAGGCTTCAGATGCAAAAAAGAGTCGCTGAAATGAAAGTGGCTTTAGGAGTAAATAATGAAGTGCCTGTTATAGCAATTTCATCACCATCTAAAGAAGGGATGGACGAAGTAAAGAGTACAATTCAAAAATGGTTAAGTGAAAAAAAATGAAAATTTGATACCAGAGTGTTTTTGAGCAGAAAAATTATTAATTTCATATAGTTTATAGAGAAACAAAATATAAATTAACTCAATTAACTCAATTAACTCAATTTATAGTATTGCTTTGTTGTTTAATGTTAGAAAATGTAGAAAAATGTAGGAAAATAGTGTATTTTAAATCATTCGAAAATGATTCACAATAGAGCATGGAGGAATACCCCATGCTTTTTATTACGGGAAAATTGCAAATCTTAACAATACTTAAAAATTCTCTGCAATTTGTCATTAGCAGTAAGTTTTTTCTTGTTGCGTGCGTTGTGAGTACAGTTGAAATTTTTATTGTTGATAGCATTAAACGAATGCCATTGAGTTTCCAATTTTTAATTATATCAATAATTTTTGTCATCTTTACGATACCGTTTTTTTATATTATTAAAATTCAAAACAAAAAGAAAATCGAAACATCGTATCTAGTGTTTCTCGCAATTGAAATCTTAGTAGTTGCAAGATGCGTTGTTTTTATAACAATTCCTTATTCAAAATCTGTTTCAGTTCTCAATAAAGAAATTCAAATTATTGGCTTTATTGAATCATATTCTGATGTATCGGCAAATCAAGTTGCTTTTTCAAATGCGTTTCTAAAAAACGATGAAAACAATTTAATCGATAACACTAATATGAGCGGGGGATATGTTCTTCTAAGAACATATCTTGGGAAAATTAGCTTTTATGAAAAATCAGGGAAATATGTTTATGGAGATATTATTAAAGTCAAATTATTGCTTACAAGTCCATCAATGAAAAGGAATCCTGGTGGATTTGATGAGAGAAAATATTATGATTCAAATGGAATCTATTTAAAAGGTGCAATTGTCAAGGGCGAAGAACCTATGCTTATTAATAAAGCTCCAAATCTTTTTTATAGCCTTGCACATATAGTAAGATCACGTATCACAAAAGTTTTTAATACTAACTTGCCAAACCAGGAAGCAGGGCTTATGTCCGGTCTTTTATTAGGTGATCGATCAAATATGAGCAAAGAAATTCTTGCTCAATATCAAAAAGCCGGCCTTTCTCATATAACTGCGGTGTCTGGATCAGCTGTAACATTTCTATTAGTTCCATTGCAATTTATTTTTAAAAAACTTAAAGTTTCGAAGCGAAAAAAAACAATTTCTATTTTTTCAGTACTTATATTTTTTGGATTTATAACTGGATGGTCACCGTCAATTTCAAGAGCACTTCTGATGTTTTTTATTCTTTTAATAAGCAAAGAGCTTCATAAAAAAACGGGAACTATTCAAGCTCTATTTGTCTCATTGACGATTCTGATAATTATAAACCCCATTTTTTCACTAAATGTCGGTTTCTGGCTATCAGGACTTGCAACTGCGGGAATTGTTCATCTTTCACGCCCGATAGAAAATGATTTAAGTAAAAATGAAAAATCGGTTGAATTTCTTAATAAAATCATTGCAACAGGACTTGCAGCAGGAATATCCGTACTTCCTCTTGCGGTGTATATTTCAGGAGAAATATCAGTGTCGTCAGTTTTGTCAGGATTGTTTGTACTCCCATTGGTTGAGTTTGCAACAATTCAAGGAAGTGTACTTGCGCTTGCAGGAATTATTAATAGCAATTATTTTCTAACCTGGTTGATTGCAGTTCCGCTTAAAGGAATTCTTTATTCGATAGAAAAAGTAGCATTATTTGTTTCGAAAATTGATATTCTGCACTTTAGAACAGGAGGATTGTCATTTTATTTGATAATTGCAATGACAGCATTTGTTATTTTCGTATTTATAAACGATAAGAAAATTAAGAAAATTTGTTTTCTAACTGCAATTTCTATTTTAATTACTGGAATAATTCATACAAAAATTATTGAATGGCAAAAGCCGGATTTTGAAATAATATTTGCAGACGTAGGACAAGGTGATTCAACATTAATTATGCTAAAAACGGGGGAAAGTATTTTAATAGACTCAGGAAACAGAACAAAAGGATATGATTCTCTAAAAGGCATTTTAAATTATTACGGAATAAAATATCCATTAATTTATATTGTCACACACACACATGAAGATCACTGTGGTGGGATTATTGAGCTTATTACAGACAGGGGTGGAGGTAGTCTTATAGTCCCATATGGAACACTTGAACGTTCAAATATTTTAAAAAATGACAGTAATGCTGATGGCACCGCTAAAAGCGTATCAACAACGTATAAACCCCCTGTAAAAGGCGAAAACGACTTAACCTACGAATTAATAGGTGCGGCATATGAAAAAAATATGATTGTAAAGGAAGTTAGTAATTGTGATGAAATAAAAATTGGTGATAAACTTTCGATTAATTTTTATAACCCTGAAAAATTAACACCATCAGAGTTAGATGAGAATGGTAAAAAAAATGATGTTGTCAACTCATCATCACTTGTTATGCAAATTATTTATGATGGATTTAAGATTATGCTAATGGGTGATGCTACTGCTGCAACAGAAAATAAAATTACTACCTCAGGAAAAAATATTTCATCAAATATTTATAGAATATCACATCATGGTTCACCTACAAGTACAAATAGTGATATAATAAACGCTGTTAATCCTTTGATTTCGATTATCAGTGTTGGCAAAAATCTTTATGGGCATCCATCGCCTAAGGTAATTGACAGACTTACTAATTTTGGGTGTGAGATTAGAAGGACTGACGAAAAAGGGGCAATAATTTTTTTTATAAAAGATAACAAAATCAGGAATATTAATATGATAAATTGATTTACGAGGTGTAAAGTGGCTAAAACAAATGACGGTACAGGATTTAAAGAAGTACTTGCAGATCTCAAAAAAGGTGATATTAAATCTCTATATGTTTTTGAGGGTGAAGAAGTTTATCTTAAAAACAAGTTACTTAAAGCAATAGAAAAATTGCTTATTGAACCTTCAACTAAAACACTTGATTATGTTTCTTATGACTATTCAAATCAGGCATCAAAAGTTAACCTTCAACAAATTATAGCTGACATTAAAACTCCTGCTTTTTTATCAAAAAGGAGATTGGTTGTAATAAAGAATTCAGGCCTTTTTACTTCTGGTTCAAAGTCAAAAAAAGAACCGGCACAAGAAAGCGCGCAGGAAGAAAATGATACAATCACACCAGAAAACGATAATGGCTCAGTTAAAGATAAACAAACAATGATGAGCAACCTTTTTGATATGTGCACCGAATCCTGTACACTCGTTTTTGTCGAAGACAAAGTCGACAAGCGTTTGAAATCACTTTCTGAAAAGATAAATAAGATTGGAACCCTTGCAAATATTTCAAAGCCTGATATTAGGGAAACGAGGCAATGGGTTAAAAGTGAATTTCTTAAATCAGATATAAAAATATCTCCTGACGATTGTGATTATTTTATTGATAAACATGATGCTAATCTTCAAAGCATGGTTTTTGAAATTGAAAAAATCATACTGTTTGTTCAAAGTAAGAAAAAAGATATTGCTGATAAGACAGATATTGATGAAATCGGATCTTCTGACCTTAAAGGAAGCATATTTGATATTGTTGATGCACTATCAAAAAATAATGCGGGGGAAGCATACCGGTTGCTTGACCTTCTAATCATTCAAAAGCAGCCCATTCCACTTATAACATTCATGCTTTCAAGGCATATTAGACAATTAATAACAGCTAAAGATTTAAATAGTACGGACTTGATAATTAAACGTATGAAAACAATTCCATTTGTTGCAAATAAATTGTTCTATCAGGCGAAGAATTTTAAAGTTGAGGCACTTGAAGCACTCTATAAGGAATGTTTTGAAATGGATATGGCTGTAAAAACATCAAAAATACAAGACAGACTTGCTCTTGAAACCTTATTTGCAAGCACAGTACATAAAATTCATTAAGATGGATTGATAAATTGAGATATATAAAATATAATAGTGAAGTTGTTAATGAAAATGAGTTATAAATTAAATTGGATCTGGAAGGAAGAAAATTATGAATAAAATAGCAATGAAAACCCCCCTTGTTGAGATGGATGGCGACGAAATGACCCGTATTATATGGAATCAGATTAAAGATATTCTGATTCACCCATATGTCGATCTTAAGACTGAATATTACGATTTAGGTCTCGAACACAGAGACCTCACGGACGATAAAGTCACAACAGATAGTGCAAACAGAACATTAGAACTTGGTGTTGCAGTTAAATGTGCAACAATCACTCCAAACGCACAGAGGGTAGATGAATACAATCTAAAGCAGATGTGGAAAAGCCCCAATGGAACTATTCGTGCAATTCTTGATGGAACTGTTTTTCGCATGCCGATTTTAGTAAATTGCATAACACCATTTGTTTCATCATGGGAAAAGCCAATTACTTTAGCCCGTCACGCCTATGGTGATGTTTACAGAGATGCCGAAATGCAAGTAATTGGGCCTGCTAAAGCAGAAATTGTTGTAACATATCCTGATGGTGAAGTGAAAAGACAGACAATTCATGATTTCAAAGGCAATGGCGTTATTTTAGGAATGCACAACCTTGATACATCAATTTATAGTTTTGCGCATTCATGCTTTAATTATGCACTTGAACAAAAACAGGATTTATGGTTTGCAACCAAAGATACGATCTCGAAAATTTACGATCACAGGTTTAAAGACATTTTCCAGGAAGTTTTCGAAGCAGAATTCGAAGTAAAATTTAAAGAAAATAAAATTGAATATTTTTATACTCTAATTGATGATGCCGTAGCAAGAATAATGAGATGTGAAGGTGGAATTATTTGGGCATGTAAGAATTATGATGGGGATGTTATGTCAGACATGGTTGCATCAGCTTGTGGTAGCCTTGCAATGATGACTTCGGTGCTTGTTTCACCTAAAGGTGTTTATGAATACGAAGCCGCTCATGGAACTGTAACAAGGCATTACTACAAACATCTCAAAGGCGAAAAAACATCGACTAACCCAATGGCAACAATATTTGCCTGGACTGGTGCACTTAAGAAAAGAGGAGAGATTGATGGGTTGAATGACTTGATTGAATATGCTAATGAAATCGAAAAGTCATCAATCAGAACTATTGAAGGAGGAATGGTAACAGGTGATTTGAAGAACCTTTGCAAACTCGATAAAGTTACTGTACTAACAACAGAGGATTTCCTTAAAGAAATTGCAAAGAATTATGAGAAGGTGAGCTTGCGAAAATAAGTTTTCGTTAAGTTTTTTTGATTGTAAATAGTGTGGTAAAAAGAAATCTTTTCATAAATTTGAAAAGAGTAAGTATAAGTCAAAACAAAATAAATATGAAATAATTAGAAAAACAAATAGTAAGATGAAAAATTTATTTAGGTTAATTTGAATTAAACAAATTTCAATTAAAAATATTATTTTTAAATAAACACATAGAAAGGTAACATTATGACTTTATATGAAAATTGGAAAAACAAAATTAAGGATGACTCAGACAAAGTAACCTATACTGAGTTTGTACAGAAATATTACTCTCTTGAAGAAGCGGCTTACAAGAAAATATTTGAAGCGTACCCCATAAAAATTTCTGGTAAATTTTCAGAACTATCAAATACATTTGGTTTTGGTGATGAACATGTAATATTTACAGGATTTCTCGATGGTATAAATGAAAGCATAGAAAAACCTCTTGATTTAGAAACTCTTGATGTTGACAGCGAGATTTCACTTAATATTAATTACGAAAAACTATTTTGGAATATGCATGAAGCAAAAGCTGATTGGCTATACAACCTTTCTGAATGGGATAATGTTATACCATTACAAGAGCGTAATGAAATCGCAAAAAAATTCAGAACTTCAAAAATTGTGCACAGTGAAAAAATCGGGAGAAATGATCCTTGTACATGTGGCAGTGGTAAAAAGTATAAAAATTGTTGCCTGAATAAGTAAAAAAACTAAACAGTAAATTGTTTATGGAAGGACAAATTTTATGGAGCAAAATATAATAACCAATAAACAGTTATTTAGAAATCCCGAAGAGTTTGATGGTAAAATCGTCAATCTGGCTGGATGGATTCGTAATCTCAGAGATCAAAAACAGTTTGGGTTTATCGATTTCAATGATGGTTCGTTTTTCAAGAGCACACAGATAGTATTTGAACAATCTGAAATTGCAAATTATGATGAGGTGGCTCATTTCGGCAATGGTTCATCAATTTTCGTTGAAGGTAAAGTGATACTTACACCAGAAGGAAAACAGCCATTTGAAATCAAAGCAATCCAAATTTCACTTGAAGGTGCTTGTCCTCCTGAATATCCATTGCAACCCAAAAGACACAGTGTTGAGTTTCTAAGAACAATTGCACACTTAAGACCAAGAACAAATTTATATTCTGCGGTTTTTCGTGTACGCTCAGTGGCAGCGTTTGCTATTCACAAATTTTTTCAAGAAAGAAATTTTGTGTGCGTTCATACTCCACTAATTACGGCAAATGATTGCGAAGGTGCGGGAGAGATGTTCAAGGTTACAACACTTGACATGAAAAATCCACCGCGTAAAGAAAATTCCGACATCGATTTTTCTGAAGATTTTTTCGGAAAACAAGCAAGTCTAACAGTCAGCGGTCAGCTAAACGGCGAAACATACGCAATGGCTTTTAATAAAATTTATACATTTGGTCCAACTTTCCGTGCCGAAAAGTCTAACACAGGAAGACATGCCGCAGAATTTTGGATGGTTGAGCCCGAAATAGCATTTTCAAATCTTTCAGATAACATGAAACTTGCTGAAGAAATGTTAAAATATATTATTTCATATGTTCTTGAGCATTGCCCTGAAGAGATGGATTTTTTAAATAACTTTGTGGATAAAGGCCTTCTTGAGCGATTAAATAATATTACAGGGAACGATTTTGGTGTTTTAACATATGATGATGCAATTATTGAACTCAATAAAGTTAAAGAGCAATTTGAATTTCCTGTTGACTGGGGCTCGGATTTACAAACTGAACACGAAAGGTATATTACCGAAAAACTTTTTAAAAAGCCAGTTTTCATAATCAATTATCCTAAAGAAATTAAAGCATTTTATATGAAACAAAATGCTGATGGCAAAACTGTTGCCGCAATGGATTGTTTGGTTCCGGGAATTGGAGAAATAATTGGTGGAAGCCAAAGAGAAGAAAATTATGATATTCTGATAAAAAGAATGGAAGAACTAAACCTGAATCCAAAGGATTATTGGTGGTATCTTGATTTGAGAAAATTCGGAGGAACAAAACATGCAGGGTTTGGTCTTGGATTCGAAAGAATGATTATGTACCTAACAGGAGTTTCCAATATCAGGGATGTTATTCCATTTCCAAGAACTACAGGTAATGCAGAATTTTAGAATCTGTCATGTCTGATTTTATTAATTTTATCTAAATTATTCTGATATGAATTATAATGCCTAATTATTAAGACCTAACTATTATGAATTAAATTATATTATTTGAAATGAATTATTATCATATCCCACTTTGTTATAAACACAGGAGGAATTATTCATGAAAAATAATATGAACAAAAGTCAAGAGAATACAAAGAAAAAAGGTAGTTTTGATAACACTCTTAAAATGAAAGAACTTCCTGTTTATGACCAGCCTTACGAAAAACTTGAGCGGGATGGCGAAATATCTTTATCAGACACCGAACTGATTGCTATAATACTAAAATCAGGGATTAAAGGAACATCAGCAATTTCGTTGTCACAACAAGTTCAATCTCTCGACTTCCAAAAACAAGGAATATCTTTTTTATGCCATATCCCGATTGATGACCTTAAAAGCATTCCGGGTATTGGAAGAGTAAAAGCTATTCAAATTAAAGCATGTGTTGAACTTGGCAGAAGAGTTGCAAGAAACTCGCCATCTTTTAATGAAGCAATAATCAAATCTCCTTCTGATATTGTTAAATATGTGCAGGAAGAAATGCAGCAATTGCCTAATGAAGAACTTAGAATAGCGTTATTAGATAATAAAAACGCATTAATGAGAATAATAAAAAGTGCAAGTGGAAACGTCAAATCAACAATGTTTTCACCCCGCGAAATTTTCAAAGATGCGCTTAAATACAATGCTTCTTCAATGATTCTACTGCATAATCATCCAAGTGGTAACCCATATCCATCACAAAGTGATTTTAAAACAACACTTATTCTGTCAAAACTCGCAAAAGAACTTGATATACCCATACTTGATCATATTATTATTGCGAGAAATGGATATGAAAGCATTCAATCAGCTCTGATCTTGAAAGATGCTTCAAAAAATTTGTCATAATAGAACAAGAAAACGATAAAGTTGAAATAATCAAAGCATTACTGTATTATAATAAGAGGTTTTGAGTTTATTCATCATTATAGACTCATATTATATTTTTACTAAATAAATGCGATTATTGTCAATTTTAACTAAAGCGAGGGGGAATGCAATTGAAGAAGAAAAGCAACAAAAATAGGGTTTTTATTATTATTGTTTCAACACTATTTGTGTTGTCTTTGCTAATATATTCATCAATTCCAGGAAGCCCTCTTAATGCAATTTCAAGCCCGATTTCATTTATAACAGACCCTCTTCAGACTCTTATCAGTAAATCGACAGGAGGAATATCTGGATTTTTTGAATCATTGACAAATGGTATGAAAATCAGAGAAGAAAATATTGCTCTAAAATCACAAAATGCGAAACTCGAACAAAAAGTTAAAGAACTTGAAGAAAATGGCAGAAGATGGGAAGAACTTAAATCTGCATTTAAAATTAAAGAAATATTTTCGGATTACGAATTACTTGGAGCATCAGTGCTTACTCGTGGAATAGGGGATTGGTTCGACGTTTTCAGAGTAAACCTTGGAACAAGAGATAAGATAATTATAGACGAACAAACTTCTTATGCTGTTGTTGATGCACAAATGAATTTAATTGGCAGAGTTATTTCAAGTGATTTAACATCGGCAAAAATACTGCCTGTCTTAAATGAAGGAAGTGTTGTTAGTGCAAAAATGAATACAAGTAATGGCAGCGCAGTAAGAGTTCGAGGTGACTTGATTCTTAAGAATAAGGGATATTGCCTGATAGATAAAATTTCAGATTTTTCATCAGTTAATGTTGGCGATGAAGTAATAACAAGCGGACTTGGCGGGCTTTATCCACCTGGCATTCCTATCGGTGAAGTTGTTGAATTGAAGAATGATGATCAGAAAATCGAAAAAATGGCGGTTCTTAAATTGTATTCAAATATTAAATCTTTGACCGATGTTTTTGTTATGAAAGGAAAACTAACGGAGTGAATAAGGCAACTATCCGAATTATAATTAGTTATTCACTCTTTTTGTGGCTTTTAACAATAGTTCAGTTTTCTTTACCTGAATTTGTTCAAATATTAGGAATTAAACCAGATTTACTCTTTGTTTTTTGCATTTTAGTTGGATATTTGTATGGAATTTCTGATGCCATTATAATTGGACTTATTGCAGGATTTATAAGGGACTCATTAGCAGGTAGATTTTTAGGGATTGGAATGCTAATTTTCTTGTTTTGTTCTGTTTTTGCGTCAATCTTTTTAAAAAAATTCCTTAGCAGAAATGTTCTTATTGCTTTGTGCCAAGTTTTAATGGCAACAATTTTATATTACATTTCAATTAATGCTATTTCTCTTATATTTTTTCAATCATCTGAATCGTTTTTTCAGTATTCCATTTGGGTTATTCAAAACCAAATGATACCAGGTATTGTAACAAATATAATTACAGCAGGTATTCTATTTTATTTACTAAAAAAATTCGGACCATATAAGAAAGCATCGCTTGAAGTTCTTGATGATTCTTATTCACTAGGTTGAAAATTAATTTATTTGAAAGGTATACTGTGAAAAATAAAATATACACAAAAATATCATCTAAACTTTATAAGGGAAAAGTTCCCTTCATTGATAATACAGAAATTGATTCTCATGTAGTAAATAGCAAGGACAACTTGCAAAACATCTATGAAAACAGTGAGAAAAAATCGATTGCTGTAAAGGCAAAAGTTTTTTTGAAAAGCCGCTACTCTGTATTATCGTTGCTAATTTTGATATTTGGATTAATAATATTTTTAAATACCGCAATTCTTCAGCTTAATCCTTCATCAGGAACGGGAATAGGGCAATCGTCTCAAGGAGTTTCTAGAGAAAGAATTATACCGGCACCAAGAGGTAATATTTTTGACCGATATGGGGTTCCACTTGCGATTTCTAAAAACATTAATGTTTTATATTTATGTGATGCAAATATGGAAAACGCTAAATTTAACTCGATGTTACTAGATCTGGCAAAATATCTCGAAACAAATAAAATTCAATATTCGAATCTGCTTTCTGACTATTTTTCTATTAAACCAATGAAATTTCTCAAGACAAATGATGATATCCTTGCATGGCAGATAAACAAAAACATTTTTGCGCTAAAAGCCGATTTAACAGGCAGAAAGATTTCATATGACGACAAAAAATATGCAAAGCTTGACATAATTCATTTTTTTGATTATTTGAGATATACGATGTTTGATCTTGATAAATCTTACTCCAATGATGACTCATATAAGATTATAAGATTAAGATATGCTATTTATCTTGATAGATGGGCATATAAAAACGGCAAGCCCATAGAAATTGCAAGAGATCTTGACGAGAGTGTAATAACAATGCTTGAAGAACAAAATTATAGATTTATGGGGATATTGTCAGGAGTTGAATCGGAGAGAAGATACCTTCCAGATGCAAAATATCTAGGGCATGTAATTGGATATATGGGAGCAATTTCTTCTAAACAATACGATGAAATGCAAAGTGCCGGATATACTTTGAATGATATCGTCGGTAAGAGCGGAGTGGAATCATATGCTGAAAGATACCTAAAGGGAACAAATGGGGTTAGGCCGTATAATATTTTAACAGCTAAAGGTGAAAATGAAGTATATCTTTCTGAATATGATGGGAAACCACCAATAGCCGGAAATGATATAATGCTAACAATTGATATGAAACTGCAGAAGATTGCAATGGAATCATTGAAGAAAAACATTGAATTCATTAAGAAAAACCCGCGTGATAAGAATAAGGGTGATGCCGATTCTGGAGCAGTTGTAATGTTGGATGTTAAAAATGGTGAAACTCTTGCACTAGCAAGTTATCCGTCATTTGATCCAAATGATTTTGTAATGTCACAGTATGACAAGGAAAGTAAAAAGCGTATGGTTAAAGCATTGCTAGATAAAAAAGACAAACCAATGCTTAATCGTGCTATTATGGAAATATATGCACCAGGATCAACATTCAAACCAATAGTTTTATTGTCTGCACTTGAAGAAAACGTAAATACTAATATTCATTGTGGTGGAACTGAAATAATTGGAGAGTGGCCTTTCAGATGTCTTGAATACCCTACTAAGGGGCACGGCAATCTTACGTTGATCAGAGGAATGGCAACTTCATGTAATATTTATTTTCATAAGCTTGGCGTAGCTGTAGGTATAGATAAGCTTGATAAATGGATGAAAGCTTTCGGTCTTGGTGAATATTCTGGAATTGACCTTCCCGGAGAAGAAAAAGGGTATCGCTCAAATCGAGAAACCAAAAAACTACTAAGACAAAATCCATCTGATCAGGTATGGTTTCCAGCAGATACAGCGCAAACTGCTATAGGGCAATTTGATAATAGATATACAATTGTGCAACTTGCACGTTATGTTTCTGCAATGTCAAATGGGCTTTTAACAACGCCACATGTGATTAAAGAAATAACAAAATCTGACGGAACTCTCATTAAGGCAGGTGGAACCGAGCCAATTATACTTCCCGTCAAAAAGTCATCAATTGACTCTGTAAGGGCAGCGATGATTGCTGTTTCAAAAGACAGACAAGGTACTGCAAAAGGTGTGTTTGGCAATTTTCAAATATCTATAGCTTGTAAAACTGGTACAGCAGAAACTGGTAACGAAGATCGTTCTTCATCAAATGCATTGTTTATATGCTACGCTCCTGCTGATAATCCTCAGGTTGCTATTGCACAGATTATAGAAAAAGGTGTTTGGGGATCAAATACAATGGGAGTTGCAAAAGATTTATTATCTGCCTATTTTGGTCTCGGTACTAGTGTATCGTACGAGACTTTAACATTACCAATGATTGATTAAAATTAATATATTTTGTAAAAGAACAAATTTTATGTAATTATTAAAACGGTATGAACAAAAATTTGTTAAATAAATGTTTAATTTGTTGAAATTTACTGTAAATTACAAAATATTATTGAAAAAGACTTGTATGAAACGCATCTGATGGTTAAAATAGAAATAGACCATTAATATAATAGATGACAATGGAGGGTTTAACAGTGAAAATTGTCCTTTTAGCAGATAATCAAAAAAATGAATTGCTAGTTAACTTTTGTACGGCGTACAGCCAGATTTTATCAAGACACATAACTTATTCTGTGTCAAATATTGCCCGTCTTATTTCTGAAGCGACAAATCTTAGGGTTACAGGTGTTTCGACAGAAATTACAGGAAGGTTTGACCAGTTTGCATCGAAAGTCATGTTTAACGAAATTGATGCAGTACTTTATCTAAGAGATCCTATGTCAGACGAATATAGTATTCCCAATGCATTACTTAAGGCCTGTGACACAAATCAGATTCCATATGCAACTAATATTGCAACAGCTGAAATTTTAGTTTTGGCAATTGACCGCGGAGATCTTGATTGGAGAGAACTCTTAAAATAAAAGAGAGCTCTTATAGAATAAAATATTCTTAAAGTGAAATAAATGCAATATTCGAAACGATTTCTTGCAATAGTATAAATAATTTATTTTATTTTAAGTATCTAAAATTTAACACTAACGCATAAAGCCTTGTTGTAGTTATTATATAAATAGCACAAAATGTTTTTATTGATTACATAAAATGAAAGAAAAATGAAATTTATTGTCATTTTTCTTTCATTTTATATTGACTAAAATCGGATTTATTAATACAATAATATTTGCGATTATTCGCAAATATTATATGAATAACATAGGAGGAAGTATCAATGAGGATTCTTGAACCAGTGTTCCAGCAAGTAATTGCCAGAAATCCAAACGAACCAGAATTTCATCAGGCGGTTAAAGAGGTGTTTGAATCTCTTGAACCAGTTGCAAAAATGCACCCAGAATGGGTAGATGCAGGAATTTTTTCTCGCATTGTCGAGCCTGAAAGACAAATTATTTTTAGAGTCACATGGGTAGATGATCAAGGTAAAGTTCAGGTTAATCGTGGATTCAGAGTGCAATTCAACAGCGCAATCGGGCCTTACAAAGGGGGTCTAAGATTGCATCCATCAGTTAATTTGAGTATCATTAAATTTTTAGGTTTTGAACAGATACTTAAAAATTCTTTGACAGGTCTTCCAATTGGTGGGGGTAAAGGTGGATCAGACTTTAATCCGCGTGGAAAGAGCGATGGAGAAGTAATGCGTTTTTGCCAGAGTTTCATGACCGAATTATCAAAGCATATCGGAGCAGATACTGATGTACCAGCAGGCGATATAGGCACAGGTGGCAGAGAAATCGGTTATATGTATGGCCAATATAAAAGATTGCAAAATAATTTTGTAGGAGTTCTTACTGGCAAAGGTCTTACATGGGGTGGATCCCTTGCTAGAACTGAAGCCACCGGATATGGTTTATGCTATTTTATGGAAGAAGCACTTAATGCAAAAGGCAAATCATTTAAAGACGCGACAGTCGTTATATCCGGCTCAGGAAATGTTGCTATTTATGCAACAGAAAAAGCTGTGCAATTAGGCGCTAAAGTAGTTGCTCTTAGTGATTCTGAAGGGTATATACATGACGCAGAAGGAATTGACCTTAATGCTGTTAAAGAAATTAAAGAAGTTCGCAAATTAAGAATTAAAGAATATCTTAAATATAGGCCAAATGCGACTTATACAGAAGGATGTCAAGGTATATGGACAATTCCATGTACTATTGCTCTTCCAAGTGCAACACAAAACGAAATAAACGAAGAATCAGCAAAGACACTAATAGCAAATGGTTGTTTTGCAGTTGGCGAAGGCGCTAACATGCCATCAACACCTGAAGCAATTGATGCTTATCTTAAAGCAAAAATTGTTTTTGGTCCTGCAAAAGCTGCTAATGCTGGTGGAGTTGCAACTTCAGCTCTTGAAATGTGTCAGAACAGCATGAGATATAGTTGGACATTTGAGGAAGTTGACGAGAAACTTAAAAATATCATGATAAATATTTATAAAAATTCAAGCAGAGCTGCTGCAGAATATGGCGAACCTGATAATCTGCTCCTTGGAGCAAATGTTGCAGGATTCGAAAAAGTTGCAACAGCCATGTATCAGCAAGGTTTTACTTATTAATTAATTTGATATTTTTATTTGTTTACTGTAATTAATAATACTAATTTCAAGTAAATGATTAGAAAACATTTATATTTTTGATTTATAAGATTTAAACATTGATTTTAAAATAGTATGATTGTAGAATAGTAATGATTTGTATGCAAACATTGAAAATTTGATTTATGACATTTGATTTTTAATTTTTGATTGTATAGATAATTTACGAAGCTTTAATTATACTATTTTTTTTGAAAGAAGGATTACAATTAATGAAAATATATCAGATTCCAAAAGGCCCTATTGAAGCAAACTGCTATGTAATTGAAACTGAGACATCGCTCGTAATCATTGATCCTTGTGCTCCTTATTTTGAACTTCCCAAAATAGACAAACCTGTTTTTGCAATTATAATTACACATTGTCATTATGATCACATATCATATATGAATGAAATAAAAGAAAAATCAAAAGCTCTGATTTATTCACATTCCTCTGAGTTCCCAGGTTTTAGTGATCCTGTTAAAAATGGGTCGGCATTTTTTCTGATGGAAGAATCATACCCTTTACCAGATAGAAATCTTCAAGACGGTGAAATTTTAAAACCAGATGATGATATAATTTTAAAAATCATACATACTCCAGGTCATACCATGGGAAGTATTTGCATTTTAGCTAGTGAAAAGAATAAAGAAATTGCTGTTTTCACCGGAGACACACTTTTTAAAGAAAGTGCAGGGAGAACTGACCTAGGTGGAAGTCCAATTATGCTTAAAAATTCATTAGCACGGCTTGGATTGTTAAATGATGATGTTAAAGTCTATAGTGGACATGGTACTGAAAGCACAATCGGGCACGAAAAAATATATAACCCATTTATGTAATTTTGATAATAATCTTACATTTATGTAATTTTAAAAGATATTCCTCCATCTATCGAAGTTCTATAAACCTCGAGGTTGTTCTTTCTTCTATAATAAACACTATTGCCACAAACAACAAACTCATTAACCCTATCATTAACAACAATCTTTTCAATGTCAGATTTATATAAATGAACTCTATAAAGGCGAGATTCATCTGCAGTATCAATATAGTAGGCAAAATCACCTGAAACGATAAAAGGATTTGATAAGGATTTTTTAACAAATCCTCGAACTCGTAAATTTTCACTTGAGGCAATTTGCGAATTATTAGTTAAATCTATAAAGTAAAACTTATTCTTTTCGTAATTCAAACTATTCAAATCAATAGGATTATTGGTTATTTTTACATATTCGACTGGTTTTATAAAATTACTAGAAATATCTGTTTTATATAACCCATCTGTATATCCTGAAGGAACTAAAAACAGCAGCTCTTTCGAAAGAACTAATTGCGCAAATACCTTTTTATATAAAAGAGTTTTCTTACTTCCGTCATGAAGACTATAATATGCCAAATCATCTTTAGTATCGATAAATATAATGTATTTAGTTGTTACAATAAGTGAACGTACATTAGAATCAATAACTAAAGTTTCACCTTTTCCATCGGACCCAACTTTATAAACTTTACCGCTATTTAGACCTTCAATATAATAAACTGTATCATCAACAACATTAATAAATGAAGGAAAGCGTTTTGAAATAATCATAGCGTTTTCTCCATTATAATCGCTTTTAACGAGAGATTTGCCGTCATCAGATTGAAAATATACTGATTTACCATCGCTTGATAAAAATCCATTATAATAAAGATTTCCAGAATTTATTGATACTGCGGTATTTGAGGATTGATCAAAAAGAGGTAATGTAGGTACATTTGATATTTTTATAACAGGTGGTTTCTCACACGATCCTAATGGAATTACAAATAATAATGATAATAGAATTATTACTTTTAAGATAACAGATGGTTGGCGCTGCATGTATAACCTCCGAATAATATTTAATTAATGCTGACAATTGATAACAAACAGTAGTATAATATATCTGTGTATTGTATAATTATTATATAACATTTTCCTTTGAAATAGAATAATAAAAATCAAAATAGTTATAGAAATGTTAATTATCAACTAATGTAGGGAGTGTAGATTATGAAAGTTATTATGGGTATCCAACTTGAACAAAGACAGGAAGTTGTTAAAGATGTACAAGATCTATTATCTGAGTACGGCTGTTACATTAAAACAAGGCTTGGAGTTCATGAAGCGAATGAAAATTCTTGCAGCGAAAAAGGACTCATTTTGCTCGAGTTTATTAACTCGAGCCATGATATGGCAAAGGAGCTCGAGATAAAATTGAATAAACTTAGACATGTAACTGTCAAGACAATGGAATTTTAAAAGTTAATACAATAGAATATAAATAGTTTAAAGCAATAGATTTTAACAGGTCAAGACAATGTCAAAACAATAGAAATTTTAACATTGACACGAATACGCAGTAGTGATATATTTATTTCAAATTTATATTATTATTAACGCGATGACGAAGAGAGTAAGTATTGAATCAATCCCCAGAGAGTGTGTTGTTGTAAGCTGTAAACAATCACGTTTGAAAATACTGAAGTTCACTTCTGAGTGGCTATCCTGAAGATTTGTTTTAGTAGGGGTGGACGGGTGGTTTCGATAAAAACCTTATTTGAGCGCTGCTATAGTTTTAGCAGAAGCCGGGTGGTACCGCGGTAGGTTTTTACCTTTCGTCCCGTTTTGTGGATGAATGGTATTTTTTTATTTATGGAGGATTTGTTATGACAGATTTAAGAAAGAGTTTGAATGAAATCAAAAGCATGTTTACAAAGGAGCTTGATGTAGCTAATAACATGGCTGATATTGAACAGATTAAAGTAAAATACATTGGCAAGAAAGGTGAGTTAACATCCGTTTTGCGAGGTATGGGATCTTTATCCGCAGAAGATCGGCCTGTTGTTGGCGCAATTGCCAATCAGATACGCGAAGAAATGGAAAATGAGATTGAACAAAGTGAAGAAGTATTTTCCAGAAACGAGAAAAATTTTAAACTTTCAAATGAAATAATTGATGTAACTATTCCAGGAAATCAAATTTTATTAGGCAGTAAACATCCAATTACTCAGGTTATTGACGAGATTAATGGGATATTTTTAGGTCTTGGATTTACTGTTGCTGATGGCCCTGAAGTTGAATTTGACCGTTATAATTTTGAGTTGCTAAATATACCTGCAGGGCATCCGGCAAGAGATACTCAGGATACCTTTTATATTGATGAACACATTTTATTGAGAACACAAACATCTCCAGTTCAAATCAGAGTTATGGAAAACAGTGAGCCCCCTATTAAAGTTGTATGTCCAGGAAAAGTTTATCGTTCAGATGCAATTGATGCAACGCATTCACCAATATTCCATCAAATTGAAGGGCTTGTTGTAGACAAAAATGTAACAATGGGAGATCTTATTGGATCTCTGAAATTATTTGCTAAGCATCTGTTTGGTGAAACAACCGAGATAAGATTAAGACCGCATCACTTTCCATTTACCGAACCTAGCTGTGAAGTTGATGTAACTTGCTGGTCGTGCTGTGGAAAGGGATGTAGGACCTGTAAGGGCGAAGGTTGGATTGAAGTTTTAGGTGCTGGCATGGTACATACTAAAGTTCTCCGAAACTGCGGAATTGATCCTGATATTTACAGTGGATTTGCATTTGGAATTGGTGTTGAAAGAACAGCTATGGCAAGGTTTGGTATTGATGATATACGAAATCTTTACGAAAATGACATGCGATTCTTAAGCCAATTCTAATTATTTATATAAATATTTAAGATTAAACAATAAACTTGAAAAAACATGAAATAGCTCATCAGCATTCCGATGCAAAGATAAAACACGTTAAAACGCAGGAGGATTAAATAATTATGAAAGCACCAATATTGTGGATAAATGATTTCACCTCGGTATCCGGTATAAATGTAAAGATTTTATCTGATAAAATGACTTTGTCAGGATCAAAAGTTGAAGGAATTGAGATAACAGGGGATGAGATATCTAATGTTGTAACAGGTAAA
Organism: Saccharofermentanales bacterium; assembly: GCA_038326615.1. Lineage (GTDB taxonomy): Bacteria > Bacillota > Clostridia > Saccharofermentanales > UBA5734 > JBBQKF01. Next base: position 13,775 of record JBBQKF010000013.1, on the reverse strand, counting down.
ATTATTGAGATATCAAAACACCCTGATGCAGACAAACTAGTTGTATGCAAAATCGATATAAAAGAAAAAATGCTTCAAATTGTAACAGGAGCAAAAAATGTTAAAGTAGGTGACATTGTTCCTGTTGCGCTTGATGGAGCAACACTTGCAAAAGACGTTAAAATTGAAACAGGCAAATTAAGGGGTGTTATTTCTGAGGGAATGTTATGTTCGATTGAAGAAATAGGATATACAAAAGAAGATTTTCCAGATGCTTTAGAAGATGGAATTTATATACTTCCTGATGATACTAAGATTAATCAGGATATTCTTAAAGTACTTGGTTTAGGACAAGCAATTATTGATTTTGAAATTACATCAAATCGACCGGATTGTTTTTCAATTGAAGGGCTTGCAAGAGAAGTTGCAGTGACAATGGATCTTACTTTTACTGCTTTGAACCCTAAAGTTATCGGCACAGATGGGTTTTCAGTAAATGATCTTATTAAAATCGAAAACATTTCACCTAATTTATGTAAAAGATATATGGCAAGAGCAGTTAAAAATGTTAAAATTGCACCTTCCCCAGACTGGATGGTTTCTCGTTTAAGAGATGCTGGTTTGCGTTCAATTAACAACATTGTTGATATTACAAATTATGTTATGATTGAACTTGGGCAACCAATGCATGCGTTTGATTATGAAGATTTGCATGATAAATCGATTACTATTAGAAATGCAACAAATGGCGAAACAATTGTTACATTAGATGAAATTTCCCATATTTTAAATGATAACATGCTTGTAATTGCTGATGCACATAAGCCAGTTGCAATGGCCGGTATTATGGGGGGAGAAAATTCCCAAATAAAGGCTTCAACCAAAACGATTATTTTTGAATCTGCTAATTTCGAAGGAATTAATGTTAGACTAACTGCTAAAAAACTCGGAATGAGAACTGAGTCGTCATCGCGTTTCGAAAAAGGCCTTGATGTTTTTAATGCTAAAAGAGCAATTGACAGAGCATGTGAACTTATTGAAATCCTAGACTGCGGAGAAGTCAGTTTTGATGAAATTGATATTTTCCCACAAATTCCTAAAGCAATTAGAATTGAATTTCGTCCCGATAAAATCAATTCGTTTCTTGGGACAAATATTTCTAAAGAACAAATGATTGAAATCTTAGAAAAACTTGAATGTAAATTCGAAAACAAAGAAGCTACTATTTATTGCGAAGTTCCAAGTTTCCGTCCTGATCTCGAGGAAGAAGTTGACCTTGCAGAAGAAGTCGCACGTTTTTATGGTTATAACAATATTGAGCCAACATTGTTGTCAGGAAAATCAACAACTCTTGGAGGTCTTACACCGTACCAGAAACAAAAGGTTTTATTGTCAGAAATCATGCAGGCTAATGGATTTTTTGAAGCATGTACGTATTCATTTATGAGCCCAAAGATGTTTGAGAATTTGTGTTTACCAGAAAACGACACGCTAAGAAATGCGATCACAATTATGAATCCACTTGGTGAGGATTTCAGTGTGATGAGAACAACAATGTTAGGAAGCCTGCTTGAAATTGCATCGACAAACTGGAACCGCGATGTTGATTACGTGAAAATATTCGAAATTGCAAAGATTTATATTCCTGATATAAACAAAAAGGACACTCTGCCAACGGAAAAAGATACATTAGGGTGTGTTTACTATGTCAAAAATGATTCATTCGATAAATCTGAATCTTTTTACAAAGTTAAGGGAATTGCACAAGAAATTATTCGCAAATTCAAAGTAAGTGATGTAAAGTTTGAACCTTTGACAAATTCTCCAAGTTTTCACCCAGGCAGATCATTAAGAATTGTCACAGGTGAAATTGAGATTGGGGTTTTAGGATATCCTCATCCTGATGTAGCACAGAATATGAATGCACCTTACGAAACAGTTGTACTGATGATTGATATCGAATCATTATTGCTTAAAGCAACAATGAAAAGAGTATATTCACCTTTACCGAAATTTCCTCCGATGACAAGAGACCTTGCATTGATTATGGATACAAAAACACCTATCGGCTCAATTGAAGAAATTATAAAAGAAGTCGGTGGTAAATACCTTGAGTCTGTTAAATTATTTGACATTTATACTGGTAAACAGATAGCAGATGACAAAAAGTCTGTTGCATATCAGCTTGTCTTTAGATCTTCCGAAGGAACCTTAACTGATGATATTGTAAACATGTCCGTTAATGTTTTACTTGAAAAATTGAAAGATAAATTTAACGCTGTACTTAGGTAGTTGTTTGAATTTGTTTGATTTTGTTCCTATTTGTAGGTTTTTAGTGAGTATTAAAGAAGTAATCCTCTTTGTATAATGTATGAAGAAGGTTACTTTTTTAATTATTAAATTCTATTATTTTATTGGAGGTAGGATATGGCTTTTACACTAGAAGCAACATTGGTTATTCCTTTGAGTTTAGCAATAACAATCGGAGTAATTTCTGAATCAGTTAAGTTGTACGATAAGATCCAAATCGATGCCAGAATGGAATCTAATTCTGTTTATTATCCTTTAAAAAACAAAGAATTATGGTCCTGCAGAATTTTAGATAAGAATGGTAATTCTGAATGGACTGAAATGATTGCAGTTAATCCTGTAAAAGAAAAGATGATTATTGATTTTACTATTGATACTTGTAGTAACATTAAGGATTTAATTCCAGTATTTAAAAACATGGAAGATATCTTTAAAAAATCTAGTAATTCTAATGTACCTAATAATAAAAATACGCCTAATAGTACTAATAAATATAATAAGTCCAATGTATCTAAATAATGCTAATAAATAGAAATCTTCATTTATTAAAATGTGTTTATAATATCTTATTTATTAAAAATTGTTTAATTTATTTCTTTAAAGACAATTTAACTTATTGGATATCTTGATTTTGGGATAACCTCAGAAAAATATGCGTGAATAAAATGATGGAAGTATTAACTAATTTATAAAAAATAATTATGAGGATATGTAAATGAAAAATAACAAAAACGGGAGTTTTACAAGTTTTTTATCAATAATTTTAACAAGTATAATTGTCTTAATGACAATTCTTCAAAATGCAGCTTCTATAAGAAAAGATGAAACGTTGATTACTGGTGCATTAACTCAACAGCAAGATCTTGTTCTTTCCAATTACTCTCAAAAATTACAAGATTGGTATGGAATATTTGCAACAACGCTGTTAAAAGATAATGAGATAGATTTCAACAATACAATTAGAGATATTAGTCAGGCAAAATATATTTCATGTAAAGGGACTAAATCTTTAGAAAATTATGACAATTTTAAGTATGCAGTCTTAGCGTTTTCAAAACCACGTGTGCCACTCCAGCTTTCCTTGCAAATCCTAAGTCGATTTACAGAAATGGACTCAATTATTAAAGGGAATAAAAATAATCTCGAAAATAGTTCTTTAATAAATAACAATATCCATTCAGAATCAGAAAATTCAAATACAAACTCATCAACTTCAATAGGATTTCAGGACATTATAAAATTATTAGCATTTATAGATAAATCAATTTTTAATAAATTTGTAGGTGTTGAAGTACAAAAAAACTTTTCATGGGATAATCTGAATAGCCTTCTTAAAAATGATCTCCCAGATTCTTTTCAACAACCTGATGTTTCAAAGGGTATACAATCATCCTTATCAATTAGTGAAAAAAGCATGAATGATATTTCTGGATTTTTCGAACAAATTTTTAATATTAAATCAAATGTCATCTACGATAAACTTGCATTTGAGTTTTATGTTTCATCTATGTTTTCATGTAGAACAAATTTCAGAATACAAGACAATGTTCAAATAGATAGAAAAGACATGCGAAACCGAACAATTCAGATTCTTCCTTCGATATCGAAATTTGAAATTGAAAAAATTATTTATGGATTTCAAGACGAGAAATCAAATAAATTCTGGTCTGAAATTTCGATAGAATCTATAAGATTTCTTTTCCATATTATATCATACATCGCGGACAGTTCGAAAAAATCTGAAATAAGTGCAATCGCGGTAAGTCTTTGTGCAGCAGTGCTTTTAGTGTCTGCTGGAACTGTAGCGATTCCGCAAAATTTCATGGAAATTGTCTTAATAATTTTAATGAGTACTAGTGGAGCTGTAAATGATTTTAAAATGCTTTCGGAAGGTAAAGGTGTTAAACTTTTACCAATGAAGTCTGATATAAACATTGATACTTACTATATGGACTATCTGCAACTATTTCTGCTTATTGTTCCTGAAGAATTAAAATTTCGACGAATGCTAACAATAATGAAAGAAAATCTATATTTGTCAAATTGTCAGCTTTTTACTGGAGTACAGGTGACTGCTGGATATAGATCTTATGTTTATAGAACGGATGGGTGTTATTATGAATTTGAATGATTTTAGAAAACATTTAAATTTAATAGAATCACACATTCAGGCATTTAATGAATGTATTAGAATCAAAAGACGAGAATTAGTAATTAATAAACAAAAAATTCTTTTTAAGAATAAACATGGGTCATTTTGCCTAGAATTATCTTTAGTTTTTCCAATGTTTTTAATATTAATAATGTTTTTTGTCTGGAATATGGCTGCAACCCGCAGTGAAATGCTTTTCAAAAATGTTATCAATAAAGAATCTGAAAAAGTAAGTTTTATGGGTGCTTTAGGTGAGTTTTCAAGCGTAATTGCAAAATCGAATTTATCTGAAAACATTAAAGAAAATGATATTGAATTAATTATAAATGAGACGTATTTTCAAGTTTTAAAATCTCAGATCAATACTCACTATAAGACTCTTTGTGCTCAGAAAAATTCTTATCTATCACTAATAAAAAGTCATGACGAATATCTTGAGTATGATGCTTTTAATAATTCATTAAAAATGACTTCTTGTTATGAGTTGTATACCCCATTTAGTACAATCAAAAAACTATATACAATAACGCTAAGACCATGGGATCATGGAGATCAAAGTGGAACAATAGGAGGAGAAGACGATAAAAGCATCTGGCAGTATGATAATTTTAAGCGTGGAATTCTTCTCCGTAAAAGGTTTGGTGGCAATCTTCCAATTGGATTCCCTGTTTTATCTGGATATTCTAACGGTAATGCACTTATTATAAAAAGCTTGGATATTACATTACCAACATGGCAAAACGATGTATATCTTGCTGATAAAATGATAAGTTATATTGATGAACTGACTAATTATAAAGGAATGAATTATCCATGGGGGGAAAAGAAAATACAAATTCTCTATGAAGACATTAATAATCGGTTTATAAAGTTTATAATACCTGAAAATTATGATTCTATAAAGTATTCTCCTGTTTTTAATAAAATAAGTAGTTATGGTGTAAGCAGAAATATTCAAATTGAAATTATTCCATATCAAAAATCTCAAAAATGAACTGTAAAAGTATTATTTAATCAATAAAATCAATTTCAATTAAAAAATTAAATTAAAAAGATTTCAAAATACTATGTCAATTATTTGATAAATTTGTTAAAATAGTGTAGTATGCAAACGCGTACTCTTAAATACTTTAGATAAGGTAATTATTAAGTTATCTACTGAAATAAATCGATCTTGTTTATACCTGGTTGATTATTTTGGTTGTATTTGAGACAAATAATAAATTGTCTTTTGGGGGATTTATAAGGTGAATAGCAAAAAGAAAGAAAATATTTCTGATGTGCAACCGAAACAAACAAAGAAAAAATTAAGTGTTAAAAAAATACTTCTAGGAATATTTTCATTAATAATGATATTTATATTACTAGTTTGTTTCTATATTTGGAAAATACTTGATATACCTATTATGGCTGAAGTACCAATTGTTACTGGTGGAGAAATTAAAGACGGAATACTTGACAAACTTGCCGACCCAGAATCTGAAACAGCATCGGCAGTGGCTGCTAAGCCACAATATTGGGGAAGTGGGCGTGTTAAATTATATGTCGACTCTAAATTTCCTATTATAAAAGTAGATCAAATTAATAAGAATGTTGAAAATATACTTGTAATCGGTCTTGATTCAAGATCAGCATACGAAAAGCAAGCTCGTACTGATAGTGTAATGGTTGTAAGTGTTGATAAATTAAATAATTCAATTTCTTTGATGTCTTTTATGAGAGATATACAAGTAATAATTCCAGGAAGAACGATTCCATGCAAAATAAATTCTGCCTATGTTTTTGGCGGAATAGGCCTTCTTATAAATACTCTTAATACTAATTTTGGACTTGACATACAGAAATTTGCTATGGTTGATATGTTAAGTTCTGAGAATATAATTGAGGCAACTGGCGGAGTTGATATAAATATTAAAATTAACGAAGTTAAACAAGTAAATGAAAACATGATATTAACAAACCGTTTATTTTCAAAAATTTCAACAGCAGCACATAACTTAACTCAACCTGGACTTCAACATTTGAATGGCAGACAAGCAGTGTCATATGGTCGAATAAGATATGTTGGGAACGATCAGGGAAGAACATTAAGACAAAGAACAATTCTTTCAGCACTGATGTTAAGCTTCAAACAATCTTCAATATCACGAAAAATGAAAGTGTTTGAAACAATATGCGAATCGTTTGAAACTAACATCACTAAAGATGATATGCTTTTTCTTGCAATTGATGTCCTTAATGGAATTAATAATATAAAACAATACAGAGTTCCTGAAGATGGTATGTTTTTGACTAATACTAGCAATTGGCAGATAATTATTGATATGCCTGTTCAATTACCTGCAATTCAGAAATTTATCTGGGGTGATAATTTAATCTCAAATAGCTCATCTGATATTTCATCTGATTCTGGGAATAATAGTTACGAAAGCTCATCTTTTGTTTCTTCAGATCTTTCGCCACCTATAACTCCTGAAACCTCATCTCAGAGCCAAAATTCATATTCAACAGAATCAGGTTCAATAGTAAATTCTTCACAAAATAGCGAACAACGTAGTGTAGGATAAAGCATGATCAAGATTAAACATTAAAATTCAAAGAATTGATAAAAAAGGGGCAAATTAAATGAATGAAAAATTAAAGGAATCATCAAAAAACTTATTTTTTCAAGCCATATTGAACTTAGAAAACATTGATGAATGCTATTCTTTCTTTGAAGATATATGTACAATATCTGAATTAAAGTCTATTTCCCAAAGATTGCAAGTTGCTATTATGCTAAAAGCGGGAAGAACTTATACCGAGATATGTGATCATACAAAAGTCAGCACTGCAACAATAAGTAGAGTTAATCGTTCATTAGAATACGGTGCAGACGGATATAAGAAGGCGTTAGAAAAACTTGAAGAACAAGGGAAAATAATTTACTAATCGAAAGGCGACAAAAATGAACATTTTAGAAAAAATATTTGGAACACATAGTGGAAATGAAATTAAAAGAATAGAAGCAATTATCAAATCAATTGAAGCACAAGAGTCAAAATTTCAAAAAATGTCTGAAGCTGAATTGATGAGAACTACTGATAAGCTTAAGCAAAGACTAAAAAGTGGAGAAACCCTAGATGATATACTTCCGGATGCTTTTGCTGCGGTAAGAGAAGCTTCCTTCAGGGTTCTTGGTATGAAACATTATAGAGTTCAGTTAATTGGTGGTGTTGTACTTCATCAAGGAAGAATCGCGGAAATGAAAACTGGTGAAGGTAAGACATTAGCTGCAACACTTCCTGTATATCTTAATGCACTTACCGAAAATGGGGTACATGTTGTTACCGTTAATGACTACCTTGCAAAAAGAGACAGTGAGTGGATGGGTAAGATTTACAAATATCTGGGATTAAGTGTTGGTCTTATTGTTCATGGTCTTAATAATATTCAAAGAAGAGATTCTTATGCATGTGATATTACATATGGAACAAATAACGAATTTGGTTTTGATTATTTAAGAGACAACATGGTTACTTACAAAGAAGAGATGGTACAGCGTGGACATGCCTTTGCAATTGTTGATGAAGTTGATAGTATTCTTATTGATGAGGCGAGAACTCCACTTATTATTTCAGGAATGGGTGAGAAATCTACTGACTTATACGGTAAAGCAAATGATTTTGTTAGGAAATTAAAGTCATTTGTTGTTTCAGAAACAGATGACAAAACAGATTTCAATGAAATGACTGGTGAATCAGATTATATCGTTGATGAGAAAGCACACACTGCTGTTCTCACAATGAAAGGCATAAAAAAAGCAGAGCAATACTTTAATCTTGATAATCTTGCTGATTCTGAAAATTACACTATTTTACATCATATTAATAATGCATTAAAAGCTCACGGATTGATGAAACTTGATCATAAGTATGTTGTAAAAGATGGAGAAATTATAATTGTTGACGATTTTACTGGTCGTTTAATGCTTGGAAGAAGATACAGTGACGGCTTGCATCAAGCAATAGAAGCAAAAGAAGGAGTAAAGGTCGAAAATGAAAGCAAAACCCTCGCCACTATTACCTTTCAAAATTATTTTAGGATGTACAAAAAACTTTCAGGTATGACAGGTACGGCTTTAACAGAAGAAGCAGAATTCCGAGGAATTTATAATCTTGATGTTGTTTGTATTCCTACAAATCAAGACATGATAAGAATTGATTTACCAGATGCTGTTTATAAAACTATTAAAGGCAAATATAAATCAGTTCTTGCTGAAGTAGTAAATTCAAATAAATCTGGACAGCCAGTTCTTGTTGGTACAATATCTGTTGAAACATCTGAGTATTTATCAAGACTTTTTACACTTAATGGAATTAAACATAATGTACTGAACGCCAAACAACACGAAAGAGAAGCAGAAATTGTAGCACAGGCTGGTCGATTAGGAGCAGTAACAATTGCTACAAATATGGCAGGGCGTGGTACGGATATTTTGCTCGGAGGTAATTCTGAGTATATGGCTAAACAGGAAATGAGAAAACAAGGATACACTGAGGATCTAATTAACGCATCGACAGCTCATAATGAAACAACGGATGTTCTTATACTTGAAGCACGTTCTAAATTTGAACAACTTAATGATACATATAAGAAGGATACACTTGCTGATCACGAAAAGGTTGTTAAAGCTGGTGGGCTTTACATTGTTGGCACAGAAAGGCATGAATCACGAAGAATAGATAATCAGTTAAGGGGACGATCAGGACGCCAGGGAGACCCTGGGCAAAGCCGTTTTTACCTATCACTAGAGGATGAACTTCTTCGTTTATTCGGCGGTGAAAGAATGACAAACATGTTTAACATGCTTGGAGTTGAAGAAGACGTTCAGATAGAACATAAGTTATTGTCAAATGCAATCGAAAATGCTCAGAAAAAAATTGAAGGTAAGAACTTTGGAATTCGTAAAAACGTTCTGGAATACGATGATGTAATGAATAAACAAAGAGAAGTCATCTACGGCCAAAGAAAAAAAGTTCTCGAAGGCGAGGACCTTCATCCTATATACCAGAATATGTTAAAAAGCATGATGACTGATATTATGGTTACTTTCTGTAATCAATATCATAATTCTGATGAATGGGATATTGATGGACTTAAAGCAAGATTGTTTGATATTTTCGGAGAACTTCCTGGTTATGCGATTTTTGATGAAGCAAAAATCAGAAATATAAACAAACTTGATTTAACAGATGAATTAATAGTCGAAGCGCTTGACAGATATGAAGAACGCTTAGAAGATTTTGGCTCTAAAGAATTACTTGCAGAAGCTGAAAGAGTTATTTTACTTAGAAATGTTGATGAAAAATGGATGGATCACATAGATGCAATGGACGATCTAAGATCAAGCATAGGTATGCGTGGTTACGCTCAGAAAGATCCTGTAATAGAGTATAAGCGCGAAGGGTATGAAATGTTCGAAGCGATGAATCAAGCAATTCAGGAAGCTGCAGTAAGAATTATGATGCGTGCACGTTTTGCTTCAGAAGAACCGATGCAAAGAAAATCTGTAGCAAAAAATATTAAAGAAGAGCATGGTACAGTAGTTGCAACTGCACAAGCCTCTGATGGAAGAGCAATCAAAACAAATAATGTATCAGCAGCACAGCCAGTTAAACGGGAAGCATCAAAAGTTGGCCGCAACGATCCTTGCTCCTGTGGCAGTGGAAAAAAATACAAAAATTGTTGCGGTAGAAATGAGTAATTATATGGAATGGACAAAGTACAAACAGGATATTAAAAATGCTGCCACGAAAATTTCATCTGCGTGGGCTGTAAAACCAACTACTTGCATTGTTCTTGGCTCTGGGCTTAGCTCTTTAGCTGATTCTTTGGAGGACACGATTGAAATACCATATTCATCTATACCAGGATTCCCACAAGTTACTGTTGTTGGACATGAAGGGATATTAATTCTTGGAAATCTCAATAATGTTCCAGTTATTCTCCTTAAAGGAAGATTTCATTATTATGAAGGTCATCCAATCGAAACCGTTGTTTTCCCAATTAGAGTAATGAAAGAACTTGGCATTAAGCTAATGATTCTGACAAATGCTGCAGGTGGAATCAACAAAGAAATGAAACCAGGCGACCTAATGATAATAAAGGATCATATCGGGTTATTTTGCGAATCTCCGTTAAGAGGAGAAAATTTTGATGAATATGGGCCAAGATTTCCAGATCAAAGCTCTGTATATGATTACAAATCAGCTTTGTTACATGCTAATGATTTGAAAATACCTTGTTTTCCTGGAGTTTATGCATACGCCAAAGGCCCAATGTATGAAACACCTGCTGAAATAAGACTATTTTCTCATTTAGGTGCTGATGCTGTTGGTATGTCAACGGTTCCAGAAGCTATTGTTGCATCACATGGAGGAATGAAAGTTGTTGGAATATCATGTATAACAAATTTTGCGGCAGGAATTCTTGATCAGCCGCTATCTCACGCAGAAGTTATGGAAGTAGGGAAACTTGCAGCCAACAATATGAAAAATCTAATCATTCGAATTGTTCTGGATTGCTAAAACAAAATTAACATCCAAAAAATAGTAAAATAACAAGCAAAACTTGTCAAGGGGAAAGACTTTATGATTAAACATTCAATCAGAGATATGTCACTTGAAGATTCGGGTACGAAAAAAATTAAATGGGCTTATAATAACATGCCTGTTTTAAGAGAAATCGAAAAAGAATTTATCAAAGAAAAGCCATTTAATGGAATTAAAATTGCAGTGAGTGTACATGTTGAAGCCAAAACAGCCTGTCTTGTACAACTTCTTCGTAAAGGAGGAGCGAATGTGGCACTTACAGGATGTAATCCTTTGTCTACACAAGATGATGTTGCGGCTGCCCTTGTAGCTGATGGTGTATCGGTATTTTGCTGGTATAACGCAACAAAATCCGAATATCGCAATCATCTCATTCAAACAATCGATTTCGAACCAGATATTGTAATTGATGATGGTGGTGATCTTGCAGAACTTTTTCACACGACTCATAAAAATAAATTAACAAACATTATTGGTGGATGTGAAGAGACCACTACTGGTGTACATAGACTAAAAATACTCGAAAATGAAAACAAACTACTTTATCCAGTAATTGCTGTTAATGATGCACGCTGCAAACATCTTTTTGATAATCGATATGGAACTGGCCAATCAACTTTGGCTGCAATTATGTCAACAACTAATCTACTTATTGCAGGTAAAACAGTAGTTGTAGCAGGATATGGAATGTGCGGCAAAGGAATTGCTATGAGAGCAAAAGCTCTTGGTGCAAGAGTTGTAATTACTGAGATCGATCCAATTAAAGCTGCAGAAGCTCTTATGGAAGGAATCGAAGTAATGACTATGAATCAAGCAGCTTCGTGCGGTGACTTTTTCATAACTGTTACTGGATGCAGAGATGTAATTACATCAGAACATTACGCTAAAATGAAAGACGGAGCAATTCTTTCAAATGCCGGTCATTTTGATGTTGAAGTAAACATTCCTGAACTTGAAAAACTTTCTGTTAAAAAAGAAGAAAAAAGAGATAATATTATGGGTTATCAAATGCCTGATGGCAGATGGATTAATATTCTTGCTGAAGGCAGATTAGTCAATCTAGCAGCTGGTGATGGTCATCCTGTAGAAATTATGGATATGAGCTTTGCTTTACAAGCATTGAGCGCAAGATACATTTTAGAAAACGGCAAAAATCTAAAACCTGGAGTTTATGACATTCCTAAAGAACTTGATGACAGGGTGGGTTTATTGTTATTAATGTCAAAAAGCATTGAAATTGACACTTTAACTTCAGAGCAAAAATTTTATATTAACCATTGGGAAATTTAATAAAGTATGGTAAAATAAAAAAGCTGTTTTTCTGACACTATATTAATGAAGGAGACGTTCATTATGATAAGCAAATCAACATTATTCAGAGATTTTACTGTTGTAACACCTGACGATTATGATGTAACCGTCATTAATTCTTGCAATATTGTTGTTATTGATGGCAAATTTAAGTATGTCGGGAAAGATATTTCACAAGCTCTTAGTGTTTTGTCTGGAATAGAATATGATATTTATGATGGTAAAGGGAAGCTTATGCTGCCTGCATTTGCTAATGCTCATACTCATCTTGCTATGACACTCATGCGTAATAATGCAGATGATACAACACTTCATAAATGGTTATTCGAATCTATTTTTCCACTTGAAGCAAAACTTCGCCCTGTAGATTTAAACAGCGGAACAATGCTTGGCATCGCTGAAATGATTAAAAACGGAATCGGTGCTTGTGCAAATATGTATATGACACATGATGAAGCAATGGATTCGCAAGCTGCTATTGACACTGGGATTAAAATGAACACTGTAATTAACGGTGGTGCATATGACCCTTTAAGCGGTAAATTCATTATCGATGAAGCAGCGTTTAGTCGGGTTTTCGATAAATTTAACAATGCAGGTAATGGAAGAATAAAATGCGGTGTTTTGAATCATTCTATTTATTTATATAATGAAGAATATTATTATGGGCTTGCAAAACTTGCAAAAGATAAAAATACTTTTATTCATGTTCATGTATCGGAGACTATTAAAGAAGTTGATGATTGTCTAGCAAAATACGGCATGAGACCACCAGAAATTCTAGAGAAAATGGGCACTTTTGATGTTCCAACTATTGCTGCACACTGTGTTTTTCTTAATGATAATGATCGCGAAATTCTAAGAAGAAACAATGTTACAATTGTTCATAATCCAACAAGCAATCTGAAACTTGGTAGTGGAATTGCGGATTTAAAGAAAATGTTTGACTCATCAATAAATGTTGCACTAGGAACAGATGGTCCTGCAAGTAATAATAGTCTTGATTTATATCAGGAAATGCGCATAGCATCTTTTTTGGCAAAAGGAATAAATTATGATGCATCAGTAGTTCCCGCAAATCAAATTATCAGAGCTGCAACTATTAATGGCATGAAAGGTCTGATGTTTAATAATTCGGGAAAAATTGCTGTTGATATGGATGCAGATCTCCAAATCTTAAATACGGATAATCCAACTATGACGCCACTTGGCAATCCAATTGCTGCTGTTGTATATAGTGCTAATGGAAATTGCGTTGAATCATTAATGGTTGATGGACAGATACTAATGAAGAACAGAGAATTATTAACGATTGACGAAGAAAAAGTGCTATTCGAAGCTAAGGTTTCTTCAGATTATTTATATAATAATTGAAATACTATTTCACGCAAAGGGTTTAATCTTTTGCAAAAACGCCGATGTGGCTCAGG
>JBBQKF010000012.1:0-52970 GCA_038326615.1 Saccharofermentanales bacterium | reverse complement strand
AGGACGGATGAAAATATCCGACCAGCAGTAGTGGGCTTGGACAGCCCTAAGATGTACCGGTGGGACGGTTATCGTTTCTCCGGGAATCCGAAGCTCGCCATTTCAATGGCGATGTAGTTCACTCTTCATGCAATTTTTCTTATAGTTTCGACTTTAATGATATCAGAAGGTCACGAAGGTGTGCCGCCTCTTCAAAGTCAAGATTCTTTGCGGCTTCTTTCATTTCTTTTTCGATCTTAACTGCAAGCTTTTTCTTCTCGTTCATTGTTAGTCCGTCTGACTTATTCTTAAACAATCCATCAGCCAAATTCTTGTCTATACCCTCTTGTTCTGCGATATCTTCCAAAGTGTCGATTACATCACGAATTTCTTTGCGAATAGATTTAGGGGTAATATTGTTTTCGATATTATATTGAATTTGGATTTCACGTCTTCTGTTTGTCTCGGAAATTGTATTAAACATAGAATCTGTAACTCTATCCGCATACATAACAACTCTTCCGTTAATGTTTCTTGCAGCTCTTCCTACAATCTGAATAAGCGAGGTATTCGAACGCAAAAAGCCTTCTTTATCAGCATCAAGAATTGCTATCAATGAAACTTCAGGCAAATCAAGACCTTCTCTTAAAAGGTTAATCCCAACGAGAATATCAAAATCGCCTTTTCTTAGATTCCTTAGAATCTTCATTCTCTCAACGGTATCAATATCCGAGTGCAAATACTTAACTTTAAGCCCTTCTTCCTTAAAAAATGCTGTTAAGTCCTCAGCCATTCTCTTAGTTAGCGTTAATACAAGTGAACGTTCTCCACGCGAAGTTGTAAGCTTAATTTCACTAATAAGATCCTCGATTTGTCCTTCAATAGGTCTTATGTAAATTAAAGGATCGACAAGACCTGTTGGTCTGATAATCTGTTCAACTACCTGCGTTGAATGTGCTGCTTCGTATTTAGATGGAGTTGCACTGACAAAGACTGTCTGTCCCATTCTTTTCTCAAATTCTTCAAACATTAAAGGCCGATTATCGTATGCAGATGGAAGTCTGAACCCAAAATCAACAAGCGCATTCTTGCGTGAACGATCTCCATTATACATTGCACCTATCTGTGGAACGGTAACGTGAGATTCGTCAATAATCAAAAGATAATCTTCCGGGAAAAAATTAATTAATGTAAATGGTGCTGAACCTGGTGCACGCCCTGAAATATGTCTCGAATAGTTCTCAATTCCTTTACAAAACCCAGTTTCCTTGAGCATTTCAAGGTCATACATCGTTCTTTGCTCAAGTCTATATGCTTCTACAAGTTTACCTTGTGACCTTAATTCTTCGAGTCTTTCGTCAAGTTCAATCTCAATATTCTTAATTGCAAACTTCATTTTCTCGGGGGTAGTTACATAGTGTGATGCGGGGAAAATTGATATATATTTCCTTGCACCTCTTATTTTACCAGTTACCTTATCAATATCTGAAATTTTCTCGATTTCATCACCAAAAAATGAAACCCTGATAATCGTATCATCCATATCTGCAGGTATGATGTCAAGACTATCACCCCGAACTCTGAAAGTTCCTCTCTTTAACTCAAAATCGTTACGATTATATTGCTGATGAATAAGTTCCTGTATCAACTTGTCACGATCAATTTGCATTCCTGGGCGAAGAGATAGCATCATCTCCTTATAATCTTCAGGGTCTCCTAATCCATAAATACAAGATACACTAGAAACAACAATTACATCTCTACGTTCAAGGATTGATGCTGTTGCTGAATGGCGAAGTCTGTCAATTTCTTCATTAATCGCAGAATCTTTCTCTATATAGGTATCGGTATGTGGAATATATGCTTCAGGTTGATAATAATCGTAGTAGCTAACAAAGTATTCTACTGCATTGTCAGGGAAAAATGATTTAAACTCTTCGCACAGCTGTGCGGCAAGCGTCTTGTTATGTGCCATTACTAAGGTCGGGCGGTTTAGTTTCTCAATAACGTTAGCCATTGTATAGGTCTTACCTGATCCTGTAACACCTAGCAATGTCTGGTATTTTTGACCTTCTTTTATTCCTTGTAAAAGTTTATCAATCGCCAAAATCTGATCTCCACAAGGAGTCATATCAGTTTTAAGAATAAAATCACTCATGATTTTCACCTCATTAATTTAGCCTTCGCCAATAAAAATAATTATATCATGAATTTTAATCAGATGCCACATTTTCCGAACATATTTTCGTTATTATTAAATTTTGATAAAATAATTTGAATTTTTGATTTATACTTTTATAAATGTAATGAAATTTGCGAATTATATGTAAGAAAATATTTTGATTTTATGATTTGTATTGAAATCGATATTGAAATTTTTTGAATTATTTACAAAATAATGTAATGATTTTTATGATTTTGCAAATTTACTCATTTTTCATTCATGTTTTGAGCGTTTTTCATCTCATTTATTATTCATTTGGACTTGATGTAACTATAATATAGGCATATAATATCTTTTTAATGATAATGTATAAAGGATGGTAATAGCTATGAATCCAAAAATTACAGTAACTAAGACAACGTCCCCTAAATCAAAACCCGCTGATGAAACTAAGTTAGGTTTCGGACAGACATTTACCGACCACATGTTCATTATGGATTATGAAGAAGATAAAGGTTGGTACAATCCACGTATTATTCCTTATGGACCACTTTTACTTGACCCCTCAACAATGGTTTTCCATTATGGGCAGGCAATTTTCGAAGGATTAAAGGCATATAGAACGAAAGATGGATCAATAAATCTTTTCCGTCCGATTGATAACATGAGAAGAATTAATGTTTCAAATGAACGTATGGTCATACCTCAGATTGATCCTGAATATTGTGTAGAGTGCCTTGAAGAATTAGTTAGAATCGATCAGGATTGGGTTCCTAGTGCGCCTGAAACATCATTGTATATAAGACCATTTATAATTTCAACTGATCCATTTCTAGGAGTACGCCCATCAAAAACATATTCATTTATTATAATTCTTTCACCATCAGGTGCATATTATCCTCAAGGGTTAAATCCTGTTAACATTTATGTCGAAAATGAATATGTCCGTGCTGTTAAGGGTGGTACAGGATTCGCTAAAACGCCTGGAAATTATGCTTCAAGTCTTGCATCTCAGGCAAAAGCATATAAAGCTGGGTTCGTACAGGTATTATGGCTTGACGGAGTTGAACGTAAATATATTGAAGAAGTTGGAGCAATGAACGTCTTTTTTGTTATAGACGGTAAGCTTGTTACCCCTTCACTATGTGGAAGCACCTTGCCCGGTATTACTCGTAAAACAGTTATTGATTTAGCAAATTCATGGGGTATGGCAGTAGAAGAAAGAAAATTGTCTATTGAAGAAGTATTTAGTGCAGCAAAAGAAGGCAGAGTTTCTGAGGTTTTCGGATCAGGTACTGCTGCTGTTATATCACCTGTTGGATTAATGAAATGGAACGATGAATCTGTTACTTTCAACGACAATGTTATTGGACCTTTTAGCCAGAAATTATATGATACAATTACAGGAATCCAATACGGTAGACTCTCTGATGATTTTGGCTGGATTGTTAAGTTATAAGAATTAATCCGATATCTCGAGAATTTAAATTTGTTATCTTAAATTTTTCATATGTAGATACCTTGCAATAGTGGTATTGTGATAACTTAAAATCTCTATTTTATGATATCTTTGATTAAATAGGGTGTAAGATAAACACACAAAAAGGAAATTAAATTTTCTTTAAATTGAAAGGACTAATATTATGTCTTCATTTATTCTTCCCGCTTTCTTAATTTTTTCAGTTTCGCCAATTTTTATTGGTATGGCAATATGGCTTATTGGTATAAATAAAAAAAATAAGAAAATGCGTCATAATGGATTTATGATGATGATGCTATCCCTTCTTATTATTTTCATATTCGCTTTTACCATTTTTGCCACAGTATTCTATGCTTGGCTAATAAGTAAAAAATAAATTTAGCAAGATGTGTTTACACTTTAAATTGTATAATTATCAAAAAGGCATTAACTTTCTTTATGACTGTTAATGCTTTTTTTGCAAATATTTTTCTAATTTGCTATATTATTTATCAATTGTATTATTCAGTACGCAAATCTTTGGTTTAAGATTTGTAATAATATTAGCTATTTCAATTTTATTAATATTTTTAAAAATAGAAATTAAAATAACATCAAATTATAAAAGATTCACAGTTGTGGAAATAGAAATTCGAGTTATTTATTTTTGCTGATATTTGATTTTGCTTTAATTGATGTTGAGTATTCTGTTGGCGTCATTCCAGTAACTCTTTTAAAATGTCTCGAAAAATAATGGACGGAGGCATAGTTGAGTTTTTCAGATATTTCTGTAAAATTATATGATTCCTCACGAATCATTCTCGTCGCTTCAGTTATTTTCATATCGCCATAAAATTCCATAACTCCGGACCCTTTATATAATTTGAAAAGAACTTTAACTTTTGTTCCACTAAGATTCATAAACCTGCAAACATCCGTGAAGGTTATATTGTCATTTAGATGTAAATGTAAAAATTCTTCAATTCTTTCAACAAAACTTTGATCAAAGCGTTGTTTGGTTACCGTGGATATTTTACTGCTTTTAACAATACTTATACCTTTACGAAATAAAAATATAAAAAGTCTTTCGAGATCATTTCTTATTAATTGCTCGCTTCCAAATAATGAGTTCGGTCTTTTTTCGAGCTTTATTAAAAAGGTGTCATCTAATGGCGAAGAGTATGCATTTTTTGCTTCGTTAATTATATCTGCCAAAAGTTCATTTTCCGTATCGTTAACTTTAATAATTTTGCCTTTAAAATAATCCATTGCCTTCGATTTACATTTAAAAGATACAATAACAAGATTCGGCGCTATTTTACCATTTGCCCATACATTATGAAACTCATTTGGCTGATGAAAAATCATTTCACCTTGTTTTAAAATGTAACCTGTTTTGTCAGCCATAACTTCAATCTCGCCCTTGTCCACATAAACGAATTCCCAGAAATTATGCTTTTCTCCATGGAAAACATAGTCCTTTGCATATTCAAAATAATGAATAGTCACAATTTTATTGACGGATATTTCGATTTTTATAGGCGTCTTTATATAATCCATGAAACCTCAATCTCTTAGTACTGTGGCAATTTTAAAAAATGCAGTACATAAATTAATTTACATACTGCAATTTTATCATATAAAAGATATAAAACAAAGAAAATCCAATTGAATAGTTATTCAAGTATTGACTTTTTAACGTTATTTCTAAAATTTTACTATTTATCAAACATTAACCCTAAGGTCCTAAAATAACGAATAACTAATAGATATAATTTCAGCAAAATACTATTGCGTTAGTTCACTAAATAAAAATAAACGCGATAGTCTTATTTAGCTTTTATAAGTGGCAATGAAGCTGCTGCAAAGCTCTGCCCTACACGTCTACTTTTTTCATCCGGCAAATGGATTTCAATTTTTTTAGAAAGCATTGGATATTCTGAGACTAAAACTACCTTTGCATTTTTTGCTATGATATCTCCACCCTCACCAGACATAACACGACCAAGCAAAATAATGTGTTTTATATCATAAAAAGATGAATAAAGTTTTATTGTATATCCTAGATAAACACCAATTGATTCATAAATTTTAATAGCACATGGATGCTTTTTAATAAGTAGAGTCTGAATATGCTTTAATTTTTCTGCAGGAGAAAGTGATTCGTTCAAAGTTATACCAGCTTTTGGTGCTAATTTTATAATAGCATCCTGTGAAAAATATTTTACACCACACCCAATATCCCCTGACCACTCATCTTCTATTGCACCAGTTTGTGAATCAATAGGTGCAAAAGCAAGTTCATTAAGCCATCCGGTAATATTCCCATGTGAATCAACAAATCCAGCAGCTTCGCTAGTTCCCATTGCAATACCAAGAACATTAGTATCATTTAAGTCCATAGCGCCAGCTAATGCTGTAACATCACCATCATTTACTACTTCAACCGGAATATCTCCGATTTCTTTGGCGGCGCGAATATAAATATCCTTTACCTTACTGTCAAACTGATCTTCAGGCACTTTTAAAAACAATGATGCAACCATTGTTCGGTTATCAATATATATTCCTGCGGAACTAATACCAATTGCATCTACACGAGGCATTTTAGCTGCTGCATTTTTTAAAGACTCAACAATCCCCTGATAATGATATTTTGGGTCTTCATTTACTTTCGGAAACCATATTGTTTCTTCACTATAAATAGATTCACCATTAACAACTGCTGATACTTTTCTATCACTTCCGCCTGCATCAAACCCTATTCTGTAGCCATCAAGATGTCTTCCAATTGATTTTGATGTTTCTTTTTCGGAAGGACACTCATCAATTGTGTTAGAAACAATTTCGAATTTGCGCTCAAAAACTTTTTCCATAAATTTTACATCAAAAGTTCTTAAACCCAAATAACTATATATAGTTTTAATTTCATTTGCTACATTTTCATCACCGCATAAAAATACTTTGAACCCACCTTTAGCCCAAATTAAAAATTTTACTAAGCGCTCAACATAATAGCAATCCGTTTCAAACATTTCATTGGTTCCATGAATGAATGTCTCATATCTTGATACAAGACCTGAATTCCTTTCAATTGCAACAATAAAAGGTTTCTTTGCAGTTTGAAGAAATGTGTCGTTAAATACACAAAGTGGGATAAAAGAATTATCTAGTGATGGAATCTTGTTTACGTTTAAATCCAAATTTAAAAATTTCATCGGTCAAGTTTCTCCAATCGATTTAAAACTTCGTTTTTAAAATTATTTATATACCCTTCAATGAAACGTTCAGGCGATAATACATTATTATTGATGAGGGATGTTATATCGAGACCAAAATTAAGGCTGTCACTACTGTCAATACTATGGCTTGCAAAAAAAGTAGCATTTGCACTTCTTCTCCCGATTGCCGCAGCATCATATCTTTTACCACCCGCTATCTGACTATCAAATACGCCAAGCAAAGCTGCTGCCATGTTGGGGTGGCTTGATGTATCAAAACTTGTTTTGTCCTCATCATTAAGCCAGTCAAGGCCTCTCCATACTTCCATTGAATATACTTTCGCATGTCTCATCCCCAAAGGCAACTCCCTAATAGCTTGTATTACTCTCAAAACAACTGCAACATGGGTATCGTGTTTATCCGCAAGATTATGTGTATAAATGACTTCTGGATTACACCTAAGAATAATATCCTTTATTTCATCAATAATTTCTCTACTTGATTTAGACTTAACTTCGCAACTTTTATATGCAAGCAAAAATTGCGCTGAATAATTTCCAATCAGAGCTGCTGTCTTTTGTTCTTTGACTCTTATTCGTTTCATTTCCTCATCAGTGAATTGTTCATATACACCAGCTCTTGGGGACCCTGCACCATCAGTTACAACAACACCTGTAAACCATTTTTCGTTGCTATTAAAGCATTGCGAAATTGGCGAATACGCCATAATTTCGATATCATCCTGATGTGCTGCAAAACAAAGTGAAGTTGTTCTTGCTAAAGCAATTTCCTCGTTTGTATTATCCGGGATAAAAAGTTCTGCTTCCTTATTTTTTAAAACCATATCAATCACTCTTTCTTTAGGTTTCGATTATTTTAGTGTTTTTGAATTTAAATCTTATTTTTTTGGCCAGTAGTCTCTATAATTTATCAATAAATTTTTGTATTAAATCCAATTCGACCAGTAGTCTCAATAATTCATCTTACAAATTATTGTATCAAATCCAATGCAAATCCTTATAAAATAATAAGTCTATGATTCTAAATAATTACTAGTCGCAATAAAATCAATTGATTAGCACTTGTAATAATGTAATATTATAAATTTTCAGAAATGTAATAAATGAACTTATTCAAATTTGTTTTAATCATTTTGTAATTGTAATTTTTTTAAGCAATCTTGGACTATCAGGATTTAATCCTTTTGAAATTGATAAAAGCTGTGCAAAATATTGAGCAAATGCAGCAAAAAGAAATGCAGAAGTTACTTCAGATCCTGTTTTAGGTAAAAGAACTGATTGTTCAACTTCTTTTGAAAGATTAACATCATCGGTTATAACGAGAACCTGTGTGCCGATTGATTTAATTTTGTGAATCATTTCTTTTGTGTCTTCAAAAGCTGCTCCTTCAGGTGCCATAATAATCACTGGCATATCAGCATCAACTTGAGCTAAAGGGCCATGATAAAAATCCGAAATTGCATACCCTTTCATTTTTATATAACAAGTTTCCTGAATTTTTAATGTCGCTTCTAATGCTATAGGATAACCAATTCCTCTTGCTAAAATAAATCCTTCTTTTATGTATCTGAATCTATTGACCTGACCTTGTATTTCTTCTCCAAGATTTGATAGCATCTTTTCCATAAACTGTGGCACATCGCGTAAATTTTTAAGTAACTCATCATTTTTACTCCAATAAGCAGTCAATAAAGCCAGTAAATACATTTGTGCCGTAAAAGTTTTTGTTGCTGCAACACTTTCTTCAAGACCGGCATTGCAATATAAATGATATTTTGCAAGCATTGCCATCGGAGAATTTTTGTCATTAGTTATAGCAACCGTTATTGCTCCTTGCCTATTCCCTCTTTCGATTATAGCGTAAGCATCTGCAGCTTTTCCAGACTGTGACACACCAATAACCAGGTCATTTGATAAATCAAGTTTTCCATTGTAAAGTGTTATACATGAAGGAATTGCAAGAGCTGAAACAACTCCCTGATAAATGCCCAGCAAATATTGTCCGTAAATACTTGCATGATCAGATGTTCCCCTAGCAGCAAAAACGGCATGCCCTATGTTTCTTTCCTTAAGTTCTTTTACCAAAAGATTTAAAGTCGTTTTGTTTTCTTTCTCAATACCTGATAAAACTTTTGGTTGTTCGTAGATTTCTTTTAACATTTTTGTCATTGTTTTGCTCCTTGATGTTTAAATGTTTATTTATAAATGTTTTCTCTTGCAAGAGTTTTCTCTTACAATAGTTTTCTCTTACAATAGTTTTCTCTTACAAACTCCTAATTTTTTATTTCGAAAATATTTTCAAAAAATGAGTTGATTCATATTTGTCCTTTATATAAACGATTTGCAATACTATGAAAGACTATAGCTTTATTACACTTTGATTATAGTTTTTAGCCATAAATTAATATTTATATAATAAGACTGCATATTTGCACTTTTGGTCAATTTTATCAATATTAGCTGGCACTTTTTTCGATTAAATATATTTTATACAAATTAATAAAGGTCTATGTTAACTATATTCAGATTTCAAAGATTAAGCCATTTCTGACATGGTAATAAAACCACATAAATAAAAAGAGCCAATTTCAAACGATAACATTTATTGTAAATGCTACTGAAATAAAATTATCTCTGATTAAATTGGCCTATACTAATGTATATCGTCAAATTAAAATCACCTAAACGATATAAAAACCATCTAAATAATTTCAGTTTCCTGTAAATAACCGGATTTTAAAATGCGGCAAATTACAGCAAATTGCTAATAATCATGATAATAAATAATATTTTTTCCATCAAACAAAGATTATGGATGAGTCCCGCAAAAATAATACATTCATTAACTGAAATATTATTAAGTAAATTAATAACTCTCTGAAAATTTTAGTCGATTCAACTTTTTTGCCGAATTTATTTCTTCCTTATCAATAAATTCAAATGTTTTAATTTTCTTGTTGTATTTATAACCTAAATCAATAAGATTTACATCATGAATTTCTGCTGACAGTTCAAATGCTTCTTTGGTACCGTTTTCTAAAACTTTATAAAGAGTTTTGTTCTTTTTATAATATTCAACTTCCCCTACGTCAAATCCTACTTTTTTACTTGCCCATTGATGCATTATGGGGATTTCAGGAAAACTTTTCACTAAAGGATTTATAGCAAATTCTGGAATTACACAATCGGTATAGAAAACAATTCTGCTTTCACAATAGGTAACATCGGTTCTGTTAAACCCCATAAGATTGTTATCAAAATTGTTTATATGCTTTTTTTGGGCAAATAATTTGTCTTTTTTATTGTCGTTTTTGTCAGCGTAAACAATGTTAATATCAGGTGAAGTACCCGATATTTCTTTATTCTCATTCAACGTAATTCCATTGCATGGTGTTTTTTGCAAAATAGAAATATGATCTAGAATCTCTTTAAGTTTTTCGCCCTCACAATCAAATGATATAATATTTTTTACTTTTCCAGTCATTTACTTTACCCCCAACTTTCATGTCTTTTTTTATTTAAGAAATCATAATTAATTTTTAAGACTATAGTGTTTACTCAGTAGGACTAAATTATTTCTTACAAATACTATCAAAGAAAGTGGCTTGCATTAATTTTTCCACAGCTCGATTTGTAATTGCTTCTTTTTAGCATGACTCTACAGAGTTTTTCAACCTTTACTGAGTTAACGCTATAGCCATTTTAATTTTTTAATTATTTCTGTTTTTTACAAATTAGTTTGATCCTTATCAATTAAATTTTGTTCATAATTTGAATCACACAATCACTTACATGCTTTATGTTATTTAAATTTTTTATAATTAGTGTTATTAAGTTCATCTATCAATTGCATGAGTTCTTCATCACTAATAGATTCAAGCTTCATAATCAATTCCTGTCTTATGTCCCTATCTGATTCATCAATTTCATACTTGTTGCTTTTAATATCGTATTTGTTAAAATCTTTCATTTAATTTTCTCCTTTTATACCTTTAAGCATAAAATTAAATGCAATAAAAGGCAAACAAAAAAGATCTTTCATGCAAAAGAAACATTGTAAATCATTACAATGTTTTCTCTTATCACTATTAGATCTTTTAGATTTACAGTTAAAATGAAACAACATTTAATTTACTCCTTTTTTAACAGAGTAAATCATATTATTTTAAAATTCAAGGGGGTCGGCATAACTGCGGCAATCCGAAGCATAACTGCGGTAATTTTTTTGTTTTAGACCTTCAATGTTTGATATTTTTAAGTAAAATGCACAGTTTCAACATTTTAGATGTAGTCTCATATTCATAAGAAACATTACCGTCATATTTTATTGCAACATTTGAAATCTGTTTTAATCCAAAGCCATGGTTCTTTTTGTCAATCTTTTTGCTCTCCATTTTCTTCACGTCAATTGCATCTTGAGTTGTGTTTTCAACCGATATTGACATATAGTCATTATCTTCAAACAAATTCATACTTAACATTATCAAACGTTTTCCATAAGAAATTTTACTCACCGCTTCAATTGCATTATCTAAAGCATTCGTCATTAGTGCTGCCAAATCCATCTGATCAATCAGCAAATCTCTGTTTAATCTTATTCTATAATCAATTGTAATATCCTGCTTCTTGGCTTTTTTAATTTCTGCATCAATGACAGCATCAATAGTTGCTATTTTAGTTTCTGCAAATATTGACTTTTCAGAGATTTCCTCGAATATATTACTAATATATCTCTTGGCATCATCTATTTTATTATCCGAAATTAATCCGGATATCGCAATTATATTTCCACTAATGTCATGCTTTATTTTCCTTATTTCATTTTGAGAATCATATAATTCATTGTAGTGATCAACTTGGGTTTTTAGTTGCTGCTGTATAAATTCAAACTTTTGACTAATAAGCTCTGCTTCGGTCTGCTTGTCAATTATGTAAAAAAGAAAGATATTTGACGCTATCATAAGAATCGTAGAAATTTGGCATAATAGTCTTATAAAATTATTTGGAGTATCGTATGCTATAATAAATATTACAAATGAAAAGGCTAAAGAATAAATTGGCGAAAAAAGGATTGCTATTGCGACTTTATTTTTTATATGAGTGTTTCGATTTTTCTTTATTTGCAATAATCTTATTATAACTAAAATCATTAATTTCCCAGAAACTGCTCCGATAA
Source organism: Saccharofermentanales bacterium (assembly GCA_038326615.1). GTDB lineage: Bacteria > Bacillota > Clostridia > Saccharofermentanales > UBA5734 > JBBQKF01. Next base: position 40,950 of record JBBQKF010000012.1, on the reverse strand, counting down.
AATATACAAAACTATTTGAATGCATCTCCCTGACACTCATTCCAGTTATTAAAGAAAATGACAACCCAAAAATTATTTCAGTTAAAACTGTAAAAGACACTGATATTGATGAATATAATAATTTCGATAGGATGCTTGAAACATAATAAAACGATAACCAGATTTTCATAAGAACTACAACTAATGAAAATAAATAGTTATCTTGAAAAAACGTAATTGTATATAAACTTATTAGGTACCAAATCAATACACTGAGAATAAAGCTCTTATTAAATGACACTCTTTTGTTCCAAACAACATTATAAAAAAGTAATGTTAAATATATTTCACATGCTATACTTAGTATATCAACAATTAATTTTTCATAATTCATACTGAAATCTCCCTCAAATATTTATTAAATAGGCTTAAACAATCGGCTCGCTTTCTTTCACTTAACTCAATTCGCATTCCTTGGGTCGTTGAAATATCAATAATATTTATTGTTTGAATATGAAAAAAATTAACCATTAATTGATTATGACAACGAAAAAAACCCCTGTTAGAAAGAGATTTTTCATAATATTTTAAATTTTTGTTACTTTTCAAACTTTTGTCTTTGAAATGCACATTTGTAAAATGACCAATAGATTCCATGTAAATAATATCTTTCAGTAACACTGTTGTAATATAGGAGTCCCATGATAAATCAATTGCTAATTTATTTTTAAAAAATACTTTCAAAAATTTGTTAAACGCTTGTTTAATTTTTTCTTCATCGATAGGTTTTAAAAGGTAAAATATTGTTTGAACAGAAAATGATTCAAGTATATATTCCCCATGAGAAGTCAGAAAAATAAATATAACATCTTCACTTATTTTTTCTATTGCTTTTGCTGTTTCAATGCCGTTGATTCCATCCATTTCAATATCAAGAAAGATAAGGTCATATGTATCACCTTTTTCAAAATAAGTTATCAGGTCCTCGCCACAAGAAAACGAATGGATTTCAGGTTCATCTTCCCCTAACATATTATTATTACTTTTGATTGATTTAATGACCGAATCCCTATAATTTTTTTCATCGTCACAAACGGCAATCCTCAACTATAGTCCTCCATTCAAATTATCATTAATCCAAAAATTGCTAATAAGAAAGAATTACAATTAATTAATTTATTCGAGTTTAGCAATTTCATATTTATTATTATTTTATCATAAATGACCACAATTAAGTTGTTTAGATTAAAATATTATTAAATATTTCACAATTTGAGTCACATTAAACTACCGAATTACATAATTACTGACCCATTTAAAATGCACCATTAAAATATTAGTTTATTTGACTAATCAACAATCTATACTCTATAATTAACAATTTATGCTCTATAATTAACAATTTATGCTCTATACTCAATATTCTGTTTTTTTGTATGTTGGGCAAAGTTTGATTAAATCTAGTTAAATAAATATAATTTACAAACAAATTTACTCAATTTCTTATCAATGTTTTAATCTTTTTTCAAGTTCAGCCTTTTCTTTTTCGTAACCAGGTTTTCCAAGTAGAGCAAACATATTTCTCTTATAAGCCTCAACACCAGGTTGATCAAATGGATTTACAGCTAGAAGATATCCGCTTATACCACATGCTTTCTCAAAGAAATATACTAGTTGTCCAAACCAATATGCATTAAGTTCAGGGATTGAAATAACAAAATTAGGTACACCGCCGTCAATATGAGCAAGAATTGTTCCCTGCATTGCTTTATTGTTTACTTCGTCCATATCAAAATCCGTAAGGAAATTTAATCCATCTAAATTTTGTGGGTCTGTTGGTATTCTCATGGACCTTCTGGATTTTTCTACTTGTATAACTGTTTCAAAAAGATTTCTGGCTCCATCTTGAACATATTGTCCCATTGAATGTAAATCAGTTGTGTTATCAACTCCTGCTGGGAATATTCCTCTTCCATCTTTACCTTCACTCTCACCAAATAATTGCTTCCACCATTCAGTCATAAAATGGAAACATGGTTCATAATTGACCATAATTTCAACTTGAAATCCCTTTCTTAGAAGACAATTTCTTGCTGCAGCATAAGCATAACAATCGTTTTCTTCAATGTTGGGATTGCGGTAAAGGAGCATTGCATCCTTTGCACCCTTCATGATTTCACGGATGTCTATTCCTGCAACAGCTATTGGTAAAAGTCCTACTGCAGTTAAAACTGAAAAACGGCCACCAACATCATCAGGCACCACGAAAGTCTCATATCCTTCCTTTTCAGCAAGTGTTTTCAATGCTCCTCGACTTTTATCAGTTGTCGCATAGATTCTTTCTTTTGCCTCATCCTTACCATATCTGTTTTCCATGTAGGCTTTAAGAATTCTGAATGCAAGCGCTGGCTCAGTTGTTGTGCCGGACTTTGATATTACATTTAAAGAAACTGATTTGCCCTCTAAAAGATCAAAAAGATCAGCCATATATGTAGAACTAATATTATTGCCAGCAAAAATAATTTGTGGAGCTTTACGAACACGTTTTGAAGCAACATTCGAAAATGTATGTGTTAAAAGTTCAATTGCTGCTCTTGCACCAAGATAAGATCCTCCAATGCCAATTACAATTAGTATATCAGTATCTTTTCTTATTTTGGTTGCGGCCTTACGTATGCAATTAAACTCATCTCTGTCATATTTAGAAGGTAGATCAACCCAACCAAGAAAATCACTTCCTGCTCCTGTTTTCTTATGAAGCATATCATGCACTAGCTTTACATGGGGACTCATATTCTCCATTTCATGCTTTCTAATATGTGATTGCGCGTTCGAGTAATCAAATTTTATCATTAATCTTTCCTCCGATATTTATAACTAAATTTTAAAATCAAACAATTAGCTACTATTATAATATATATTAGTACTGTTTGCATAGAAATAATATGTAATGATATAAATAAATTTATTACAAAAAATCAACAATTATTGGAACATTGCCATTCATCTCATATAAAACATAAGAAGGAACAAGTTCTAAAACATTTAATCTGATCATTTTGTCAACATTAAAAGAAAATCTCTCTAACCTTGGCTTCTTGCATACAGGCTTACCGTTATTTTGATACCATGTTGGTTTTTCGCTTTCTTTTGGCAACAAAGGATGGTGATGACTAAAATTTAATTTTAAAGCATCTATATTTCCTTTTTTGTCAGTGCTGTAGTAATCTAATTTTAATAAATCTATAAAAACTTCAATAAAAATATCATTTGGTCTAAATTTCAAACCAATATCTTCAATTTTATAAAAATTCATCAAATTTTGAATTTTATCTGATGAATATATACAAATAAAATCGGTACCAAAATCGAGCAATGAAGTAATAAGTTCTTGTCTTGAAATACTTCTGCTATATAGCCCATCTCTCTCCCATATGATTTCCAGACAGTTGAAAAATTGAAATGAATTTGAAGAAAACTTCAAAATAAAATCTAATGAATATTTAAACAGACCCGAATTGTAATATCTATCAAGTAATTTCTCGATTCTTTTAAGCATCTGAAGTTGATTAAATGACATCGAAGGAGTATTCAATATTTCATATGGAGCATTATTTGTATAGATAAGCTCTTTATCTAGTGATTCATTTCTTATTGGGCTTCCCTTTAATATTTTTAGAAATCCGAGTTGTAGTAAATTTGGCTTAAGTAAAATAACATCATTAAATGATTGTGCAAATGATTCAATGTTTTCTCCTGGTAATCCAGCTATTAGGTCAAGATGAATATTAATATTTCCGAAACTTCTTATTTCATTAACATTTTCGTATAGTTTTTTTAATGAAGATTTTCTGCGAATATTGTTTAATACATCTTCATTTGTTGTCTGAACACCGATTTCGAATTGAAAAAGTCCTATCGGTGCTTTTGACAAGAGGTCTATTGCATTTTCAGAAAGAAGGTCTGCTGCTATTTCAAAATGAAAATTGGTTTTAAAAGGGTTTTCCATATATTTCTCAATAAGAAATTTCCAAATTTCAATTGCTCTTTTATCGTCAAAATTAAACGTTCTGTCAACAAGTTTTACCTGTGAAATGCCTTGTTCTATAAAAAAGAGCATATCTGATTTTACTCTTTCTATATCAAGCACATCCATACTTTTAATATTTGATGAAAGGCAATATGAACAATTGAAAGGACAACCTCTTGTGGTCTCATAATAATATTGTTTATTTTTAATCTCAAAGTCATCTGATGAATAAGGAAAAGGGATTTCTCCTAAAAAAACTAGAGTACCAAGAATAATTCGATTACCATTACACTCGTTATCTTTAAAATTATTGGTACTCTTCAAATCAAAATTATTACTGTCGAAATTGATACTATTGTCATTGTCATATTCATTTTCATTACTATTGCTATTGTTATTGTTATTGCTATTGCTATTGCTATTACTATTGCTATTGCTATTGTTATTGTTATTGTTGTTGCTATTACTATTACTGTTTCTGCTACTGTTACTATTACTGTTTCCGCTACTGTTACTATTACTGTTTTCGCTACTGTTACTATTACTGTTTTCGCTACTGTTACTATTACTGTTTCCGCTACTATTACTATTACTGTTTCTGCTACTGTTACTATTACTGTTTCCGCTATTGTTACTATTACTGTTTTCGCTATTGTTACTATTACTGTTTTCGCTACTGTTACTATTACTGTTTCTGCTACTGTTACTATTACTGTTTCTGCTACTGTTACTATTACTGTTTTCGCTACTGTTACTGTCTCTCTTAACATTATCGTCCATATTATTTTCATCGTTAATATTATTTACATTAATATCATTACTATTTTTATTGATTCTAATAATATCTGATAAAAATATTGAAAAGGCTTTCTCGCCGGGGCCTTGAATAATATAATCAATTGCTGGATTTTTGATAAAATAATCCTCAGATTCATATGAAACTTCCGGTCCACCAAGTAAAATAATGCAGTTGGGATTTAATTTTTTGAGTATTTCGGTTATTTCAAGAATATATCCGATATTCCATATATAACATGAAAATCCATATATATAAGCATTTTCATTAAGCAGAGTACTTACATTGTCTCTGACATTATCATTAATTGTGAATTCTTTGCATACAAAATCAATATTGCTTTTCAAATCGTTAACGTTCTCTGAAAATTTACGAAGTAAGCGTATAGCAAGATTTGTGTGATTATATATAGCATTTACTGCAACTAAAACAACTTTCATTTTTTCCTCTTTTTCTTGAAATTCTTTTTATTTTATCCGACGTTTTTCTTATTTTATCTGACACCATGCTTTTTACCTTGATGATAGCTAATCTTATCGCGTCTAACCAGTATGATTATTTTAATTTAAAGTTCGTAATCAATATTGTTGAGTTTATATGATACCTCTTTTATTAATTTAACAATGCAACTTATAAATACTATTGTATAATTAACAAAAACAACCGGATTCGGCTACTGGAACGGAACTTAGCAACTTATGAATACTATTGTATTATTGACCCTCGTTTGTGAATTAAAATTGAATTTTAAATTTACTTTAATATTACTACTTGAGCAATTTATGAAATACAACGAACACATAAAGAGATTAATTTCCTTAAAAGTTATCTACCTAATTCTACAAAATCGAATAATGTTTATGATATAATATGACAAGACCATTAATTAATTTTATCAGCGAGAGGTGTTCAACGTGGACAAAGCAGAAATGGCCCGAAATAAAATAATTATCCTTTTTATTGTGAGTAGAATTCCAGGAATAACTGTTGGAGAGCTTACTGCAATGGCATTAGATACTTGTTATATGAATTATTTTACATTTGCAACAGCGTTCGACGATTTGTGTAAAACAGTTTTTATCACAATTTCTGTGCGTAAAGGTGAAGACATAAAAGACGCTCAAGGAAATCCCGTATCAAGATGCGATATTACAACAACAGGGCTTGATATTCTTAACCGCTTACAGCACACAATCCCCGAACACATTCACACTTTCTTGAATAACGCTTCGAAATCATGGGAAAAAAGCACACGTAAGAACGTTGAAGTAAAAGCAACTTTTGATCCGGACTTCTTCGGTGGATATGATGTAAAACTCATTCTTTCTGATGGAATTAAAGACTTAATTTCTCTTCGTCTGTCAATTCCATCAAAAGAAATGGCTGTTAAGATTTGTAACAAATGGAAGGAAAATACGCAAGAAATTTATTTGGAAATTTTATCAATACTCACAAAATAATTTCTCAATGGTAGCTTAAACTGTGTGACAAAAAAGTTTTAGTTACAGCTCATTCTTATTAATCCATTAAACTTAAGCATATATTTCTATAAAATGATTGCATCTGCCATTTCATTTGCACATATTTCTATTTTCGCTAAATCTTCTTTAGTTGGTAACCCTTTGAAAACAATTGGTTCAAATCTTTGTGATTTAAAATTCGAAGTAAGTGCATTTATAACTTCTGGTGCTTTAGTTGCCCAGGCATATGAACAAAGCATGCCTAGAAATTTTGTCTTAGGCATCATTGCATTTGATGTCGCTGCAGCATAAACAATCGCTGGATGAGGTCCTCCAAGAACTGTACAAAATGCAAAAATAATAGCAGATGCATCAACAAGATCGTAAATCATCTCACCTGTCTCAATTAACAGACTTTCAGGTTTTTGAGTAAGATTATGCAAAATAACATCGATGCCTCTTTGATTCATGATTTTTGAAAAATGAAGTACAGCTATTTTCGTACTATCATGCATAGTTACATATGGAATTGTTACAAAAGGCTTAACCTCATCACTTGTCCATAACTTGTAACAATCAAGAATTTCAATTGAGTTAAGCCATACACCTCCGTGAGATGGTGCAATTATTGAAGGGTTCAATTGTTCAACTTTAGCAACATATTTTGAAATATTTTTACGAAATGGCATCATAATCTCCGAAAAATAACCTCTGGCAGCTCTTTTCTGGGTATCGTTTAGTTTTTTAATTTCAGGTTCGTCTGAATAATGTGCACCAAATAAATCACTCGAAAATAAAATATTTTGTGGCAGCAGATGAGCCATAGTATTGTCGGGCCAATGTGCAAAAGGAATTGAATAAAATGTTAGTCCCATTCCACCCAAATCAAGGATTCCTCCCTCATTCATAATAATCATTCTTTCTTCAGACAAATGAAGATGAATAGCCAGGAGCTCTTTAACCTTTGCTGTACAAACAACTTTTGCGGAGGGAAACAATTCCATTATTTTATGGATTGATCCTGAATGATCCTGCTCTGAATGTAATAAAATAATATAATCGATTCTATTAACACTTGCTTCTTTAAGATTTGATATCAGTATTTCTACTTTTTCAAGATCAACACAATCAATAATTGCATTGTATTTTTCTCCTTCTACAAAATAAGAGTTATAGGTTGTCCCATGCGGCATGTAAACAAGGCTATCAAATATCCTTCGTTCGGGATCCTTAGCGCCAATTTCATGTACATTTTCGTCTAGTTTATAAAGCATCATTTCGGCCTCCATGCATAATAATCAGATAATGCGGCACCTTTTGGGTACCGCACTCTGTTAAAGGGTTCAAATTAAATTATACTGTTTCTTATTCTTTTTCGAATTGGTCTTTCATTGCTCCACATAAAGGACAAACCCATTCATCAGGTAGTGCATCAAATGAAGTTCCTGGTGCAATCCCAGAATCCGGATCTCCAGCAGCAGGGTCATAAACATAGCCACATAAAGTACATACATATTTTTCCATAATAAATACCTCCTAAATATATTGTTATTAAAATTATAACATAAAGATTAGAAGTGTAAATAACAATAATCTGTTTATAGCAATATTTTACAAATATTTGACAAAATTAACGTTTTCAAAATGTATATGTTCTCTTTTTGACAAGTAAGTAAAAATTATAATCAATTCATTAAATTTTAGTAATAGTTCGGGTGTAAAAAACAAGCTGGAAATCTTCTGAAGTCAACTTCGAACAACATCTAGTTTATTGAAAAATGAAAAAACATGCTTTTGACACTCGAACCATTAATTCTTTTATAATATAATAATTACCAAGGTAGAATAATAGATTTGCCTTCTTTTGCTAATTTTTCTGATTTACGGTACATAACAAATTTTCTTCCAACCACAGACACAACATCTGCATCTATTGAATTAGCAATTTCGTGAGCGACTTCTTTTGGCGAACTCTCACAAGTTTTTAGGACGTTGGCTTTAACTATTTCCTTCATGTCTAATAACTCTTCAATTTGCGTTTTAACGTGATCCGTTATCCCTGATTTGCCTATCTGCATTGTGTTATCAAGCGAATTTGCCATTGCTCTCAAAAATGCACGTTGTTTACTATTAATCATAATTTTTCGTATGAAATAGCCTAGAGCCAAATCATACACTCCTTTCAAGTTTATGTTATTAAAATTATTAATATCTTTTTTACTGTTCTTTAGTATTATTTCAGAATGCACTGATATCAGTTTCTACAAAATACTAATAAGGAAATTACTAGAATTTTGTACTAATTATAAGTTCATATCTAAAATTTAATCTTTCATTCTAATGGGGAATTGGAATCAATTAAATTTAAAAAGAAATAAAAAGCTATTTCATGAATTCAAATTCAAGAGTATGCATTACAACAAGGTCTTCTTCCTGAATTCCTTTTTCTTCTAAAGCATCAATAACTCCCTTTTTACGAAGTAAACGCTGGAAGTATTGAATTGAATCTGTATCATCAAAGTTTGTCGACTCAACAAGATTATTAATCCAATTACCAGTAACATGATAAACGTTGTCTATTACTTCTACTTTATACAAAGCCTCATCCTGCAACTTATATATTACTCTTTCTTTTATTTCATCAAAAAGAATTGTTTGCGGCAAAGTTTTAAGTAAGCTTGCGGTATAACGCATAAGATCATCAACACCTTCATGAATAGGAGCACAAATTTGAAAAACTTTAAACCCTTTTTCTTCAATTGCTTTTGTAAACTCTGCAAGCTTTTCTGGGTCTGTAATATCAACTTTATTTAATGCAATTATTTGTGGACGTAGCGTCAATTTTTCCTGATAACTTTGGAGCTCATTTTGTATAGTGTTAAAATCTTCTAATGGATCTCTTCCTTCACTTCCAGATACATCAATTACATGAATAAAAAGCCTTGTTCTTTCAATATGTTTCAGAAATTCATGCCCAAGGCCATGACCTGAGCTTGCGCCTTCAATAAGCCCCGGAATATCAGCAATTATAAAACTATCTCCACCAACAGACACAACACCCAGATTGGGTTCTATCGTTGTAAAATGGTAATCTGCTATTTTAGGTTTTGCTGCAGAAACAACTGATAAAAGAGTTGATTTCCCAACATTAGGAAATCCAATTAGTCCCACATCAGCTAATAGTTTAAGTTCAATTTGCAAAATAAATTCTTCACCAGGTTGACCTGCACGTGCAAAATTAGGTGCTTGACGGACAGAATTAGCAAAATTCATATTGCCTTTACCACCACGCCCACCTTTGGCAACAATACAAATCTGTCCTGTTTCTGACAAATCAGCTATTAAGTGCCCTGATTGAGCATCTTTAATAATTGTCCCGACTGGCAAGGCAATACTCAAATCTGTCGCAGATAGCCCACTTGATCTCCTCCTAAGCCCTTTACCACCGTCTTTTGCAATATAGCTTTTTTTGTATCTAAAATCCTGTAAAGTACGAATCCCGTCATCAGCATAGAAAATAACATGTCCGCCTCTGCCGCCATCTCCGCCGTCAGGTCCACCATTTGGCACATACTTTTCCGTACGAAAAGAAACCATGCCGTTACCACCATTGCCTGCTTTGACTGAAATTGTTGCACTATCAATAAACATGTTCAATTCCCCTTTTCTTTTGTTTTGTAAGAAAAAAAGAGCCGGACTTATTAAGTCAGGCCCTGTTTGGTGTTTCTTGTTAAAAACTACTCAGCAACCGGATAAACACTAACTTGCTTTTTGTCTTTGCCGCGTCTCTCAAATTTGACTTTTCCCTCAATTAATGCGTAAAGTGTATCGTCTGAACCTATTCCGACATTAATTCCAGGATGCATTTTTGTTCCGCGCTGTCTAACTAAAATATTACCTGCAAGTACTGACTGTCCGTCGCCTTTTTTTGCTCCAAGTCTCTTTGACTCAGAATCACGACCGTTTCTTGTACTACCTACTCCTTTTTTATGAGCAAAAAGTTGTAAATTTACCTTAATCATAGCTGCACCTCCTTCACTTTGTGAATGATGAATTTAAAATTCTTACGTATTTTTTTCCATAACTGTTAGAAACTTGCTTGCATCCGAGTTCAAACATATCCATTATCGTATTAGCAATCAAGTATTGACCGCTAGCCATTTCTTCAGGTGCCAGAACTGAACATTCCAGATAACCTTCTGTATCAAGTATCAGGTAGTTAACTTTTAGTATTGCAAGATCTTGCAAAGCACCAATTGCTGTTTGTCCTAAAATCGAAATCGCGGCGCATATTATGTCTTCACCTGACTTCGCATATCCTGAATGACCAGATATGGTAAATTTCTGTATAAAACCGTTCGAGGCTCTTTCTAACGTTATTTTAATCATGGTTCCGTCCCAAAAGGATTAATCAAACAACAATCTTGTTGATACGAACTCTTGTGTATGGTTGTCTGTGTCCTTTTTTGTTCCTGTATCCTTTTTTTGCTTTGTATTTGAAAACAATGACTTTCTTTTGCTTGCCTTGTTTTACTACTTCGCCTTCTACAACCACTCCGTCTAATGTTGGACTTCCAGCTTTGAATCCAGAATCATCTGAAAGTGCCAGAACCTGGTCAAACTTTAAAACTGAACCGGCTTCACCTTCGAGTTTCTCTACGAAAATCTCATCTCCAACCTGAACATTGTATTGTTTGCCACCTGTCATAATTATTGCGTACATATTATTTTCCTCCTGTAAACAGTCTCGCTGCAAAAAGGCATGCAATTAAATGCAATTTAAAGCCTTGTCCATGCGGTTACCGTGGAATAATACCACAAGAACGGATTGTTGTCAATATTCAATTGCTAATTGTTCATAAATTAACGACTATTATAGTAGTTTTGCATTTGCATTTGCATTTGCATTTGCATTTGCATTTGCTAGTAGCAACGATAATTTTATAAATTTATTATTCCGTTAAATTGGTTATCTTTGAATTTTATTATATCTGTGTTGCACAATCTATTTATGCATTTAATTTTGCACTTCAAATTTAACATTTTCAATTAAAATTTAATTAATTTCATCATCACACATACTTACGGTTAATAACATCAATCAAGTCCTGACACATTTCAGAAATCCTTTTATAGTCTTCGCCTTCAATCATAACCCTGATTAATGGTTCAGTACCTGAAGCTCTAATTAGAATTCTTCCCCTGTCCCCAAGTTCCATTTCCATTTTTGTTGACATTGCAACAAGCTCCTCATCTGTAAGAACTGTTGATTTAAATTCATTTCTTACTTTTGCTCCTTTAAGTACCTGTGGCAAAACATTCATAACTGTTCGTAATTCTTTAAGTGGTTTACCAGAATTCCTTACCGACTGTAAGAGCTTTAACGCGCTTAGCATACCGTCACCAGTTGTTGAATATTCAAGAATAATAACATGCCCTGATTGTTCTCCACCCAAAGAATACCCGTATTGTGCCATTTCTTCAAGAACATACCGGTCACCAACTTTGGTCTTTGATAGTTTAATATCATTTTCAGATGCAAAAATATCAAGACCAAGATTACTCATAACAGTAACAACTAAAGTATTATCTTTAAGTTGGTTTGTATTCTTCATGTCAAGTGCAACAAGCGCCATTATTACGTCGCCATCAACAATTTTGCCATCTGAATCAACAGCAAGCATTCTGTCCCCATCGCCATCGAAAGCAAGGCCTATATCACATTTTTCTTTTACTACAAGTTCACACAACTTCTCAAGATGTGTTGAACCACAACCTTTGTTAATATTTAATCCGTCAGGTTCAATCCCAATAGCAACAACTTGAGCTCCATAATTAGAAAACAGAGGCATAGCAATTTCATATGTTGCTCCATTTGCGCAATCAAGTGCAATTTTGACTCCGTTAAGATCAATAGAAATTGCATTCTGAAGGGATTTCATATAGTCGGATAAAGCATCTTTAGCTTCAAATCTGTGACCTACAAATTCACCTTCGGGTCTCTTTAAGATTGGTGAATCATCCATGTCTATTGAATTTATTGATTCAACGCCAGCTTTGATACTTTTTTCGGTGTGGATTAATTCTTCAATCTTATCTTCAATATGGTCTGGCAGCTTATATCCGTTGCCATCAAAAAACTTTATTCCGTTGAATTCATATGAATTATGTGATGCCGAAATTACAACCCCGGCATCACAATTGTATGTTTTTACAAGTTTTGCTATTCCTGGAGTTGGTATAACTCCGCAAATAAAGGCATCTGCACCTGCCGAGCAAATTCCAGCAACAAGTGCTGATTCCAACATTGCACAGGAAATTCTAGTATCACATCCGACAAGAATTCTCGGTTTGTGAGCAGTTTCACCTGCAAGCACAAAGGCACCATATCTCCCCAAAGCAAAAGCTAACTCTGGTGTGAGTTCAACATTAGCAATTCCACGAACTCCATCTGTTCCAAATAATCTAGACATTTTTCCTCCTAAAACTTTATTGAAAAAGCAATATATAATTTTCCCTTTTTCTTCAAATCTTTTTTCTTTAAATCTTTTGATTAAGTAATTTTTCAATCTTTCTATTTTGATATCTTACATTTATGATATCTTTCATTTTTGTTATCTTTAATTTCACAATCTTAATTTTTATATACATTATTTTATCAACTTTTCTTTTTTGATAGCTTTATATTCTGATTTTCTTCTATTTTGATTCTTTTTACTTTGATGTCTTAAAATTATTCATATTACTCGTTTCTTACTTTTTAATCAAAATAATTTTTGATTTTATCATGTTTATTAATATCTGATTTATTGATAAATGAATTCCTAAAAAACTTCTCTATTTACTTGTTGTAGTTGATGAAACACTTGACGACAGGCTTGATGAAATGCTTGAAAAAGTCATAATTGTTGGTGATGGTGCAATTGTGTTAACGGGGGTAGGTGTAACAGCATTTTCATCAAATATCGAAAATTTTATAGAAATAGAAGATGGATAAACAATAGTTGTCCTAAAATATGACAATTTTTTAATTTTTATAGTTACTGGCAGCAACTTTGTCGAACTTGTTTTAATCTCTGAAACATCAATTATAGCTAAAATATCATTAGAATTTAAATTTTCAAGATTCTTTGTTCTTCCCTTTATGCTTAACGACACATTGTTCGAAGGCGCCTCAAACTCGAGATGGTTGCTCTTTAAAATATCATTTCCTTCAATAGTAACAGGAACAGAGAATGATTTTGTTTCAACAGGATTTACAGTAATTTGAACATATAACCAAATGAATAGAGAAACCATAAATGAGCCAAGTATCATCAATACTTTCTTTCGTCTCTTTTCTTTTGTAATTGAATTATGTAAAAATGATGATGAATTATTTGATTTGAAATCATCCTTTTGGTTTAGCGAAACATTATTGTTATTACAATCTTCATTCAAAATGTTTTTATTAAGATTAAAAAATCTTTTCTTTTTAGTGTTTTTAATGAGTGTTGAAAAAACACCTTGCTGTTCTTTATCGAGTTGCTTATGTAAAATAGTTCTAAGCGCATCTTCATTGTCTAGCGTGTAAAGTCTTCCATCAATTGCAACAGAGATTACACTTCGTTCTTCAGATACAACAACTGCAATTGCATCTCCCATTTCACTAACACCTATCGCTGCTCTGTGTCTAGTTCCAAAATCTTTTCTTAAGTGATAATTATCAGACAAAGGAACATGACATCTTGCTGCATTGATTCTTCCATTTCTAATTAATACGGCACCATCATGAAGAGGTGATCCTTTATAGAATATCTGAAGAAGCAGTGTCGATGAAACAGCAGAGTCCATTATGACTGCATTGTCTTGTTCAGTGATTTCTCCTAACTTTGTTTCTCTTTCTATTATAATTAGAGCACCTGTATGAGATTTTGCAAGCCTCTCCACAGCGATAACAATTGATTCTATCATAGAGTAAATAGCATTTTTGCCAATAGGAGTATCTTGTGCAACTACTCCAGATATCAATGTAAAAGAATTTCTTCCAACTGTTTCAAGCGCTCTTCTTAGTTCAGGTTGAAATAGAACAACAAATGCGATAGTAAGAACTGACAAAGTATTCGTAAGAATAAATCCAATAGTCTGCAATCCCATAATAATAAAAATCTGTGAAAAAATAACGATAAGAACAATTCCTTTAAGTAATTGCCATGCCCGAGAGTCTCTTATTAGTCTCAAAACAAAATAAATAACTAATGTTGTTATTGTTATGTCAAGAATTGCAATAAATATCTCAAATGGACCACCAAAAAAGAGGATCCCAGTTCTTAAATTTTCAAAAAGATTAACAAAAAACTGCAATCCATCTTGTACAAAATTTTCTGTCATTAATACTCTCCTCTATTAAAATAATATTTCCTCTAAAATTCACCTTCTATTAATTCTAAATACATAAAAATTTACTATCATCAATTTCTAACACAAAATGAATTAGAGCTTCAATTTCATAATTAACCTTTCGAATTAATTATTATCTTATATTATACACTGAAATAACATTAAAATAAATAAGACTATAGCGTTTGCTCAGTAGGACTAAATTGTTTCTTACAAATACTATCATGGAAAGTGGCTTCCATTAATTTTTCAACAGTTCGATTTCTAATTGCTTAATTTTAGTATGATTCTACGGAGTTTTTCAACCCTTACTGAGTTAACACGATAGGCATTAAAATAAATTGTTATCTTTCTTCTCTGAAATAAGATACACCAAGAGAAGCAGGCCCAATCCATCCGCCCTTTTTACTTGCATATGTAAAAATAAGAACAAGTATTGTCATGATATAAGGGTACATTTCAAGAATATACGGATTAAAGAAAACTGAGCTTTTCAATTGAGGAACGATGTCAAGATAGAATTTAAGGACTTCGAGTGCACCAAATAGAATCGATCCAAGAATCGCTTTTAGTGGATCCCATCTTACAAAAATCACAAGCGCTACAACAATCCACCCACGTCCAGCTGTAATGTTGTCCACCCATGAACCTATGTGAACCAGTGGCATATAAAGACCAGCAAGTCCACAAAGTGCACCACCAGCTATAACGTAAATGTACTTAGTCATAATTACTCTTATTCCTGCTGCATCAGCTGCATAAGGATTCTCACCAACTGTCCTTAAATGAAGGCCTGCTTTAGATTTATACATAAAAATAGTAATTAAAATTGCTAATATTAATGTTCCATAAATAAAAATATTATGCTGAAATAATGCGACATCAAAAAATTTTAAACCCGGTCCGATTACTGGAATGTTTTCGTATGGTGATAAGTCAAATGCAAGTGGTTTAGCTGCAAATATTTTAGCAATTTTTTCTGGGGTCTTTATTCCAGAAACAGATTTTCCAATAGTATTCGCAAATCCTGTACCAAAAATAGTTAGAGCAAGACCAGTTACAACCTGATTGGTCCGTAAAGTTATTGTAAGAAAACCATATATAGCAGCTCCGAATCCTGCAGCAACCATTGCTGCTAAAAGAGAAAGAATTACACTGTTTGTCATAGTCGCTACAACAAATCCAGTTGCACCACCCATAAGCATCATCCCTTCTACTCCAAGATTAAGATTTCCTACGCGTTCTGTCAATGATTCGCCAAGGCACCCCATCATCAATGGAATGCTAACTCTTATTGCTGATGCAATGAATAAGGCAATTGTAATGCTGACTGCTGTATCGTTCATTTTGAATCCCTCCCATGTGAGGACATTAGGCGCTTGATATCCTTTTTGCTGTGATGGTCAAAAACAAATTTATATCTAATAAAAAATTCGCTGCCAAGAGCACAAAATAAAATCATCCCCTGAATTATTTCAACAACTGAAGATGGTATTTTCATACTTGATTCTATCGCCAGAGCACCTTGTTTCATTGCAGCGAATAGTACTGAAACTATAACCATTACGGGAGCAGAAAGTGCAGAAAGCCATGCAATAATTATTCCAGTAAATCCATCGCCGCCACCAATCGATTCTGAAAGTGTATATGATATACCATTAAGTTTTACCATGCCTGCAAGACCAGCAATTGCTCCAGAAATAAGTATTCCAGTTATAAGAATCTTTCTTACATTCATTCCGGCATAATGTGCTGTTTTCTCGCTTTCTCCTACAACATGAATCTCATAACCTTTCTTTGTGTATTTTAATAATACAAACACAAAAATTGCAAGTGCTAGTGCAATTATCCATCCAATGTTAACGCCAAATATTTTGGGAAGGTAAGCTTGTTCAGGAATTGACGCAATTTTAGGGAATCCCATTCCTTTTGGATCTTTCCAGACCATAGCACGTAAGTATAGTGTAATCTTTATAGCAATATAATTCATCATTAATGTAAACAATGTTTCATTAGTATTTGTATATGCTTTAAAAATGGCTGGAATTAAAGCCCAGAAAGCTCCTCCAATCATTCCAGCAACGGCCATTGTTATGATAAGTATGATACCGTTTGTATCAGGACTCATTATTCTCGTTACACCTGTTGCAAAAACAGCACCCATAATAATTTGTCCTTCAGCACCAATGTTCCAAAATTTCATACTGAAAGCAACAGAAATTGCAAGCGCTGTAATAAGATACGGTATTGCAATGTTAATAGTATTTTTAATGCCATAAAGGGTTCCAAAAGAGCCTTTTATCATAGCCTGAAAAGTTTCAATAGGTTTATGTCCCATGAGGCTTATCATAAGTCCTGAAATAAGAAGAGCAAAAATAATTGATCCAACTCGTATCAATGCAGCTTTTACTCCGGCTATGTCATCTTTCTTAGCAACTCGAATCATCCTTATTTCCCCTCCTCTGCTACTTTGTCATCTTTATTAAGACTTTCTAATGTCTTTCCCGACATCATAAGTCCAATAGTTTCTTTTCTGATTGTTCTTGCATCAACTATCCCTGTAACAATCCCGCCACTAAGAACCATGATTCTGTCACATAGTTCAAGTAACACATCAAGATCCTCCCCGATATAAAGAACAGCCACACCTTTTACTTTTTGTTCATTAAGAAGATTGTATATAGTATATGATGAATTGATGTCAAGACCTCTTACTGCATATGCAGTAATTAGCAATTTAGGGTTCAGGTTTATTTCCCTTCCTAAAATCACCTTTTGAATGTTGCCACCGGAAAGTTTGCGTACTGTATGAAAAATATTTGGTGTACTTATCTGAAGCTTCTTAACAATACTTTTAGCTTTTTCTCTCGCAGAAGCTTTATTTAGGAATATACCCTTGTGAAATGAGTAATCCTTAAGCATGATATTATCTGAAATATCCATAGAAGCTACAAGGCCCATTCCAAGCCTGTCTTCAGGAATAAAACTCATACTTATTCCCATTTTAATTATATCTCGTGGAGATTTTCCAATTATTGAATTTTTATGAAATTCAATTTTCCCCGTCACATTTTTAGAAAGGCCGGCAATCGTCTCGCAAAGTTCTTTTTGTCCACTTCCGGCAAGTCCTGCTACGCCAAGTATTTCTCCATGGTAAAGGTCAAATGAAATATTATCAAGCTTTGGGAATCCTGTTGAATCCTTTACAGTAAGGTTGTCTATTTTGAGACAGAGACCATCACTTATCACATGAGGTCTTTGAATTTCTAGTTCAACACTTCTTCCAACCATCATCTCTACTAATTCATCCTGAGTAGTTGCATTTATAATTCTTGTTCCAACTGTTTCACCTTTTCTTAATACAGTAACGCGGTCACATAAACTTAGAACTTCATTCATTTTATGACTAATAAAAATTATCGAACACCCTTCTTCTCTCATTTTTCGAAGTATTGTGAATAATTTTTCAATTTCCTGAGGAGTAAGAACAGCCGTTGGCTCGTCTAGTACAAGTGTTTTTGCTCCCCGATAAAGAACCTTTAATATTTCAACAGTTTGTTTTTCACTAACTGACATTTTTCGTATTTTTTTATTTGGATCTATTTCTATATCAAATTTTTCTGCAAATTCTACTAATCTTTTGTTAGCAGATTTCTTGTTAATCATTAACAAATTGCCTGTTCCAATGATACAATTTTCCATTGCTGTCATGTTTTCAACGAGCTTAAAGTGTTGGTGAACCATCCCGATACCATTATCAATGGAATCTTTTGGGGATTTGAAAAACATAGGTTTACCGTCATACTTAATTATTCCTTCATCAGGAAAATATATTCCAGACAAAATGTTCATTAATGTACTTTTGCCTGATCCATTTTCACCAAGCAAAGCATGTATTTCACCTTTATTGACAAAAAAGCTTATGTTTTGGTTTGCATGAACACTCCCAAAGCTTTTGGATATACCAATCATTTCAATTGCAGGTATCTGAAAATCTGAAAAAGGAGAGTTTTCTATGGGAGATATTATTTTTTCTTCTTTCACTCTATCCTCCATTTAAATTGTTGAACAATTGTATGCTTATTATTATTTCTTTAACCATAAGGGATGCAGCATACAATTAAGTAATGCTGCATCCCGTAATAAACAGATTTAATTTTAATTATTTGGCGCTATTAATTTTTAAAATTAATTAGGAAGTTTTCCTACAACGCCTTCAACAAGCCACATCATTGAATATTGCTCATCTTTTGTCAATGATTTTCCTGTTGCAACAACTTCTTTTCCTGTGTTGTCTTTAATTGGACCTGTGAAAATTGCATCGTTTCCTTTTTCGAGCATGAGAGTTTTTGCTGTTTCAACTTTTGCTTTTGCATCGGCAGAAACATTATCACTCATAGTATCAATATCAACGATACCGTCTTTCATTCCGCCCCATGAATTTTCAGGTTTCCATGAGTTGTCAAGCATAGCTGTGATTTTCTTTTCGTAGTATGCACCCCACTTGAATATAGGAGCTGATAAGTATCCTTTAGGAGCAAATTGTCCCATTGGGTTATCATATCCGATTCCAAATAATCCTTTTTCTTCTGCTGCTGTGAGAGCTGCAGGTGAATCCTGATGTTGTGACATTACATCACAGCCTTTGTTAATAAGAGCAATAGCATTTTCTTTTTCTTTGTCTGGATTAAACCAGCTCATAGTCCATTCAACATAAACTTCAGCTGTTGGATTAACTGAACGTACGCCCAATGTAAATGCATTAAGCCCACGAATAACTTCTGGAAATGGTTGTGCTGCAACATATCCGATTTTGTTGGTTTTTGTTGCAAGTCCTGCCATTATTCCTGTAAGGTATCTTGGTTGTTCAATTTGTCCGAAATAGTTATCAAAGTTTGTGGTGTTACTCTTTGTTCCTGAGCAATGTTCAAACTTAATGTCTGGATATTCTTTTGAAAGACGATCCATAGTATCCATGTAACCAAAGCTTGTTGCAAAAATAATCTTAGATCCACCTTCAGCAAGTTGTCTTATTGCAGCTTCTGTTTTAGCTGCATCAGTATCATCAATGTTTTCTAGTTCGTTAAGTTCGATTTTGTCTGCACCAATATTAGTAAGTGCTTGTTGGAATCCGGTAGCATGAGCTTGTGACCATCCACCATCATTTTTAGGTGAGATGTAAAGAACACCTACTTTGATTTTTTCAGCAGCAAGTGTTGGGGTTGCATCAGTAGATGATGTTCCTGTTGTAGGTGTAGCCTTTGTGCCTGAACATCCTGCAAGTACGCCAAGCAACATTGCGAGACATAATCCTGCGGTTAAATTTTTCTTCAAATTCATTTCTTTCTTTCCTCCTTAGTCCTTTTTGAATGTAATATGGTTTTCCGACATTGAGTCAATTATGGCAAGGGATTCAACCCTGATACCCATTTCACGAATTAGAGCTCCACCATCCTGAAACCCCTTTTCAATAACAATTCCAGCACCAACTAACTTCGCACCAGCCATGTCAACAATTTCTGACAAACCAATTATCGCCTGTCCGTTTGCAAGAAAATCATCAATTATAAGAATAGAATCACTATTAGAAATAAATTTCTTACTTACACGTATTATGTAATCAATTTTTTTAGTAAACGAATGAACTCTTGCCTCATATGTTTCTTCATCAAGATTAACTGAGGTTGTTTTCTTAGCATAAACCATCGGAACGCGGAGTTCTTTTGCAACAAAAATTGCTGGAGCTATTCCCGATGATTCGATTGTAAGAACCTTTGTAATTTTTTTATCAGAAAAAATCTTCGCGAACTCTTTACCAATTGCAAACATAAGGTTTGGGTCAATTTGGTGATTTAAGAAGCTGTCAACCTTTAAAACATCGGTGTCAATTACAATTCCTTCATCCAATATTTTTGCTTTAAGCAGATCCATTTTTGCCTCACTTTTGTTTTTAAAAAAACAAAAAAACAATCCGGGTCAGTTTCAATCCAGGTTGTTATTTTGTAAAAATATTACGGAAATCATTATACATATAATTTCAAAATAAAGAAACAGTTTTATAGAAATAAATCGACCGATTCTCAATTTTTGCTATTATGTACAAGGATAAAAAACAAACTAATTTTATATTTATGTTATTGTGTATATTGATAAATACTATATTAACTAATTTAGATAAATGAATTAAAAAATTATTTAGTTTAGCGTATTATCTTTAATCGGTATAGCCTTCTAAAGCTCCATTTTCAAGCTCTTGTAAATCAACTATCAAAATGTTACGTCCATCAACTTTTATAAAACCATCTTTTTCCATATTTATAAGTTCACGAGAAAATGATGGCCTTGGCATTGCTAGCAATCTTGAAATAACTTCTTTTGAAACAGGGAGTTCAATTTTTAAATCATCCACAGAATCTTTTTGTCTGGGTGTTTTTAGTGCATCTCTTTCAAACTTTTGTTTTTTATGCAATTCTAATAAATAATAAGCAATTTTTTGTCTTAAAGTCTTTTGAGATAACAAAGATATTCGTTCGTTCTGAGAACATACTTTGTCAGACAATATTTTTATAAAATTCTGATTAAGGAAATAATTATTCTGTAATAGCGGCATAAGAACTGATTTAGGGATATGGAGAATTTTTGAATTGGTTACCGCTTCAATTGTCATAGGAAATTGACGAATTTTGCCAAAAAGCAAATCTTCACCATACATTTCGCCTTCTTCCATCAAGCTTAAAGTTGCAAAATCACCGCTGCTGGTATATTTTTGTAATGCAAGTTTACCTTGAAGAAGGATGCCAATGCCATCGCACTCATCCCCTTCATTTTGAACTATTTCACCTTTCCATGCAATCCGAATTGAAGTTTTACCACAATAATTTGAAAACACATCGTGTTCAAGTCCTTTAAATAATATAGTTTCAGATATCACATCACAAAGCTTTTTCATTTTTATCTCCATGATTTATTCATCACAAAATGCAATGGTAAATCATCCTCCCTTTATAAAATTTTCGTTACCGCCAAAGACAGTAGGTATGGCACTGGTATTGCCATACTTGTAATTTTTGCATAATCTGAATTTATTCAGATTTTCCTCCAAATGATATATATAAATGTGTAAGAATTATTTAATAAATTTATTTTTCACAATTATATCATATTTCGATAAATATATATCGCATTTTGTTACTTTTGATAGGAACAAATTTGTAAAATTTACAAAATGTACTTTTCTGCAATATCCATTATGATATAATAAATAAACCACATACGATTATGATTGGAGATTTTTAAATGGCTGTCACAATTAAAGATATTTCAGAAGTCAGTGGAATTTCACGCGGAACGGTTGATAGAGTTCTAAATGGCAGAGGTCGCGTACGCCCCGAAAAAGAAGCAATTATTAAAGATGTTGCTACAAAACTTGGCTACAAGCCAAACCTTGCAGGTAAAGCTCTTGCAGCAAGAAAAAAGCCGATTGTAATTGGTGTTGTTTTACCCTCTTTTGGAAACCCCTTTTTTGATGATGTAATCAACGGTATAAGAAGTGCAGAAAACGATTTGGTTGATTATGGAGTTAAAGTAATTATAAAATCAGTAAAAGGGTATGATAGCAAACAACAAATTCATGAAATAAACGCCCTTGAACACAAAGTTAATGCTATGATACTAACCCCTATGGATGATGAAGCTTTTGTTATCAAGATTGATGAGCTCATGGATAAAGGAATAAGTGTTATTACAATGAATACTGATATAGAGAATAGCAAACGCCTATGCTATGTTGGAAGTGATTATTTCAAGGGCGGAGAAATCGCGTGCGGATTGCTTGGACTTTTAACAGGTGGGAAAGCTAAGATAGGAATATTAGCTGGTTCAGATAAAGTATTAGGTCATATTCAAAGAATTGAAGGATTCAAAAAAGTTATGCAAAAGAGATTTCCTGATTTTTCAATAACTGGAATCTCTCAAACAAAAGACGATGATCAGATAGGGTTTGTAGCCGCTAAAGATCTTTTAATAGAACACCCTGACACAAATGCCATTTTCATAGTTGCTGCGGGCTCCTATGGTGTATATAAAGCAATAAGAGATCTTCATAAAACACAAAATGAAAATAGTAAATTCACTATTATTTCCTTTGATATGGTTCCAGAAACACGCGAAATGATGAAGCAGGGCATTGTCAAGGCAACTATTAGTCAACAGCCATTTGTTCAGGGATATGAAGCTGTAAGGATTTCATTTTATTATTTAATCAATAAAATATTACCCGAACACGGAAGGTTCATTGTTAAAAACGAAATCAACATTCTCGAAACATTGTAGATATAAAAATATTATAACTAACTAAATCAATTATAATTAAGATTTGGGTGGATGCAAAAATCACTAGTACCTAAGTGCCAGTGATTTTCAATATAGTACTAGATGCTATCTGCAAGGGTTAGTTCCCTGTTCCTGTAGTGACAGCAGCTACACCGCTTGCTTGATGGAAAGAACCTGTCAACTACTATTAGCTGCTTGCCCACCACTTCGAGCTTGTACTTCAGAAATGTCTTCAGCATCCCGTATCCGTTATCGTGTGTGGATTTGCCGAGGCGTAGGCACTGTGCTAGACTTCGCATGTTAAGGTATTCTATCACCACCGCATCATAAGCATTGGTTATCTGCCTCGATTCCTTGTGAAGGAAGTCCTTCCTTTGGTTTGTGACCTTTTCGTGCTTTTTTGCCACCTTAATCCTTTGCTTGTTCCAGTTACTTCCGCCTTTCTTTCTTCTGGAAAGTTTCTTTTGTTCCCTGGCAAGCTTTAGCTCTGCCTTCCTGTACAATCTTGGATTTGGGTTATTAACTTCACTGTCTATATACAGAGATTTCGATGAATAATCTAGTCCTATTACCTTTTCGGGTGTAGGAATAATAGGCTTAATATCCGATTCATATTCAAACAATATGGATATATAATAATCCCCAGAGGGTTTTTGACTAATGGTTGCTGATTTTAATATACTATTTGCCCAATTCATCTCCCACCTATTCTTCTCGCATTCGCGTGTAAGGTTGAATAGAGGAGGGAGAATTCTTGCTACATGAGGTTAAAAATATTCCGATTTTCTAAATTCTCTTTTCATTCTCTTTTTTATCAAACGTTATTGTGAGACTAAATTAATCATACTTCTTTTAGCATCTTAAATGAATCTTTTAGCTGGGGATAAAGATTTTTATATACTTCATAAATTTTATTCATTTTCTTGACATTTGTTTCTACAGGATAAATTGGATTATTCTGTTTTATTAATTTTTTACATGCATCTTCAACGGATGAATATAATCCTGTGCCAACACCTGCTAGTATTGCAACGCCAAGCGCCGGACCTTCGTCTGTTTCAAGAGTAACAACAGGACATTCATAACCATCTGTAAGCATTTGTCTCCAGACCGCACTTTTACCACCGCCGCCACAAGCAAGCATTTCGTTGAATGAAACACCTAGACCAGAAAGAATCCCTGCACAATCTTTAAGAGAGTAAACCACGCCCTCCATAACTGCACGGAGTAAATGTGCGCGTGTATGCATTGCAGAAAGGCCAAAGAAGACCCCACGACAATCAGGATCAAGATGAGGTGTCCTTTCACCCATAATATAAGGTAGATAAATCAATTCGTCACACCCTACAGGAATTGCTTGTGCTTCTGCATCCATTATCTGATATGGATCTATTCCCTGCTTTTCGGCATCCATTATTTCCTGTATGCAGAATTCTTTTTTAAACCATTTAAGAGAAAGTCCTGCTCCTTGCGTAACACCCATGACATGCCATTGTCCAGGCACTGCACAGCAAAATGTGTGCACACGGCCTTTCGGATCAATCATTAGTTTGCTTGTATGTGCATAAACAACGCCTGATGTTCCAATTGTAGTAAAAGCTTTACCGTCAGTAACTACTCCAGTTCCAACAGCTGCTGCTGCATTATCCCCCGCACCACCAACTACA
The DNA here is from genome assembly GCA_038326615.1 of Saccharofermentanales bacterium. Lineage (GTDB taxonomy): Bacteria > Bacillota > Clostridia > Saccharofermentanales > UBA5734 > JBBQKF01. The sequence continues at coordinate 16,308 of JBBQKF010000012.1, read as the reverse complement.
GGAGTATTAGCATAAAGGCCTGTAAGAGTGCTTGCTTTATCACTTACATATCCAGTAATTTCTACGGATTCATAAACTTTTCCAAGTAAGGATTCTTCTATATCAAGCAATTGCAGCACTTCTTTTGACCAGCAACGGTTTTTTACATCGAGAAGTTGCATTCCTGAAGCATCAGAAACTTCAGTCGCATATTCACCTGTTAGGCAAAAACGTATATAATCCTTAGGCAAAAGAATGTGTTTGCATTTTTTGTAAATATCTGGTTCATTGTTTCTGACCCACAAAATCTTTGATGCTGTAAATCCAGTCAATGCAGGATTTGCAGTAATTTCGACTAATTTTTCAGCTCCAACTTTGTTTGTAATTTCAATACATTCAGCTTTTGTTCTTTGATCGCACCAGATAATCGATGGGCGCAACACTTCATTGTTTTCGTCAAGCATAACAAGGCCGTGCATTTGCCCAGAAAGTCCGATTCCTTTAATACTGGAAGCATCAATTTCGTTTTTTTGTAAAACAGCCTTTGATGTTTCACAAACTGCTTTCCACCAATCGGATGGATTTTGCTCAGCCCAACCATTTTGTGGCTGTGACATCCCATATTCAGATGTTGCAGATGCAATTACCTTACCCTCTTCATCAAATAGAACTGTTTTAGTACCGGAAGTACCGATGTCTATTCCTATTAAATAATTCATAATTCCCTCCATGATTTATTCAGATTTATCATCTAATCTTTAAGATTTTTAAAATTTATTTTTGCTTAATTAATATATCTATAATAACTTAATAAACCTTTGATGAATAGCAATTAACAGAAATTAATAGCACAAACTTCCGATAAAAAAATTATCTACCGGAAGCATTGTTTAATATTAAATAAACATTTTAGCTAAACAATACGGAGTTAACAATGTTTTCGAGATATTCCTGATGTCCGCTCTTATTATTTGTTACTTCACCTTTAGCAAGTGTATATGCTTCGAGTTCAGATAAACCAACTTTTCCAGCAATAATGTCAGCACCAATACCTATTTGCCAGCTAGAATAGCGGTCAGCAAGGTTTGAGTCAAGTCGTCCATCTTCAATTAAAGCTAGTGCTTTACGCAGACCAAGTGCAAATGAATCAATCCCAGCAATGTGTCCGTAGAATACATCAACTGGTTCATGTGATGATCTTCTTGTTTTTGCGTCAAAATTCAATCCGCCATTTTTAAATCCACCTGCTTTAATTACTTCCAACATACAATAAGTTGAATTATAAGCATCGGTTGGGAATTGATCTGTGTCCCACCCTAATAGTAAATCTCCCTGATTTGCATCGATTGATCCAAACATGCCATTTATTGTTGAAACGCGAAGTTCATGTTGAAATGTATGTCCTGCAAGAGTTGCATGGTTTGCTTCAATATTCATTTTGAAATCTTTATCAAGTCCATATTGTCTTAAAAATCCTATTGCAGTTGCTGCATCAAAGTCATATTGATGTTTTGATGGTTCTTTTGGCTTTGGTTCGATATAGAAATCTCCTTTAAAACCAAGGCTTCTGGCATAATCAACAGCCATGTGCATCAAGCGGGCCATGTTATCAAGTTCAAGCTTCATATCTGTGTTAAGTAATGTTTCATATCCTTCGCGTCCGCCCCAAAAAACAATAGCGCTTCCATTGAGTTTAATAGTTACTTCAATATTCTTTTTAATTTGAGCAGCCGCATAGGCAAATACATCAGCATTTGGTGAAGTTCCTGCACCATTCATGTATCTTGGATTTCCAAAGAGTTTAGATGTTCCCCAAAGGAGCTTTTTGCCAGTAGCTTTTTGTTTTTTTAAAATGTAATCAGAAACTTCATCTAAGCGTTTGTTTGACTCCTCAAGTGTGAGTGCTTCTTCTATAAGATCATAATCGTGGAAACAGAAATAATCTATGTCTAGTTTTTCCATAATTTCAAAGCCTGCATCTACTTTAGCAAAAGCAATTTCTTTCGGTGTCTTCTCTCCAAAAGTGCGGTCCTGTGTACTTGAACCAAACATATCTCCACCACCAGCACAAAGTGTATGCCACCATGCTACTGAAAATTTAAGATGATCTCTCATTTTTTTCCCTGCTATGACTTCATCTGGGTTGTAATAACGATATGCAAGCATATTTTTGCTGGCTGGTCCTTCATACATAATTTTCTTAATTTCTGGAAATTTTTCATTCATTTTTTTACCCTTCTTTCTTATAAATAATATTTAAGATGTTAATGTTTAAAATTTAAGCCACAACTCCTTTTGTTTTGCCGATTTATTAGTGATTACAGATTTTAAATAGTAATATTATGGTGTGTGCTCGTGAACACTTTAAATTTATCACAATTATATTTCGATGTCAATATCTATTTTGATGAAATTTGAATATTCATTTTGGTGATATTTGAAAATCTTTTTATGCGAAAAGTGAGTGCTTTTTTTGATGAAACTTGAAGGCTTATTTTGTTGAAAATTTAATGCATATTATGATGAAAAGCGCGTGATGTTTTTGATGAAATTTGAAGGCTTATTTTATTGATATTTGGCAACATATTGATAGAGTTTTGGATAGAGTATTGTCAATTGGTGTAAATATGTTTTAATCTACAAGACAAGATTTTTATCGTTTTATAATGTTTTTAAGCAACCAATAAATCTAAATAATTCCAGTTAAAGTAAATATTTATAAAAAAATACTCTAACAGTGAAACATAAAGTATCAAAGCTAGAGTAATTTGGTACGAGTGTTCATAACGAAACTCAATAAAGTATTCTAAAATCAAGGCTTTAAATGCAGACAGGCAGGTATATTCCATTTTTTAAATCCACACATTTTACTTTGAAAACCACCTTTGCTACAATAAAAGCGAAAGGTGGTTTTGATTTATGAAAACAATATTTGAAGAAATGAGCGGTACATATACTCAGGTTGGCGATTATCTATTGCCAAATCTCACTTTACCGGACGAAGAAAAGAATATCGTTCTCGGCAGGTTCGGTATGGCACATAAGGCTTGGCTGGAAAACAATAAGCCTGGTCTCTACAGACAGCTGATGATTTCTGCTTCTCTTTTCCAGCATTGTAAAGCGGTTGAAAATAGAGCGAGGGACATGCTTGAAAATCTGATGGAACAAATGGCTAAGTCTGAAGACATCACCGAAGAACTAAAAGCCTTCGACCAGTTGGCATGGGTAGGGGCTATGAATAATATCCGGCACTGTGCCACCGAAATTGTTTTTTGGGAGGTAATCTACAATGTTTAAGCGTAAAATCAAGCTTGTACTTACGCAGAAGGAATACCGTCTGATAATTCTCAGTCTCAACGAATGGCGCAATAAGCTTCTTGTAGAAAATAGACATACCGATGCAATTGATGAATTATTGGTGAAAATATGCAAATAGGTCCATTTGCATCATCCTTTTGGTCACAAATATTATACCGTGGAGATCGATAACGGTAATTATTGTATGTCAATGTGTTTAGCAACACATTGACATTTATTGCTTTATTGTTTATGACTATTCCGATAATTTTGTAGCAAGCGAAACTACTAAGAGACACATTGTTATGATAATAAGATAATGAGCAGTGTTTGGTTCAAAATTAAGTTGTTACCAAACAAACGAATCATTTGAAATATTTGTAATGACCACTTCTTTTCCTTGGCTGCTACCTCCTGCGCTGTGTATCAAATTGTAATCTTGCATATGATATTGCTTATATATTTCTCGTATTAAATGACAGTCATCATATGTTACAACCCAAGGACAGTTTTTGCACGAACGAGAACATTCACATTCGGCAAGGATGTATTTGGCTTTTTCAAGCACCTCATCAAGAATTGAACCAATCAATGATGAATATCCCGCACCACTCGTAAGATTGTCGTAAAAGAACATTTCTATATGAGAATCACCATTGCTGCCATATCTCGGACGCCATCCGCCGCTTATTTCATTGTAATCGATATCAAGTACTAAGGAAACAGCTTTTTTTAACGCTTCATGAAGAGTCGTTACGGCAGCCCGCAGAATGCTTTTTTCTTCAGTATTTTTGTTGCTTACAAGTTTTGTCGAATCATATGAAATATCCAACATAAACATATCAGTTAAAAATTCATATCCTAAATATAGATTTGTTTCAACCGTACCTTCATGACGGCATAATGGATGATTGTCGTGATACGGTTGTGAGAACGCAAAATTTCCGTTGTTCTTTCCATCATCAACCTCAGTTCCACCACACTTTTTGCAAATGTTGAATCCATTTTTATTTTTGCCCATATTTACGGTTAGAACTTTTCTGTCAGGAAGATTTGCAAAACGGATTCTACTTTGCTTGAAGTTATTCATTTTAGTGTCTTCAGGTACATAAGAGTAATACGGAGCTTCAGCATAGGTATATTGCTCTTCTTCGTCCTCATACTTTTTGGCATCGCCTTTCACTGGAGAAAACCCCCACGGGCGTAGCGTTTTTCGATGTTCAATTAATGCACCACAATAAGGACAAGACATCCCATTGGTGTCATCTTGTTTATCACCAAACCAATTGCATTCGCTACAGACATAAATATCCTTGCAATAATCATGATTGTTGAAGTAAAACTCAGCTTGGTTTCTTTCAAAACCTTTTGGCCGTGGATTGGCGTAAAGACCTCCGCTTTTAAATATCTTCTTATCAATCGTAACAAACCTGCCTGGTGCATATTCACTGAGAGCAACAGCAATATCTCGTTCGGGTGCATACTCAATGTCGCGAGGGGCATTCTTTCCACGTTCAGATTCCTTTTCAACAAAGAAACGTACGACATTTTTAGGAAATGAGTACGATGGAATAAAGCCTTCCGAATAGAATACATCAAAAGCAGGAGTCTCTTTTTCATTATTGATATATTGGTTTCGGTGTCCTTCTTCTAAAACATTACGAGCAATTTCACGGAACCGATTAACTGTTTCATCAGTTGCAAAAGCTAAGGATTCTGCATAGTTAATGAAGTTCACTCCAAACTTTTCGCAAAATTCTATCATGCCAACATCGACAATTCCATTATATTTGGTTTTCATTTCGGAACTGGACATAAAACCGTTCAACACTATCATATTTATATGACGTTGCTTGATTTTTCTGTTTTCCCGATCAATCCAAGGCTTGCGTGGAGAACCAGAAATCATCTCATCGGGATGTGAAAAGTAATGACTGTCATGTATTCCTCCAGAAGCATATGTAACAATAGTGGATATGCCCGCATTTTTACGGCCTGCACGCCCAGCTCTTTGCTGGTAGTTTTCTCTCATAGGTGGTATGTTGCGAAGTCCAACAGCTGTCAATGACCCAATATCAATACCCACTTCCATAGTCGTCGTACAGCTAAGAACATCTATCGAATCTTCTCCATATTCGCCTGCGTTAATATCTTGGAAGCGCATTTCATATTTTTCGGTTCGACTCCAAGTATCACTTCTTGTTTCTTTGTGTGATAATTGAGCAGTGTGTTCTTCAGTGACAATGGTATGAATACTGACAATTTCCTTTAGTGCATTAAGAACTGGAACACGCCAAAAATCAAAACGTGATAATTCAGTGTCACTGATACGAACTAAACTCGTTGAATCGTAACATGCACCACAATAATCACCAATTTTAAATGGGGAAAGTTTTCCGCATTTGACACACCTATACCAAATAAATTTTTCATCAGCCAACTCTATTTTTACCGCAGACAATTTAATGTAATAGCGATTTTGAGATGAGGCTGCAAAAAAGCAATCGCGTACCCGATTAACTATTTTTTCTGTAGCAGAATTATCGGTTTTCAAAAATTCTTTAATTCGATTTATTAACCCTTTATCTAACTGCGTTGCAAAATCAAAGCCTAATCCAAAATTTGTTGCTTTGCTTCGTCCGGGAAGCCCTTTTCTAATATCATCTTGAATAATTTCACCAAGAGCCGCACTATCGTCCATAACATCCCAGAATAATATGACAAGTAATTGATAAAAAATAGTCTTGTCTATCTTAAGACCATCTTCTTCTAAATCGAACAGGCAATCCTCAAGTATCGAAGAAACTGGAGCTAAGAAACCTATTCCTATATCCTTGAAAGAGCGTGGGCTTTCTGTAAAGAACGTAAGCAACTGTTCATAATAGTCGTCTGGTAAAGCACCAAAATTAAATGAAGATGCAGAATAGTCTACAATCGTTCCTCGTTTTTTGGCTCTATTCTTAATAATGTTGAATTTACGTTTGTCGTCATCAAGTTTATTTTTGCTTTTTCCATTAAAAAAGCTAAGTTTATTTTGAATGCAGACATCCAGGAACGCTGAATATAAATCCGACAACGAATGCTCTTTTCCATCAGCACGTAAAAGAAGTGTGGAAATCATAACAGCCTGACGGAAGGCATCTGCATCAGATGATTTTGATAAATCAAGTGCCAACTTCGCCGCATTTTGACGTGAATCAGAAAAAAGAAGCACTTTTCTTCCTTGGTTGATTAATGTTTCCGACTTGATAGGTTGCAATTCAAATTGAGCCTTGGTCAGATTATAAAAAGGAATATTACCCTTTGTTGAAAAGTCTGTGGGAGGTTTAAGGTGCATAGGTTTTCTACATTTAGGGCAACTGCCAAATGTATATGCCTGCCACTTTGTGTTGAATTCGTCATTATATGTAACCGTAAGTAAATTATCATTATTTTGAGGTGAAAGGTACAGTTTTCCAGTTAAAGGGTCAAGAGATCCTATTTTTTCTTTTTTACTTTTCTGATACCCGTGCGGAACCACATAAAGCAGCATTTTTTCTAATGGATTTGTTTCGTCATTTTTCAATCCTCGTTGAGGAAATACATACCAAAACGGCTTACCGTCATTCTTTTGAACATAGACTTGAAAGTATAATGCACCGCATTTAATATGGTTTACAAGTTCGTAGATTCGTCCCCCACAATCACACTTATCTTTAGAAATCGAGATAACTTTTCCAAGAGACAGCTTTTCATCAGATGAATGTTTGGCACATGTACACTTTGGATTAGAGCAGGCATATAATCCTTGTAACCCGCGTAGAAACATGTGAAGGCGAACAGGGAATAAAATACTTCCGTCTTTTGAAGCGAGCGAAACTATTACCAGCAAAGCGTCGAGTGCCTTGTCAGCATTTTCATCGTTTCCAAATAACTCTTGTTTAATTGTTGTGTATGATTTTGCACCATCACGACATAACATATTAAGGCTTATGAAAGCTTGGTATTTTGGAAGATTATCATACAACCATGCCTGCGTTTGTTCTCGTGTAACGCTCTCTTCAAAGTCGTGACAGAAAACAGCTTTTGCGAAATCCTTTATTCTTTGAATAATTTCATCCCCTGTACTTGAAAAGAACCAATAGAGGCCAGTGCTGTGATACTGGTCTTAATCTCAGGGTTTTCTGGAACTTCCTCTTTTGTGCCAAAAAGGAACTCACAAGAAGAAGGCTCTTTTCCTGTAAGACCTTTATAAAAGTTGTCAATAGCTCCTCGTTCGCTTTGAGGCATACTTGCCGTTGTGAGAATAAACTGGACTCTATCAATTGAAATGCCCAATCGATAAAACAAACGCTCAAGTAGAAGAGCAATCTCACCACCTGCAGAACCACGATACATGTGAGCTTCATCCAAGACAATAAGAAGTTTGTTTTCTGCGGATGCGTCAAGCCATTCTTTGGTTTTATCCCAAACATTCGCTTCGCGTTGACGTAGCAACATATACTCTAACATAGAATAGTTGGTGATAAGAATGTCTGGAGGACAGTTTTGTATTTCAAAACGCGTAATAAGTTCAGAATCATATGGTGACGGACTGTGTATATTCTTTTCTAAATTTTCAATAAATGTCTCAAGACCATAATCACCAAACCTGGAAGGATACTTGTTAATGCTTTTAAGTCCATTAATGTTGTTAATTTGCCTTTGTTGCATTTCGGCATCTGCGTTGGGGTTTATTATGTAATTCTCTCGAAATGTACTGGCTAATGCGCGGCTGCTTGCGAGTTTGGCATCTCCTGCGTATGGTGTTCTTCCTGTATACATACCAAAATGAGGAATACGTGTAGCATAGGTATCCTTGGTAAATATGTCGCGAAATTTATCACTTCCGATTATTCTTCTAAATCTGGCAAGTTGGTCAGAAACAAGGGCATTCATAGGATAGATAATAAGGGTACGAACAGCTTCATTTTTAAATAGTTCCGGACGATTTTTTGCTTCATCAAAGCATTTTGCAATTATCGGCCAAATAAAGCATTCGGTTTTACCGGAGCCTGTGCCAGTTGAAACAAATAAATCTTTTCCAACTGAAAAATACTCCAAGGCCTTAACTTGGTGTTCAAACGGGTCAGTGAAAACACCAAGATTTTCTTTTACTAATTTTAACAGCGCTTCTTTTACGCTTTGTTCAATTTCTTTCGATTCTGCAATGCCGTTATGTTTTTTCTTATACGATGCCGAAGTCTCGATATATGGCTCACGAGCTATATTTGTATGTTCGGAACAAGACTCCCCTAAAAGATCTTCGATGTAAAGAAGAAGGGTTTCACTGTTAGCCAAATAATCTGATTTTATGTAGTTTTTTAGCCTATCTCGAATTGCTTGATAGTATTGTTGTACTCCGTTTGAATTAAGCATTTGTATTTCCTCCTTCTATAGTTATTCCGATATTTTCAAGGGTCATGGTCACTTTTGGGATAAATTCGTTCTTTATGATAAAGTTCACCTTATCGAAAGCATTATTGGCTGGCCATGATAAGAGCAATAAAAAATAGTACTCTCGGTTTGGTAAATGACCGCGAAGCCTTAAATGGGAATAAGATTCATCAATTTGACTTATGGTTGCTTTGAGCGGATTACCGTAATGCGCTTTTAGAGCGAAATATATCCGTCTAAACTCATATGATGTTAGTATATTGGTTTGTTGCTCAATAATCTCATCTGCGAATAATATGGTTCCGTTTGGCTCTTCAATTATTCTGTAAAACGGGCCTTGTTCAGACTTTCTTGCTATCGTATAATTTGTTCTAATTTTTGAAATCCAAGACTGTGATGGCACATTGGATGATAGTGGATTGAAGAATTGAAGCTCCGTAAGATCAATATCTCTATCGTAAAAATCTATGATGTCATATTGAACATTGAGATATTCTTCGGTAGTTAAATTATCTCTTATTAAAAAATCATTAACCGATATTTGATATTCGGTAGGTCTTGAAAAAGCCCCAAGTCCATTTACTGTATATGATGTGCTGGGAAGTCCGAAATACAAAGCCGAGTCTTTAAAAACAATACTACGTCCATAATTAGCTATTCTGTTGTGATTGTTCTTGTCAGTAAGCAAATGTCCAGTTTCTTCATATGTTTTTCGAATATGAACGGAAAGTTTATTCTGTGGGTCTTTTTCATTCATGAATTTATCTGAAATATTTGGAAATAGCTCGGAATACCGTTGTATCAGGTCATTCAAAACAATTGTTTGATTATGCTTGCTTGTTCCAATTGCACCGCCAGAAGAACTGCGTGCAATTTGCAAACCCCATTGCCCCAATGCTGAATAACAGAGCCGATATATGAACGAATCATTTGTCTCATCGTTAAATCGTGTAATCCCCATATCTTCCGACATAGTTAATAAGAAATCGTTCATCTTACAAACCACTCCTTAAATAGGTTCTTTTGTGGACATCGCCCTGAGTCGCCTGCATATTTTAGCAGGCGTGCAGACGAATTAAACGGAGAAACCCCTAAAACATCCGCACAATATGGCAAAATGTCAAATGCAAGTAAACGAATAAGGCTTCCCTCATCGAAGACAAGCAAGCATTTTTGTGAAATAATGACTTGTGAAAAACCAAGTTCATGCAATATTGTTTTGAGCAAATCAGAATACCTATTTCCAGAATCCGACCAAATTGGTATGAAATCTTCCTCAGGGAATGTCGATGGATCTTCAGTTATTACTTTGTTGACGGATAAAGCCTGAATTCTGTTAAGATTTAAGTAAAAGCAGTGTTGCAAAAACTCTTTGGCTACATAATTCAATGTTCGATCATAAGTAGATGTGACAAATACTATTTTATCTTTATGTTTTTCTAATAAAGGAATAAGTTCGGTTTCATTATAATTACCAATGAAATTGTCCAAACAAGCAATTCGGCCGCATGCAAATAAGAAATTATCAATTTTTTCTGTGGAAAGATTAATATTGAAAGTTAAAATATCAATTTTCTCCTGCCCGATTAAAGCGTTGCTAATGCATTTGGCAATGTTAATTCCGATGGCGCGATTGATAATAATAGGCATTCCCATAAATATTGTGTTACACAAATGCTCACATATTAAGGAATAATAATCTTCATCTGATGAAATGCCAATATCAATAAGATTATAACCAAGATTTTCACTAAACTCATCCATATCAATTTCACATGGACGTTTTGCCATCATTACTTCATGACTTTCTTTTGCCTCAATGTTTTTTTGTTCCTCTATTTCAACACGAATTTGTTCTCTAAGTTGTTTGTTTTTGATCTCTGAATCTGATAACTGCTCTTGTATTACTATAATTTTATTCCGCAATGCATTAATTTCATTTTCATATGACATGATTTGCTTTTCATTATCATTAACAATTGCCTTGAACATTTTCATCTCTGCGACTTCGTTTTTTAATACCTGAAGCTCAATTCTATAGTTTTCTAAATTAGTTTTGCACTTAACCAATGAAGATTTTTCAACTTTTAGTTGTGATTCAAGATTATTAATATGTGATTCTTTGGATTTTTGCTCTTCTTTTTGAGTTTCTACTTCTTTTTGAAACTTCCCAATAGTGCTTATAGCTGCACACATAATTCCAAACTCATTTTCAGAAAAATTCTCCCCAATCATTTTGAAATACAGCATAATATTCTCTGAAAAGACGCTATATGGCAGAGTGTGTAAAAGAGCAGAAAGATGCGTGTCGTCATTATTAATGCACTTATTATAGTGCTCCTTAATTTCTATGAGCCGCATTTCAACTCGTCTTTCAATAAAAGACGAGATAAAGTAGTTATTTATGTTTATAAAAAGAAGTCTCTTAGCCTCTTTTTCTGGGATCGATTTCGGTCTAAATCCCGGACGAATTTTGTTGAATTGTTTTGCATTTTTCGTAAAATATCCTATGATTTCCTGATGGTTAATCGAATCGCAAATGTACTTGATTTCATCATCACTAAAGAAATCAAGGGAGAGGGTTCTTTCTTCGTCATTTGTCAATTTTTGAGTGTAATCATAAAATACCCTCCAAGATATATTGGCTGGTTACTGCATTGATAATACCAGTGAGCTTGCATGTATTTATGTATTCAGCAACTTCAACACTTTGAGGAACATCAGTGAAGCAAGTCCGATCACAAGGTACTGTGCGTTTATAGTAGTATTGAATATCTTGCATTAACTCTTTACCTTCCAAACCACCTTGTGGGCAATAATTAATCCGTTCAACACAATAGTTTCCATCATACATCCTAATTTCACCGTTTTTGGTTAATAATGCAACTTGTCCAGCTTTCAGATGTCTTGTCCCGAAATCATCGAACAAAAAGTATAGTCCATCGTCAGGCACAAGGAAGCTGCTGGCAACACAATCCGGTATCACTAAAGGCACTATATCATTCGCAAAATGTTCTTCCATATCAATAGCGACTTCTGCGTTCTTTTGTATTATTTTTGTTTTTTGGTTTATTGAAATACGAGAGATACCATCATTGTTTTTCAAAATATCAGATGAATGAACATTGATGTTCCCGTGAGCTTGTAACATAAAACTTGAATACAAAAAAACGGTGTTTGACTGAATCTGGAAACTGTCATTAACTATTGGAGCTGGTGGCCATAAAAGTGTTAGTGTTTCTGACGCCTCTAAACTATAATCCCAGAAATACAATTGCTCTTCTATCTGTGTACATTTATTTAAAAAAGAAATAGTCATCCCACAGAACTTTTTGCCCATGCTTTCAAACACAAACGGATTGCCTAAATCCACTCCCGGAGAGAACGAAACTGTGTTATATTGGCTTGGGAAGACGAGTAGATATTGCGTGTTTGTGAACAAAACTTTGCTACGAACAAGCTTTGCATTATAATTATTGTCATCATTACAGCCTTGGATCTTGAAAAATGAAGGCGATACATATCCTTGTCTACCCTTCTTGAAAAATTCATATTTGCGAAGTGAATGAGTTAGGGTGTTAGAAATACAGTAGTTATAAGAAAAGTCAGTCAATTGGATCATTAGAGAAATATCAGGTGTGAAATATACCTTGTTTATCGGGAGTGTGTAAAAAGGATATGCTGAGTCTTTAGTTCTAATTTCAAAATCTATGTTATTTTGTTCGTAATAATCTATTTCGTTTAAAGAGAATCTTACACCGAGACTGAATGTCTTAGTTATGTTAGAATAGTAAATTTCAACTCTTTCACAATTACTGCGCCGCGAATGTAATGCAATACTGATTGCGCTGTTATTGCCCAGATATTCGTCGCACTCGGCATCATTATTTCCACTGCGGTGTCTAAAATGTGCAACTTGAGCAATACTATCCGCAGCACAAATATGAACTTCTTCTCCGCAACAGGCGCACGTATAACGATATGGTTCAAATCCAGCACTTTTTGCAGCAAAAATGGCTTCGACTTCGGATTGTAAAATTGTATCGTACGCCTTATGCATTTTCTGCGACCTCCTTGTCTGGTAGAATTCCTGTAAAAATTGAGATTTTGAATTTAATAGAAATTGGGCTGAAGCTATAACGTTAAACACTTCTATATCGTTCCTAACTCCGAGAGCTCACCGTGGTTATAGCGGTCTCGATTTCGAGTCCAATATTCTTCAACCACATCATTTTCACATCATTAAAAGTGCTTATTTAAGTCATTTTTTTGTCTATACAACTCTTTCAAATCCATAACAGCCATTGCAACATCGAGAGTGTGAAAACCAAAGTAACTTTCATTCATAATATCTGCATTGGCTTGTGTGATGATTGCCTTGCTGCTTTCACCGGTTATGAAATGCCAGTAGCGGTAGGTATAACCTGCCCAGAAAAGTACCTCATTTGAAAAAACCTCACCTTTATTTAAATGAGCTTCGTCGGCAAGGTTTGCAAGAATGTATTCTTCGCCAAGCCATTGAAGGCGGTCATAATCTCTGTCTAAATTTCCTGCCGTTTCACTATTCATAAAGGTGGTGATGAATTCCTTAGAGGCGTATCCCTGCTTAGCGGAAAGTTCAAATAACCTTCCTTGAATATCGCAGAGCTGTCGTTCAAAGCTACTGATCGACTTTTTCATATCATGCACCTCCACCGATGATTTCATCAAAGAAGCGTCCGTCACGACGGTGTTTTTTGCAGATTTCCTCTGCTTTTGTAATGCCTTCCTCACGGTTCTTCTCGCTGGAAAGTCGAAGCTCATCACGCTCTTTTGTGCCGATTTCCTTTTCATGGGTGATTTTTATCTGCCCGCAAGCCTTATCAGTGATGGCAACATATTGTTTACCAAGCTTCAAGGCTGAAAGACTATTAATAAGTGCCACATCCGTTATATCACCAGAGAAGAAACGGTCAAGCACAACAAACATTCTATCATTTGCGATAAAGCCAATTATCATATCAAAATCTTTTGACATCTCTTTATATTTATTGTAAATAGTCGTGCCCTTGATGCTATCCATCTTTCCACGGTTAAAGGCAATGAGTAAAGCCCAGTCTATACCAACCTCAATATCAAGAATATTAAGTCCTGTTAAATCCGCCTCAACAGTGTAAAGCTTAGCCTTCGGGAAATTGCAGATAAGAGTGAGTGGCTGACTTTTTTCAGTACCCATATAGAAACCTTTGCCAAAGTCGCACAATTCACGACTAATGGGCGAAATGTCGCCATCAATACCACTTTTTGAACCATGGTAAAGTGCAACCTTTTCGGTTCCTACAAAAATAAGGTTTCCCTCAAACTCAGAGAATTCAATATGGTTTTTCTCGCATAAGGATTTGATGCCTTTTATAGCAATTTGCGTTGGTTCACAACGATCATTTTCCCAGCGGTTTACGGTGGCAAAAGTCACACCTAAAGCCTCAGCCATCTCTTTTTGGCTGAGGTTTAAGCGGTTTCTAATTTCTTTTATTGTTTCAGCTATTTTCATATTTGCCTCCACATTAATTGATATAACATTTTATATGCGTTTAGTATAACATAATTATTATAAAATAATCAAGTGATTTTTCTATTTTCTCCATATAAAAATTGAATTAATGAAATATACTCAACACAAATTACAACTTCAAAAATCTAATTTAATGTCCTTTGTTTTCCTTTTCCGGCTGGTATCATCAATCCATTTTTCAAATTCTACAAGAGATATTTTGTTGTTTTTGCATTTGTCCCGAATTTCTTTGGCTGTATCATCCCACTTGAAAAATTCCTCATCAGTCATATAACCAAGCTCAATTCTCTTTTTGAGTCGTTCATATGCTTTGCGATAGATTCTAAGAATAGGGTCTGTATTTCGCTTTCCTACCGCAACAAGGTTGGCTCCTATAACGGAACAAGGCTTTGTCCTGCCCGGCATTATTCGTAAGCAGTAAAGACTATCTGAACGGCCCTTTGGGATAAACAGTTCATGGCAACATTTGCATGTTTTATAAGGCACATTCTTTAAGATCAATTGGGTCAATTCATATCTCAGCATATCTGTTATAGTGCTAAGTTCAGTCAGTTGGACATAGCTTTTTGCTCCTTCATATGGCTTATCGATAAAAGAAGTAAACCGTGTGCCCCAATTGTTTTTATAAAATTCATCGGTATTTTCAAGCAGAGAAAGCCTTGCAGCAGGGGTCATATCGGGATTGTCAGTTCTACCTGCCAATATTGAATCCAAGCTTTTTTGTACACTTTTTTGAATTGCAAAGAAACTGTCCGCAAAGTGGTCGATAAAAGAAAACTTTTCATTTGCATGGATATGTGTGTTATTAGGTATGTCTAACCAATCACTATCAAAAATAAAATCCATACTGATAACTCGCTCATCTATGATATCTTCAAGAAGAAAATCAATAAAAGCAAATAAATATAAAGAAAGATAAACGTTAGTAGATAAAAACCTTTTTGCTCTTTCGAGCATAGCTACTGTAATAAAGTTGTATTCATCTTTTTTATTTCTTGCTTGCGCGTATGTATCCCAGAGCATTTGTAGAGAAGTAATAACAATTTTACTATCTATCCAAACAAAATCAACGAGATTTTGACCAATGCGATTACGCATGGTAAGTTCATTTGTGAAATTGTACTTCAAAGCGAACCAAATATCACCCTTACTTATGAAGCCGTATGAAAGCGGCTTCTTTTTTATTGCACCAAAATCTTTTTCTGTATTCATTTTGAACCCCTTATTCAACAATAGGTATTTGAAATTTTTAAGATATCCATAGTTCATAGATATTTCGGAAAACACTCTATATAATCAATAATCAACTATGCTTATTATATATATGTATTGTTGATATTATATCACGACGCTTGTTGAAAGTAAACAGGCAACTTAAAATTGAATAGCAGCCACCGGAGAGATACCTGCGGCAAAGGATAGTGTGCGATGATATGAGCTCGCCCTTTGCATAATGTCTGCATAGCACCGACAGTGATAACACGGTCGAAGTGAGCGTGGAACGGTACGGAAGGGCTGCGTTTTTAATTCTTAAATAACAAAACCGCCCGTATTATGAGCGGTTGGGTGATGGTATTTTAATAACCGAAGCTATTCTTCATCATTTAAATCGTTAATATATAAATCAATATCTATATCTGTACCTGTTTCATAACAAAATTCAATTACAGCTCTATTGGGAGCTAAACAAGGAGAACTATTGTTAGGGTAAACTGTTGGGACGATTTCTAAAACAAAGCTCACATCATATTCTTTTTTTATTAAATTTAGTTCTTCTTTAAGAGGTATAAGAGATTGAATGGTTTTCATCATTTGGTTTTCAACCAAAACATCATAATCATCGAAATAACCAAATTCCCATAACGCAAAATCATATTGAGTTCCATTACTGCGTTTGTCTCCGATGTTCCACTTTTTAGTTGGTTGCAATCCCAATCTTGCTGTGATTATTTGCCACTCAATATTGCCCTTAATAGCAAAGTAAGTATAACAACTATTCTCTTTCATTTTATCACCTAACCTTTAATTGATTATTTAGCCTATAAAATCTATATAAAAGAAATTCA
>JBBQKF010000011.1:0-54513 GCA_038326615.1 Saccharofermentanales bacterium | reverse complement strand
TAAAATTATAATATAAAATTATTAAGTTGAATAGGTTTATTAGTTTAATAAACCTATTCAGTTTAACAAGTTTGAAAAAGTATAATAATCTAGAATTTAATTAGAATCCTAAACCTTTAAGCCAGGCAATGCAATGGCTTGACCATGTAGAAACAACAGGGTTATCCTTAGCTAGTCCAAGCCCATGCGTACCTTCAGGATAAATATGCAACTCGAATGGGACTGATTTAGCGGCAAGAGCGTTTGCCATTATAAGAGAGTTCTCGACTGGGACTGCTTCATCGTTAGCAGTATGCCAAATGAATGCAGGAGGAGTTTGTCGATCAACACGGTTCTCACATGACATATCACTTATAAGTCCCGAATTTGCGGTATCTCCAAGAAGATTTGTTCTCGATTCTATATTTGTATATTTGCCCATCGATATTACGGGGTAGCAAAGTATCATTGTGTCAGGACGGCTTTTGCCATTTGTCCACATTGTTCCTGCACTTGCAGCAAGATGCCCACCAGCAGAAAATCCTAGTATGCCAACTTTGTCTGCTAAGAACCCTAATTCTTGTGCCAAATCACGCGCTAATTCAATCGAACGCATAGCGTCATTAACCGGTGATGGATTCAAATCTGGCGAAAGCCTGTAGTCAAGAACAAATGCATTAATACCATTATCGTTTAACATTAAAGCAATTTCCTCTCCTTCGTAATCCATTGTCTTCATTGCATAAGCTCCACCTGGGCAGACGATTACACATCCTGAAGGGGTAGTGCTTTTTGCAGGATAAAATGTCATATTGGGTTTGCATGATTGAAAAGTTCCATTACCACTTCCGCTCCTTGCAATCATTTCTTTATCGCTCCAAAGCATAAAATTCCTTCTGTCCATTTACGTAGCTCCTTTGTTATCTGATAAATTTAAATTTTCTAAAATTTCACTTGTCACATTTTGAACTAAAACTTATGACTACTAGAATTTCAACAATCAAATCTTCAAAATGTTTTCAAATTTATAATCCGAAATATTTCTTATGAATTATTTCATTTTTATAGTGTAACATATTTTACCATATAATTGATTAGTACATCGATGGAATCTATAAATTATTTTAATAATTTTGAAAATTTTCCTCTTTTGTAATGGTATAATAAGCGGAGAACAAACACAGGAGGACATAAATTTGAAAAGAAGAGAAAGAGCACTTATTGTTTTTATAGCGCTGATTTTATTTTGGGGAACTATTATTTCAACTCCATTTAAATATTTTGCATGGATGACCAGAGACGTTGGTAAATTTGCGTTTGACAGATTAGGAATAAATGGGAACGCGGGGATTTTTGTCGCATATGTTATTAGTATAATATGTATGATAGCACTTTTTATTATATGTAAATCGGGTAGTAAGGTTTTCGTTTCAGCTATTTGCTCAATAGCATCATTGATATTTTTTATAATTACTGATTTTGCAAAATTGGATGCTGTTCCTCTATCTATCGTAATTGGAATTACACTTTCATTGTTTGCTGTAATAATCAAGACAAACTCTTTTGAAGCGTTTCTTGCGGATTTGTTTATCTTAAGCATACCAGTAATGATTTTATATGATGCTTTGCTTGTTCCAATATTTTCTTACCTTAAAATCAATACAGAAATTTTTGCTCCATGGATTATAATATCAAAAACATCATATTTTTCGGGAGTAACATTTTTCAGTTGGCCTTCCATTTTTTGGGGATTAATATTAACGGCAATAGCATTTGTACCAGCAATTTATTTTGTAAATTCAAATTCGGGCTCTAAAAGCAGAGCAAAATAAAAAATTCGACAAAGAATTAGAAGCACGAAAGATTAGGAAAAATCGACAAATAATTGGCAATAAAAATTTTGAAAAATCTATTAATAATCAAATCTAGTAAAAATTAGAAAAGTTCAGATATAGTTAAATTTGAAAAGTATAAAAGGATTTAACTGAATCAGAAGGAATTAAATTGAATCAGAAAGAACTGAGTAGAATAATAGAAAATAGAATAGAATAGAATCAGAAAAACAAAAAGACTAAGATAGAATTAATTAGAATTGAATTTACTAGAATTGCAGAGAATAGAATTGAATAAAAACGTTCACAATAGAATTATGAATAAAAATGAATTGGAAAAATTTGAAAAGAAAGAATAAGAATTTTAAAGGATTAAAATGCATGAATAGTTAAGATTTGAAATGATTCAATAAGAAACAAAAATCGAGGATAATCGATAAAAATTAAGAGAAAAAATTAAGAATGACAAACAAATAAAATTATTTTGTAAGGAGCAACAATTCGATTATGGAAATATGGGAACAAATTGAAAAATTGCGTGAGACTTTAAGATATCATAATAAAAAATATTATGACCTGGATTCGCCAGAAATAACCGATGCCGAATATGACAAATTACTTCGGGAATTAGAAAATCTCGAGAATCAATTTCCATTATTTGCAACGGCAGATTCACCAACTAAAAAGGTCGGTGGTGCAGTTAAAGAAGATTTCAAGAAAATTACACATAGATTTCCAATGCAAAGTTTACAGGATGTTTTTAGTGAAGAAGAATTAAAGGCGTTTCTAAATAAAATTGTCGAGCAGATTCCTGAAGTGGAATTTATAGTTGAAAGAAAAATCGACGGACTTTCTGTTGCTGTAGAGTATGAAGATGGATTATTCGTAAGAGCTTCAACTCGAGGCGATGGTCTTATTGGTGAAGATGTAACTTTAAATGTGCGAACAATGAAAAGTGTTCCGAATGCTTTAAAAGAAAACGCTAAATATTTGGAAGTCCGCGGTGAAATCTATATGCCTAATTCTGTTTTTCAAAAGCTTAATGAGAGACAGGAAATTTTAAATGAGAAAATTTTTGCAAACCCAAGAAATGCAGCAGCAGGCTCTTTGCGACAACTTGATTCTTCAATAACGGCATCAAGGCAGCTGGAGCTTTTTGTATTCAATATTCAAGGCATTGAAGGAATAAGCTTTGATACACATTTTAAAACACTAAAATGGCTTGAGAATAATGGGTTTGTAATAAGTCCTTCATATCGCTTCTGTAGAAGCATAGATGATGTTTTAGCGGCTGTTGAAGAGATTGCACAAATTCGAGGGACACTGGATTATGGAATCGATGGAGCTGTTATTAAGGTTAATTCTCTCTCGCAAAGGCAGATTCTAGGAACAACGAGCAAAGTGCCAAGATGGGCTGTTGCTTTTAAATACCCGCCAGAGCAAAAGCAAACAGTTATCGAACAGATATTAGTTCAGGTAGGTAGAACTGGAAAACTTACTCCTTTAGCACGATTTACTCCGGTAAGAATCGCAGGATCAACGATATCCCGCGCTACCTTACATAACGAAGACTTTATTAATGAGAAAGATATTCGCGAAGGCGATACGGTTATTATTCAAAAAGCCGGAGATATTATTCCCGAAGTTGTTGAAGTTATTAAAGAGAAGCGTCCTGCAATTTCACATTCGTTTATAATGCCAGGCCATTGTCCTGTTTGTAATGCCCCCGTTATAAGAGAAAATGGGGAGGCGGCCAGCAGATGCACAGGCACTGAATGTCCGGCACAACTTTTACGGCATCTTATACATTTTGTTTCTAAAGAAGCCATGAACATTGAAGGTTTAGGCCCTTCGATAATCGAAATTTTGTTAGAAAATGATTTGATAAAAGGCGTTGCAGAAATCTATACTTTATCGGGGAAAAGTGGAATTCTCATGCAATTGCCAGGGTTTGGCAAGAAATCAGTTGAAAACCTTCTACAGTCAATCGAGAACTCGAAGTCAAATTCGCTTGAACGGCTAATAAACGCACTTGGAATAAGAAACATAGGAGTTCGTGCTGCAATGATTCTTGCAACAAAATACAGCTCTATTGATTCATTGATGAATGCGCCATATCTGGATATTGTTACATTGTCTGAGTTTGGGGACATCAGTGCAAATGCCGTTGTGTCTTTTTTTGCACAGGAACAAACAATTCATCTCATCAATCTTCTTAAACAAGCAGGGGTTAAAATGGAATCGAAAGTTAGCGAAAGAATTTTATCAAATCGTTTTGAAGATTTAACATTTGTTCTTACCGGAACCCTAAGCGGGATGACAAGAGATGAAGCGACGGATTTGATTTTATCACGCAAAGGTAAGGTTTCTGGAAGCGTTTCAAAGAAAACTAATTATGTTCTTACCGGCGAAGAAGCAGGAAGCAAGCTTGACAAAGCAATTTCGCTTGGAGTTAAAGTAATAAGCGAAGAAGAATTTAATGAAATGCTAAAAGAATAAAACACAACTTCGGAGGATTTGAAATTAATGCTTAGACAATCAATAATTGAAAAAAGTAAGCAGACCGAGGTTTTGCGTGGCGTGAAATGTTGGCTTCTTGACATGGATGGAACTGTGACACTCGAAGAAGATATTCTTCCCGGCGCACTTGATTTTTTTAGTGTACTTAAAGAACAACGTTTTATTTTTGTAACCAATAACTCCTCGCATAGCGCTAATCATTATATTAAAAGGATGAACAGGATTGGAATCCCAACAAACAGGGAGAATGTTCTAACTTCAACAGACGCACTGATTTCTTTTTTGAAGAAAAAATACGGCGACAAATTTGAAATGCCTGGGGAAAATGAAGATAATAGTAAAAGAGATTTTGTAACAAATTCGAATAAAGAATATAATAACTCCTTTCCTGACAAAAATGCATATAATAATTTTTCAGTAGAAAACACTATTACTGCCTCAACGAAATTGTCAAAAACTAACGAGAATAAGCAAATTGAAAAGTTTGAAAATTTGACAGAACCTAGCGAAATTCGTGTGTTTCCAATCGGGACTCCTGATTTTGAAAAAGAACTTACTGATGCTGGAATGTCTTTAGTAAAAAGAAAAAACGAAAATATAGATGCTGTTCTGCTTGCGTTTGACACAACATTGATGTATGAAAAACTTGATATTGCATGTGATTACATAAGGGCGGGGGTGCCATATTTTGTTGCTAATCCCGATAAGGTTTGCCCAATTGCGAATGGAAAAGTATTACCGGATTGTGGCGCAATCCTTGCTTTTATGGAGACATGTACTGGAGTTAAACCTCTTAAAATTATTGGCAAACCAAATAGCGCTATGATTGAAATGGTAATTGAGAAATACGGTTATAGCAATCAAGAAATTGCAATGGTTGGCGATCGGATTTATACAGATTTGGCATTTGCTAAAGACGCTGGAATTTTGTGTGTTGCCGTTCTTACAGGGGAAGCGACAATGGATGAAATAATCGAAAGCGATGTTAGACCGGATTTTGTTTTTGACAAAGTAGGCGATTTGGCTGAATTTCTCTGACAGCTAAATTTTTCTGAACCGGAAGATGTCTGAAGAAGTAAAATCTCAGAAGAAGCAATAACGTCAGAAGAAGTAATATTTCTGAAGGGGAATTTCTTTGAAATAGAAAGATTTTGAGAGGTTTACTCGATACGGTGGTAACGCAATTTTTATAAAAGGATGATGATTTATCCATTGCATTTTGTGATGAATAAATCATGGGGGGAAACTATGATTTTGCCAAAAACAGTTCATGAAGTTTTAGCTAAACTTGAAAAAAATGGATATGAAGCATATGTTGTAGGCGGTTGTGTTAGAGATGCACTAATGGGAATTGAGCCTAAAGATTTCGACGTTACAACCGATGCAACTCCAAGGGAGGTTAAAAGTGTTTTTTGCGGCAATCCTGTCATTGAGACTGGAATTATGCACGGAACTGTTACAGTTTTAATTGATCACTTTCCTATTGAAGTCACAACATTTCGGATTGATGGCGAATATGTTGACTTACGAAGGCCTCTACGTGTGGAATTTACGCGGTCAATAAACGAGGATCTTGCAAGAAGAGATTTTACAATAAATGCAATCGCATATTCCGAAAAATCTGGAATTGTAGACCCATTTGAGGGAAAACAGGACCTTGCAGATGGAATTATAAGGTGCGTTGGCGACCCGAAGAAACGTTTTGAGGAAGATGCATTAAGAATTTTGCGTGCTGTAAGATTTGCTTCTGTTTTAGGTTTTGCAATAGAACCACTAACTCAAAAGGCTTTATTGGAAAAGAAAGATACGATAAAATCTGTCGCAATAGAAAGAATATCATCAGAATTTTTCAGCCTCTTGTGCGGTAAAAATATCGAAAATGTTTTGATCGAATATTCGGAACTTTTCGCAGTGATTGTTCCTGAACTTTCTTTAGCATTCGAATTTTTACAAAATAATCCTTACCACGCATATGATGTTTATACCCATACGGCAAAAGTTGTTGCTAATACTTCGCCTAAGCTTGATATTCGTTTGGCTGCATTTTTTCACGACATAGGTAAACCAAAAACATATTCGCAAGATGTCAAAGGGATTGGACACTTCTACGGGCATCAAAAGTTAAGTTCGCAGATGGCAGACACAATTCTTCGAAGGATGAAAACTGACAATGAAACAAGGGAGAAAACAATACTTCTCGTTTTATATCACGACATTCAAATCAAACCAGAACGAAAAGCTGTAAAGAGAGTTCTGAACAGGTTTTCGGAAGAGTTTTTCCTTGACCTGATTAACCTTAAAAAGGCAGATGTTTCAGGACAACACCCCGATTTAATTGGAAGAGTTTTGGAACTTGACACATTAGTCAGAATTTATGAAGACATTATTAGAGAAAATGAATGCTTTAATCTAAAAGATCTCGTGATAAGCGGTGGGGATCTCATTTTGCTCGGTGTTGTGCCAGGTAAGCAGATAGGCGTAATTCTTAATGATTGCCTTTCAAAAGTGATTTCGGGAATACTTTCAAACAATAAAGATATGCTGATTGAATATGTATTATCGATTTATATAAATGATAATTAATAAGCAACCAAAATTTTAATGACAAAGCATTCAACTTGTTTTATAATATAGTTCAGATTAATAAACAAACGTAACATTGCATTTGAACTTTGAAAAGGCATTTCATTCAAGTAGCAATTGACCCTAATTATCAATTTTTAACTGATAATGGGGAATTGCATACTATACCAAAATCAGAACTTGATAAAAATAAAGTTAATAGTAATGAAGATGCAAACAAGGGTTTATCTGAAACCAAAGAAAAAGTCAAACAGAATAACAAAAAAATTGAAAATGGAGAAGAAATAACTTATGGTGGGATGAAGTAAATGTTCTAGTTCATACAATTCAAAAATCTTTATAAAATTAATAAAACGAGATTTAGTTCCTGTAAAAGTTTAATACAGTAGCTGTAGCTCGGGTTATTTGTAAATCGGTAAAGTCAGACTTCAGCATAGGTTTCAAGGACTTATGGAAATCTGTATGACGTTTTGGTATACGCTGCCCCGGCATGCAATTCACAAGTGAATCAATCATTGTTTGAACAGTGTACGTAAATTAACTAAACTATATGATTTTGTGACTTGTCGCATATTAAATGCGGAAGTGATCCAAGTGGGTATGTTTGTTTTAATGCAATTTAAAATGGTTATGATTTCATGACTAAAGTATATTCAAATATCGAGGCTTTGTCAAAAATACATTCTCGATTGCTACTACATATGGTGACCGCATTCCGGATTTTATCAACAAACTTGTTATAGGTGAGATTAAAAATGTTAAATATCAATCTTTAACAAACAAATAAAAGGGTTTATTGAGATTGATAATGCCACAAACAATCAATTTGTGCTAATTGTTAATGAAAGAAAGGAACAAAAGGAATATTCACACTGGTGCACAAATGGTTAATACAGCGTTTGAAAAAGGTTTATCAAAGAAAAAAACTTTCCGAAAAATTGGGGCAGGTATAAAATGTTCGTAGGTACAATATTCTTTTGTGGCACATATAATTTTTTTTTGGTAATCCATTATTACATTCACGTCCTTTTGTGTCTTGGCTATACAAAATGTTGCATATATTCTGAATCCCTTAAATTTTATAAATTCAATGCTTAACTATAATTTGTTATAAATTCAATGGCGTCATTTAAAGAATCAAATTCGGGGTAAAGAAGGTATAAATTTTTAGGCCCGTAACGCTTAATAAGATTTTTGGTTTTCTCTGCCCAAACTTTGCTATCTTCCGCAAAAATTCCTATCCATAGAGCTTTGCCAGCCTCTATTATTTTGTCATATAATGGATACCAGTTTTCACTGCCACCATCTGGTTGTCCTGCACCACTTTCCCATTGAATCGCCCTTAATTCGGGGATTTCCATTAGTGCAGGTACGTGCCTTATTGCATCAGGTCCATCTAGGTGATAAATAGTATTATCAAGCTTTTGACATTGTTGCTTAAGAGATGGCAAAATAATTTCTCTGAATTGATCAGGAGCCATCAAGGCACAAAAATCGCATTGTATCTTAGCGGTTTTACCTGGTCCCCAAATATTAAAGGCGGTAAAAGCAGTACTATTGTTATCACTTTTTAGTATATTGTAGAATGAATCAAAACACTGCAAATATATTTTATCAATTATTTTAACAGTATCTCGCACTAAATCAGGCTCATCCATAAGGTCATAACATAATTCTTGTGGACCTCTCAGAGCAGCAATAATATCAATGTTTTCTATAATATCAGGCATATTAATTAAAAAGTCATCATTAACCAATAATTTTGCTTCGTTAGCCATCCTGATATGTTTTTTCCACCATTTATTTTCAGGATCAAAACTAATATTTTTATAATTTTCAACATTATGAATACTCTCACTGAACCAAACTGTATCTGTTGCAAATTTTGGCTCGCTTCCAAGGTATAATGCCATTGACCCTGCACCAATATCAATACTTACTGCAGGATATGAATCAGCCAAATAATAATGATGATCACAGTAATTGCGATAACTCTTTACTAAAAAATTTGTATCCAAATACCGATCCTTAACGTCAGTTGGGTAGGGAACAGGGGTGTAAGTACCAGATTTCCCTTTTGCGACAACACGCATTAGAGGACGATCTAAATATTCATTGTTCCACCATCTTGTAAATCTATTCTTTGTTTCTTCCCAATTCGGACAATATTCGTTTTTCATAAGTAATCTCCATTAATAAATTATTTTACCTAACTAATTTTGCAATACATTAAAAATTTTATTCAATAATAAACTATCATGCTCCAAAACATATTTCATTTGTAATAGCTTATCTTATCTTAGTTTATCTTATATCTTATCTTATAAAATGACTAAGCTTATTGGCGTTTTACATTGGATATACTACTGAATTTTTTATTAATATTAGTCAGCATATAATTAAAATTTTTATCATGCATGTCATTGTCAAAGCGAAAAGTTGTTGTAGAGATTGGTATTTCGATTGGGTTATGACTAGCACCAACTAACTCAATAACATCATTTCTAACTTTAACTTTACTTAGTTCACTTTTTAGTTCGTAAACTTTAAGCAGAGGAACTATTGGATCTATTGTTCCAATTATAGATAAGGTTGGAGGACAGTATTTAGTAAGCCGATTGTAGGGAAACAAGGTGCCTGACCAGTTATTATTTTGTCCCTTACTATACATTGCCTATTACTTCAAGCATATATCCAGAAGCAACTGTAGCATTAAACGGAGTAGCACTTGTTGGTAACATTACTAATAGTAGAAGCAGAATTATACCAGCTCTTACTAACTTCATTTTTAACACCCTTTCTTAAAATCAAGTCCGAAAATATGAAATTAAGCATCAATCGCCTAAATTTCGTATTTTCGGACTCATAATAAATTTTTAGATTTAACAATCAATTGAGTATATTCACATTTGCGAATGACATAAACTATTAAATCAATGGTCGCTACATGAAAATTATGCTTCCGTATTTAATCTTTTAGTTTTCTTTAAAAAAACTATAATTGCTGTGGATATAATGCAGAAATATAAGAAATAGATTGGAGTAATATCACTGGTTGTAGGATTTGAGTTATCCTCAGGAACAGGAGTTACAGTTGGGTCATTGGTTTGAGGACTATAATTTGTTGCATAGCCATTTTCATCAAAGGTAATATCCTGACCACCAATTTGAACGGTTTGATTTTTAACTGCTTTATAATCACTTCCAAAGTAATAATAATTATTCCCGATTTGTATCAGACTATCTTTTACTGCAACACTGTCTGAATAATAATCAAAGAAATATAGATCACCATCAACAGTAAACAACCCATCTGCTAGAACACCATTGTTGTTTGGATCAAGAAAATAGAGATTTCCTCCATCAGTAAACAATCCGGTTTTTACGGTTCCATCACTATTAAAATAATATGTTTTGAAACTATCGGTATCTTCGATAACTGCCCAACCGCTATCAAACCGAGCACCACCACTGGTATTGAAGTAATATTTCTTTCCGTCTATCGTCTGCCAACCTGTGACAAGTTCATCATTTAGCCAGTAATACCACTTTCCATCAGACTCTTCCCAGTAACCACTAGTCGCAGGTGTTGGTTCTGGTGTTATTTCTGGAGTAGGAGTAACTGTTTGAGTAGGAACTGGAGTAGGAGTAACTCCTTGTGTAGGAACAGGAGTAGGAGTAACTCCTTGTGTAGGAACAGGGGTAGGAGTAACTGTTTGAGTAGGAACAGGAGTAGGTGTAACTCCTTGTGTAGGAACAGGGGTAGGAGTTGGAGATGGGTTAGTACCAGCTGTTGTAACACTTAAAGTAGCAGGACTAGTGCCTTCGCCAGCTGACGATAATGGATATAAAGTCAAGTTGTAATTAGTATTAGGTGTAAGCTCAGTCAATGTTGCTTTTGTTGTAAGGTATGGTATGTGGTTTAATTTAACCAATCCATTATAAATATTGTATCCATAAGCATTAGCAGTGGCTGCCCAAGTAAGATCAACAGTTGTTTCGGTTTGTTTAGGAGAAGTAAAATTAGTAGGTAATGTGGACAGTTTAGTTGAAAGTGTCGTTACGAGTTTCATTTCACCAAATGCACCATTATTAACATAATTTGCTCCAGTGGCAATTAACATACCTTCACGAGCAACGCCGTCATCATCATCATCGTTTGCTATATCAAAACCCATAAGTTTACTATTACCAGGAGTAACACCTCCCATATCTGCCCAAGGGAATGCCATCTCAATTGTATAGCCTCCTTGAATAACTTTAAACCCTCTTTTAATATTCGCTTTAATTCCTGGATTTTTCTGGATAAAGAATTTAGCATCAGTGAAATTATAACCATAAATAAACTGATTGTCCTTAGTGTTATAGAAGCCGCCTCTGTCGTTATCGCCGTCAATACATATTTCTAGTGCATCATTATCCCATGAATTAGATGTATCGGTGTACATTAAAACATCGTCAAGAACAGTCACAGCAACATAGAGATAATTAAGATCCCACATTGTCTTATACGATACTGTATTATTATTTACACCAAGAACTACTTTACTTGCTTTATTTGTCATCGCTCTTGTCCACTCGGTATCATTAATATTGCCATCAACGACAATTGTACCAGAAGAAGATTTCTTCAGACATTCAAACTTATAAAGTACTGGGTTTGCAGGTCTTGTTGTAAGGGATGGGTCACCGTTCCATTTAAACATCAATATAGAACCCCAGAACATTTCTTCAGAAAAAATAGCATAACTACCATCTTTCATTTTTTGGGCTACCAATGCATGTCCGATGTCCAGCCAGCCTTCTGTCATGCCCCCGATTTCTGGACCTGGTAGCATATACCCCACTGCAGAACCCGTGTTTCTATTATATATTTCAATTCTTGTATCATTTCTGTAACCAAGGAAAACATAATCACCAGCTATTGCCATCGATGCAATGTAATTATTGTACTCTTTACCTGTTGTGTCCATATCAACGCGCCATTCTTGTTTTCTAGTCGCTTTAGACCAGTTTGAAAAACGGATTATTGATACACCAATAACTTTCCAATAACCTTTTGTGTTAGGAGTAGAAGGAGTATAACCCGATAAAATCATATCGTCAGTTGTTGAGTCATATTCTGCACGCATTAATTGCGTTATATTCTCTGTGCCACCTGAATTTTTGGTGACTGCTGGTGCTGTTTCGGTAACAATAGTAGTAAAAGAATACTTTGGCACTCCTGATGTAGTAAATCCTTCGAATGGGAACTTACGAATCTGACCAGATGATTGAGGCTGCCATATGTTTCCATTACCATCAATACACCAACCGGATGATAGCGGACCATATGTATTGGTTATTATTTCTGTTGCATCAATAAAGCCATCAGCATTATTGTCTATCCACATCCATTCACTTCCACCTGTTGGTATAATTTGTTTCCACAAGATATTTGTTGATTTTCTTCCTTGCTTTGCTATGATGCCGCAAGGTATAGCGATTTCACTATTTGTTTCAAAACGGAATATTGCAAGATTTGTTGTATACATATCAGTTACAAATAGAAATTTAACCCCATTAATATATCTAATCCATGATGTAGATATGCCATATTCGTCATTGCCTGTTATTCTTATATCATCAGGGTATTTGAATGGATCTAAAGTAACAGCTTTATACTTCCATCCCTTACCTGAAGGCATCGAGGCATCTTTTGTGAACACTTCTGTTGTACTATATACGTCAAATGAAGTGTCACCAGTTCCGCTATCAGTAGCTGGATCGATTGATCCTGAATTTAAGAATTGGGCACCAAACATTTCCCATTTTTTATTACCGTCAGATCCATAACTTTCAACTCTGCAATCAGTTGAAGGTGAGCTCATACCAACATAAATATTTCCTTGTGAATCGAGACCGACATCACATATAAAATAAAAATGTTTATCAGTTATTGTTCCAGGAATAGCAGAGGCGTAAATGCCTCCATTTACACCAAAAGTTGAAGGAGTAGCATTTAGATTGTTTTCATCATAAATTTTAACGTTTTGCGCAACACCACCATCTGCGACATAGATTTTACCGTTATAAAAATCTAATCCCTTAGGAACGATATTTGCACCAAGTGTCAAAGTTGCTAACAGACTTCCGGTTGAGCTATATTTCAACACCTTATTTGCTCCTGAAATTATCCAGAGATTACCATTTGTATCAGTAACCATTTTCCCTGGAGTGGTAACATTAAACTCTGTAGTTTTCTTTTCGTTAGTTTCAACATCATAAACATAAACTTTACCATTTCCGGAATCGGCAACATAAAGGTTAGTACCAAAAGCTGCAAGCCCAGAAACAATACTTGTAAAACTTGTTAAATGTATCATTGGGTATGTAATTTTGCCATCAATGCTTGCTTTCTTTATGGCGGCACCAACAGGTGTTGTCGCATCCGATCCTGTTAAAGTTAAAGAAACCCATATGTATTTATCGTTATTAGTTACAGCGAGTCCATTTGCTCCGCCGTAATGTGTTCCTGCAACTGAACCAGTCCGTTTACCATCTTTGTAAATACTTACTTCCATTAATGACTCATCCCAGCCGCCATATACAATAACAGATCCGTCAGAAGCAACGTTTAAAGTGTTAATGTAATTGTTAGACCAATTTGCTCTTTCATAAGTAGGATTATTAGGGGCGGTCCAATCCTGTGAGCTTCCAAACCAGTCTGTTGTGTAATTTTTCAACAAACTTGTTTTGACTGAAGAATCATAGGGAAGGGAGGGCTCCGCTAATGATGCAAATGGGAAAATTGCAATAAGCATCACGAGGGCGAGTAAGGAAGCTAAAGACCTTTTTAAATTTTTCATATATCCACCTTCAAAGTAATATTTGGATTTTTGAGGAAATCCATAAACCTCTGTCATATCTTCTTTTTTGTAGAGTTTTCGTAATTTGTCATATATTCACGGGGTGTAATTCCAACATACTCTTTAAATACCATACGGAAATATGCAGGACTTGAGTAACCTACTTTTTCGGACACTTCACTTATTTTAATATATGGATCCTTCAAAAGTCCTTTTGCAACATTCATTCTTCTTGTTGTAAGGTAATGTGAAATTGAAGCATCCATAACCCCTTTGAAAATTGAATTTGCATAGTTTGGGCTGATGTATAATCTATTTGTAATATCTTTTACAGAATTAACTTTGCTGTATTCCTTGTCAATGATTTCTGTTATGCTTGTTGCGATTTTTAAATATTTTGATTTGTTACTATCATTTAAAAATCCGTATGTAACATCCAATACATTAAATAGAAAGTTTCTGATGCATGTAATGGTGTCGCAATCAGTTAATTCTTGCCAGACATTAATTCGTTTCTCAAAAACATCGTCAAATGAAAGATTCTTTTCCGCTAACAAAGATAGAATTATACTAAGCATGCTAAAACTAATACTCCTAATTTGTTTCTCGTTTTGCATTGTGCTTTTATCAAAATATTTGTTCAGAAACTTATCAATTTGTTTAATATCAGCTTTATTAAAAATATCGTAAATTTCCGCCTTTAAAATATTCAAATTCATATCAACGCTTGATGAATCGTCTTGTTGATTTTCAAGAATAACAACCTTATCTGATTCATAAAAGAAGGCACTTCTTGCATTTGATAATGATTTTTGATATGCTTCGTAAATAATATCGATACCAGAATATATATTGGAACATGCAATTTTTATTGTTGTATCTAATTCGTTGTAAACTTTTTCGGAAAAGTCATACAAAGTTTTAATTATCTGTTCAAAAGGTAAACAAGTACTATCTACAAATTGCAAAATAGAAATCATTTTTTCGTCAATTATATTAATAATAGTGGTTTCCTTTGCGAAAAAATCATTAATCTTTGTTAACAGACAATCTCGGAGAATAAATTCATTTTCCGCAAGGCGGGTTGAAGATGCTTCTTCATTAATGTCAATTTTAAAAAAAGAGAAATAATATTCTGAATTCTCGCTCATTTTAAGAAACTCAAGTTTTTGTGACAAATTTTCGATGCTTGGAAAGTTAATTAATTCAAAAAACAACTGTTTTCGATATGTGGTCATATTATTATTAACCTGAGACCGTAAAGATTCAATAAGGGAAGCTTGATTTAATGATTTATCTAATGTTGAAAAAATCTTATGCAGTAAATTCTCAATCTCCTCGATTTTGACTGGTTTCATAACATATCCACAAGCATCCAAATTCATTGCTTGCTTTACAAAATCGAATTTATCAAAACAACTCATGAAAATTATGTTGGATTCAGGCAATAGCTCGCGTATTTCTTCAGCGAGTTTAAGTCCGTTTTTCATCGGCATATCAACATCAGTAATAATAATGTCTGGCTTAAATGACAGCGCTTTATCGTAACCTTCTTGCCCATTTAATGCTGTTTCAATCTGAGTAATGCCGAAGGCATCCCAATTAACGTATTTTTTAACTCCATCAAGGTCTGCCTGACAATCATCTATTATAAGAACCTTTCTATTGTTCATTTATATTAATATCTCCTTAAATACACACAAAAAGTTCAATGCTTCTTGCGAATTAATTGTAATATTTAATTCCAATTAATTCAACATTGTTTATGCAACATAATTAAATAGTATATTATTTTTGTTAAAATTTTATTTAATATAGAAAAATAACAATATTAGTATAATATTTAACTAATATCAAAAAATCAAATTGAAAAATTGAAAGAATAATTTATAATGTAAATAAAACCTTTCTTATAGGAGTGTTCAGTTTGAAAATAAATGAAATTTTAACAAATGAAAATGGTCTGGAACTTAAGTTGCTTAATGGCGTTTCTATTCAATTCGATATAGAAAATGGCATTGCAAAAGGAATAGGGTCAGTCAAAAATAGTAAGTTAGCATTCAGAAGTGGGAATGAGTGTATTTTCCCGGAGATTGCAACACCTGACGGGATGGAAATTGACCATTACAAATTTAAGGAATTTGAAATATCCGGAGATGATATTATTATTAGGACCATTCCATATTTCCGAGTTGGACATCGTATGGAATGGGCAGAACAGGCAATGAATCTAAGAGTTAACACTCGTTCCTGGAGCAAAGGACCTATTTCATCTAATGGATCATACATGAATTGGGTTATTAAATCTGTATCTTCAGTTATTGCTGATTTAGAATATCAAGGATTTTCATACTATTTTGATTATAATTGCACTGACTATAAAATTTATCAATTAGAAGAAAAAGCTACGTGGGAAATTAATGGTGACATAACTGGGAATACATTTATGATGCGGGGCAGCTGTGAAATGCCTGTATTTAAATTCCATGAAAATTCAAGTTACTATTCTGGATGGACAATGAAAGGGATTGCGAATCCTTATATTTTTCAGCATCTGCCATTATACACACATCTGCAGGGGTTTACTTTTCAATTCAATGACAATGCGATTCTAATTACAAAACACACAAAACCTTCTCATGTAAGGTCATTATACCAAAAGGATAACGACAGCACTTTGCTACTGCATTTTAATCAATATTGCTTTAATTTGACAGATAATGTAAAAACTACAGAAAAAGAAATTCTTATTGCCGATAATTCTTTTAAAAGTCAAACAAGCTTATATAATCATTTTATAGAACTGCGTGATGAGGTATATAAGGGCTACAGAAAATTCTACAATGTCAAAAAGCCCATTAATAGGCCAGAAGCCCATATTGAAACGTGGGTTACCGCAAACATCGAAAAGTTTCCAGCCATAATTAAACAACTGAAAGAGTGGGGGTTTAACAGGTCATATATTATGCCATTATGGAGAAGCCCGGAAACAGAACTTAACCCTATGATCGAGGGGGGAAGGCACAATTACAGCACTTTCGGGAATATGTGTTGCCCATTAGATCTTGAAATATCAGAACGCACAGGTGGGTTAGAAGGATTGTCGGAAGCTTTTGCAATAGCAAAGGAATTGGATTTTGAGACATATATGTGGTTTGGCTCACACTTTTCATCCTTATCCACACTGCCTGTGAAAATACCTGATATTTTTGCAAGAGATGTAACCGGATTATATCATCGTAATAATTATAGTCATGTTTTATATGCTGTTAATCAAAACAGTGAAGGATATAAAAACTATTTAGTTGAGACTTTTAGGAAACTTAAGGTCTGCGGAATTAACGGAGTGTTTCGTGACTCGCATCTAAATATGGCGGTTGATACATTTAACTATCTTCATTTAGATTATAAAGACGAACGTGAGGGGGTAACATTTGACCGTCGCGGGGATTTAGGCATGGAAGGCTTGACAGAAAATGATCAAGTGTTATCAATGTTTGACAGCGAAATGGAAATCATGAGCAGATTTGAGAATGAATTAGAGGATCTTTATTATGTTGAAGATCTTGGCATATTTGGCATACCTATGTGTGGCACAGATTATGACCAAGTGGACGGTAACGAATTTATTTATAACGATGTTTCGACAGGTGCTAACCTAACTAAAATGGCAGAACATGGCAAAGATATTTATACTGCATATTTCAGAGGATTATCAGTTAGACTGATTTATCAACTTGTAATTGAACCAAACTCTTATCCGGCAATCGGATCTATTGATTCTTGGTGGGATGAGCGCAAATTTTCTCCATTACTTCATGCGTATAACAAAATTGAACAATACATGGATAAAATGTCATTGCTTGATGATGACAATGGAATTGTTTGGACATCTGCATCAGGAGATAAGGTAATTTTTGCATATAAAGATTTTGGAATGCCTTTAAATGAAAATTATGATTTATGCGACATGTTATCGATGGAGGAAACGAAGAATGTTAACAATGTTTTGTTTTCAAAATTGGGAATATATTTTTTAAAGAATAAAACATAATGAGAATAATTTAGTATGATAAAAACAATATATATACCAGGTTATAACATAATAAAAATGGATATTTAAATCCTTTATAATATATGAAATCTTTAAAATGAATTTGCAAATATCAAAATTTATAAAAGCTAATTCAGAAGCAATGCCAAGAAAGGAAACTAATATGACTTTAAGAAAATTAATCTCAACCACTTTAGCGGCGTTATTTGTTGTTTCAGCAGTATCTGGATGCAAACCATCTAATACGCCGACAAGTAATTTTAGCAATCAGAACATGAAAGAGATTCGCGTGACGGTTTTAGGGGGAGATGCAAATGGAACGAAGACTCCTCAGGAAGACAAACTGACACCAATATGGCGTAAAAAAACGATGGTAATCCCGGAGTTTGTATCTATTCCACCTGGGCAAGATGCAGTTCAATGGCTGCAGGGAAGAATGGTTTCTAATGATATGCCGGAAGTAATCTCAGTATCTAATGGTATTTTTGATAATCCTAATGTGTATGATTATATCATTAAATCAAAAGGCCTTCGTCCATTCACACTTGAAGAGATGAAGCAATACATGCCACGGATTCAGGAGAGACTTAAAAAATATAATGTTACAATTGAAGAATGGTATAAAGCAAATGCTGATCCAAACGACGGGAAGTTATACTACATTCCAGGCTCCGTTGACAACAACTTAGTACCTGAATATCGTAAATTACCATCAACGTTTGAGACAATTAAGGTTCCATATGCAATGTATTTAAGAGATGATATTTTAAAGAAAATCTATCCAGAGGTTAAAACGGAGTCTGAATTAATGGCCGTTTACAGACAAAAGGGTGAATTGACTTATGAAGATATCAGCGATATTCCGATTAAAAATAAAGAACAGTTTTTGGATTATCTAATGAAGGTAAAAGAATTAAATATTAAAGTTAATGCATTTGATGTAATTCCAGCAAACCCTCTATATTCAGGGAATAACATTGGTGCGTTAATGTGGTCAAACTACAGTTTCCCTGGGTTTTGGTGGGATGACAAGGGGCTTATAGACAGATTTATTACTCAAGATGGTAAAATGGTGTCATTTTGCGATACCCCTGAGTGGAAAAGCTACATATCATGGATGAACAAAGCATACAATAATAGATTATTAGGTGAAGAAATATTCATACAGACAAATGACCAGCAAGTCGCAAAAATTAAGTCTGGCATATATGCATCATTCCAGTCCTGGCTTGATGTTACGGGTGCAAGACAAAAATCGAAAAAGGACAATCTAGGATATGGATACAGATTGTTTTATACTTTTGATATCCCATTGAAAACAAAATATCAGGATGTCAGCGAAGTTATTATTTCATTAAAAACTCCTAATTACGGTGTTGGAATTTCAAGAAATACAGACGAAAGTAAAATCAAACAAATCTTGAACTGGATTGATTGGAATGCCAGTGAAGAAGCAGCCACACTTCGTTCATGGGGAACACCTGACATGTATACTGGAGAGGGTTTGAGCAGAAGGTTCAAGGCTGAATACAAAGACATTGAAGATCAAGCATTGTCAATCGCTGTCGATGACAATTCAGGCATAAAGAAGAATGGCGTATACTACGGTATGTATTTTTCATCATCGCCTGGTGATATTTTAGCAAAAAGCTGGAATGAAACGTATGGATTGTTTTCGAACTGGTTTGATCCATATAAACCTTCTAATGCTTACCCTGTTGATCTTGCAGCGCAAAAAACTCCCGACATTGCTGTTGCAAATGCAATGAGAAAACATTATCTTAAAGATTTAAAGTATTATGCTCTTACAAAAACAGGTGATGATTTAGTTGAGGCATGGCAAAAATTCAAAGAAGAAGATATTGAATATACAAACGTAAGGAAGAATGCAACATTTGACTCAATAGAGGCTCAAAGTGCGACAGTTAAGGCAATTATTGGTCCAATTGCAAATTTTGAAAAAGAGTACAAAAACTATGAAGAATTCCTTACACAAGATTATAAACAATCTCTTATGCTACAGACCGACCTTTATAAAAAATTCCTTGATATTAGGAAAAAATATTTGAAACCGATGAACTAAAAACCCCCAAAGTGGCATATAATTGCAATATGCCACTTATTGTCTGCAAAAGCAATTAGATGTTCCAACATCGTGATTGAAATTTTATATAGGCGGCATTCATTTCATCGTTTGAACGAGGAGGAATTTAGTGAAACAAAGAAAAAACAGAACGTTAAAGTCCAATCTATACAAGACCGCTTTAATTATTTGTGCTGTATTTTCAGTTGTTTTTCTAATTGTAACTTCTGCTTTTATTTATAATAATGAGAAGCAACAAATTATGAACAATGGGAACTTTTTTCTAAATACTAAATACGAAAATATTAATGAAAAAATACTACCTTATATAAATTGGAGCAACTCAATTGCTATTGTTAACTCAATAGCAAAGAAAATTAATGCGTATAAATCTAACGACAATATTGGAATGTATGAACTATATTACGAGTTAAATCAGTCTTTAGCAGAGAACAATATAAGTACGGAAACACCGTACGGTGTTAGATTGTTTCTTAGAAATTATAAAGGGAATGAAAACAAATATGTCGAAAGTTTTTCGGATGAATTTTCAAAGGGTATAGTAGACAAAATTTTGAAAATGGAGTTTCGAGAGTTCATATTCAATGTATCTGAAGATAAAAGAACAATAAATCTATATAAAAACTACTCGATTTTTACAAATGAAGAAATAATCCTTAAATTAATAATTCCTATTGATAAACTCATACCTAATTCAGATTCAACCGACAATTTTTTCTATAAAATAATTGTTGAAAACAAAGTTATTAGTGATTCAAACATAGAAAGACTTTCAAGCAGCAAATTACTCACGAAAACCTTGCCAAGTGGTCTTGGTAAAATTGAAATTTATGTTCAAAATTCGATTATAACAATCAAAATTGCCACTATATTAATAATTCTTATTGTTGTATCGACACTAGCTTTTCTGTTCATGATATTTGGGTACAAGAAAGCCATCAACTACCTAACAAATGACCTATACTCATTCATTGATCATCTTAAAGATGAAAATTATAAGATGAATGGTGATGAAGTAAATAGCGATATTGCCATGATGAAAAATAAGTTTGTTGATATGATAAATGTTAAAAATCAATATTATGAAGACTTATTAGGAATACAAAATGAAAACTCCATATTGCAACTCGATTTGCTTGAGGCAAGATTCAATCCACATTTACTATACAATTCTTTGTCGATTCTCAGATGGCGACTTTTAGATAATAATGAGCATAAGAGTATACTGATAGTTGATAGCTTAGTGAATTATTACCGTCTTGCTTTAAGTGGAGGAGATACAATAGTAAGCCTTGAAACCGAACTTGCTTTTGCAAAAAAATATGTTGAAGTCATGTCACACATTAAAAATGTTCAATATGATTGTAAATTTGATGTCGACAAATTAGTTTACAAAATGCGGATACCTAAACATGTTTTGCAACCATTTATTGAAAACAGTATTTTGCATGGGTTAAACAACTTGGTTAAGGAGCCAATTATTACTATAATCGGCAAAATCGTTAATGAAAAAATTGTTATTACAATAAATGATAATGGTATTGGTATCGAAAAAGAAAATTTAGAAAAAATTGTAACCGGAAAAATGGAAGAAGAGAAAAAGAGCTTTGGAATTAAAAGTGCAC
This sequence comes from Saccharofermentanales bacterium, assembly GCA_038326615.1. Taxonomy (GTDB): domain Bacteria; phylum Bacillota; class Clostridia; order Saccharofermentanales; family UBA5734; genus JBBQKF01. The sequence continues at coordinate 32,968 of JBBQKF010000011.1, read as the reverse complement.
TTACTAAACTTAAATGGTTCTATGGTGAAGGTTTCGGATTTAGTATTGAATCATTAAAGAACGAAGGCACGACTGTTACAATTGTTATTCCGCAGGAACCTATGGATTTACTAGTTGATAAGGAGCAGGATGAATAATGAAAAATAGTGACCACATAAAGAAAATATTTGTTATTTCTAATACACATTGGGATCGCGAATTTCGATTTTCATTCGAAAAGACTCGGCACAATCTTATAAGAATGCTTGATACAACAATTGATATTTTAGAGAGTGATAAAGATTATGATTCATTTACTATGGATGGACATACAATCATGATTGATGATTATCTTGAGCAAAGGCCTGAAAGAAAAGCTCAGATAAAGAAATTGATATCTGGTGGCAGGCTTATAATTGGTCCCTATTACACTCTTGCGGAAGAGTTTAGCATTTTGCAGGAATCTTTGGTGCGAAATTTGATTTATGGAAGAAAAACGATAGATAAATATGGAGGCAAGTCTGGGACTGTGGCATATACACCATCTTCATGGGGACAAACAGGACAGTTGCCGCAAATTCTTGCTGAATTCGGACTCGATAAAGTAATGTTTTATCGAGGGATTTCTCATCATGAATCTGATGCTGAATGGATTTGGGAAGCTCCCGATGGAACAAAAGCAATGGCTAGTAGATTTGCAATTTATGCAAGGTACAACTGGTATTATCAGGTACATCGCCCAACGTACAGAAATCGAATTTTTGAGAAGGATTATATTTGGGGCGAATTTAACGAATCTCCTTTTATGATTTGTGATCAGTTCACATACGAAAATAAATCGTATGATATAGTTGCTCCTGTGGCTAATTTTGATGATACTAAATTAGTTGAATCTATAGAAAACATGGTTAAGACTGAGGGCAAGCATTTTACTTCTGACGTTTTTTTGGCAATGAACGGTCACGATATTTCTGTTGCGTATCCTCTTGAGTCACATGTTATAAAGCGAGCAAACGAGCTATTATTTGGAAAGTATGAAATACGTCATACAAATCTAGAAGAATTTTGGGAAGAATCATTAAAGACAATAGACAAATCAAAACTAAAGGTTCTAAAAGGGGAAAGACGTGCATATCTTAAAGAAGGCATGTGGACATTTCTATTTCCTTCAACAATTAGTGCCCGCACATATCTAAAACAAAAAGACTTTAGTGCAACAAATAAACTGGTTTATTTTGCAGAACCTTTATCTGTTTTATCTCGAATTTTAAAAGGTGATAGTAATCATGGTTATCTTGACAGAGCGTGGAGATACCTGCTTTCAAATCATACACACGATGCTAATGGTGGATGTGCTCCCGATGCAGTTTGCAATGATATGGAATACAGATATCGTAAAGTTGAAGATATAGGAGACATTGTTGTCGAAGATTCTATGTCCCATATCACAAAAAATTTATCACCAATTAATTTCATGAAAGATGACCTTCTTCTTGTTGTGTTCAACACACTTTCTTATAACCGAGATGTTGTTGAGCTTTTAAACATAGACATTCCAAGGGTTGAAAAGGCAAGTTCAATAGCAATTTTAGACGCAAACGGTGAAGAAATTGAATTTCAGGATTTGCAATTTTCACGATCTGATATTTTTATCGACAGTATATGGGAAGTTCCTACAATAATGAATTCTTATAATGTTAAGGGTTATGGAAGGTTTACGGACATTCCTGCTATGGGGTATAAAGTTTTTAAGGTTGTCGTTAAGAAAGCCCCATTAATGCATAACAGGACATTAATAACCTCAATTAATAGTATGGAAAATGCATATCTTAAAGTTGTTATTAATTCAAACGGGACCTTAGATTTACACAATAAAGAGACTGGGAAAGATTATAAACAATTGAATTTTTTAACGGATGAAGGTGAGTGCGGAAATGCATGGAAGCACGTAAGTCCAATCTATGACAGAAAATACAACAGTTTGTCATCTAAGGCAAATGTCTCTATAAGCCGTTCTGGTGAATTGTCTTCAGAAATTACTTCAGAATACGAATTTGCAGTACCTAAAGATTATGCTGATGGAACAAAGCGTAGTGATGAATTAGTCAATATGCCGATTAAAGCCATATACACTCTGGATAAAGAAGCCAAAAGGCTTAAGGTTAAAATGATTATTAACAACATTGCCAAGGATCATTTATTAAGAGTGAACTTTCCGACTGGCATTAATACTGAATATACTTTTACGGATACTCATTTTGATACAATAAAAAGGAAAATCAAGATTCCTGATTCAACGGGATGGGCAGAAAAAGCTGGCGGAGCACAACCTTTATTAACATTTGTATCAATGACAGATGATAGAGACACTTTTGCTTTAATGCCAAAAGGGATATATGAATATGAAGCTTTTGAAGATAATAATAACAACCTTTCTCTAACACTAATCAGAGCTTGCAGAATAAAGCTTGCAGTAAGTGAAGAAAAGCAAACAGAATTATCTGATATAGGAATAGCATGTCAGGGCGAAAATATCTTCGAGTACTCAATATTTGCAGGAAACCATGAAGATAGAGAACAAATTATAGGGAAAATGGCTATCGAAAGTGATGTTCCAGTGAGAATAGCTGCATGTGGAACTGGTCAAGGAAATCTTCCTTCGCAGATGAGTTTTCTAAATAATCGAAACAGTAAAGTTCAAATTACAGCTTTCAAAAATGCAGAACAAGGAAACGGCTCAATTATCAGGCTAGTTAATACTACAAACCATACTCAGGAAACAGAACTTGAAATCGGATTTGAGTTTTCCAAAGCCTTTCTCTGCAGTCTAAATGAAGAAACAATCGAAGAAATTGGGAACGCAACCAATGTCAATTCACTTAATACAAAAATCATAAGATTGAGCATCGAATCAAAAAAAATCGTTTCAATATTTCTTAGATACTAAAACAGTAAAATTCATTATAACAATATTGAATCAAACCTAAATAGAATATTTAAAATATTATTTTAATAGAAGAAGGGGTATGAAAATGAGAGGAATTAAATATAAAATTATATGTATAATACTAACAATAGCATTCTGTTTTGGGTGCAATATGTTAGTTTTTGCAGAGCCATCATCCCAGTATGACCAATTTGTAACAACCAAACTTCTGGCAAATTATACTACGGACTGGTTTGGAGATTCACACGATTGGTTAGGAGGACACATCGACAAACCATATCCTTCACAGAATTGGTCGCAAAATTCTATTGACAGCATGTTTGTTAATAAGGACGGAACAATATTTACTAATTCAGGATGGGATGAAACCGGAAGAGAAGCTGGAATTTATAAAGACGGTAAAAGAATTGGGTATCTAAGTAACATGCATTTTAATTCTACTGGGAAAGCAGTTGTCGCAAATAATAAATATTCGTGGATTACCGTTAAAGACAAAATTAACAAAAATAGCTCTTATGTTCAACCAAATTCAGGAACACCACTTGCAATAACATCAATACCAGTAAATGGATATGTATCATCAATGGCAGCAAATGAAAGCGAACTATATGTTGCAGATTCCATAAATGGTAAAATATTTGTCTATAATTGTGAAAACAATGTGAAAATTCGAGAATGGAGTGTACCTTCACCACAGTATATTGCCCTTGATGATTCAGATGGTGTTTGGGTTATTGCTGGATCTTTGAAATCACAGTTACTTGTTAAATATAGCAAAAGTGGTAGCGAGATTGCAAGAACTCCCTTAGCCAGTAATATTGACCCTCGTGGAATGGCGTTTAATACAGTAACGCAAAAATTATATATTGCTGATAATGGAATTGACCAGAATATAAAAATTTATGATTCTCAAAATTTAGAATTAGCTCCACAAAATTTCGGGGAGATTAAAGGTGCATTCTCAGGATCACATCCTGGATTGCTTGGCGAAAAACGATTTTATGATTTAAGGGGTGTTGGAGTTGATAGCGCAGGCAACGTATATGTTGCAATGTCAACGAATGTATCTGGAATGAACATCGAAAGTTATACTCCCTCAGGGAACAGAAGATGGCAGATCCTGGGGTGTGCTTTAGTTATAACTGGAGCAATTGATCCTGCCTCTGACAATGATGGTGATAATTTTATTGATGTCTATTCGATTGCTGGTCGTTGGCAAAAAGATTTATCAAAGGGATCATCAAAAGGATGGGAGTTTAAAGCAGTCACCATGGATCTCAATAAGTATCCTGATGATGCAAGATTCAATGTAGGGTCCACAACTCCAATGATAAAATATATAAATGGCAAAAAATTTATGTTTGTTACAGACATGTATGCCGGATATCTTGCGATATATCGTTTTGAAGAAAACAATGATATTGCAATACCCTGTGCATATCTTTCAAAGAACGGGCTTCCTGGTGGTGTAACTTGGTGGAACCCAAATGTTCCTGAGGGAAAGGAGTTTATATGGACTGATATTAATGGTGATGGGTACATGGATGCATCAGAGTTTGAAAATAAAACTTCAATTGCACCTATCAGCTGGAGCTGGGATATTGACAGTAATGGAGATATTTGGGAGGCTTCAAAAACTAATGGAATCAGAAAATTTTCTTTTACCGGTTTTAATTCAATTGGAAGTCCCGTTTATAGCTATTCAAATATGTCAGTTATTCCAAACCAAATACCTTTCAATGAAACTTTGAGATCAATATATGATGCACCCAAAGATGAAATGATACTTACAGGATACGCTTCAAACAACACTAATCTTTACGGTGATTGGAAAGTAGCTGGTCGCGTCATTGTTAAATACTCTAATTGGAGTAAGGATACAAGAAAACAGGAATGGCGTATTGATATAAGCAAGAGATATGAATATAATCGATATGTTGCTTCTGTAGCAGTGGCTGGGGACAATGTTTTTGTTGCTTACCGTAATGACAGCAGAATTGAAGTATATAAAAACAGTAACGGACAGGCAGTTGGATTTATAGTCCCTGGACAGGAAATAGGTGGTTTTACTGAAGGCTGGTTGGATATTGCATATGCAATCACTGTACACAATCGAGAAAATGGTGAATATCTGATTTTCTCAGAGCAAATGTATTATTCAGCAATTTTAATGTATCGTTGGGACGGAAGCAGTACACTTGCTAGTCAGACTGTAACACCAACAGTTGCGCCAACACCAACAGTTGCGCCAACACCAACAGTTGCGCCAAGCCCGACAATAGCGTTAACCGAAGAAACATTACCAAGTCCTACTCAAGGATTGGGGACAAATGGTTGGCAGGTGAGTGATGGAAACACATATTATTACGTTGATGGAGTTAGTATAAAAGGATTAAAAAGCATCGACAAAAAATACTATTATTTCGATGATAATGGAATCATGATAAGAAATTCAAGCGTAGAAATTAATGGGCGGAATATATTTTTTAATGAATTAGGAGTAACGGTTGATTACAGCCAAGAATCACCTGAGAATGTAAATACAGCTGATATGGATTCTAATAAATTTATAATACTATTTTTGATGGCATTTGCTGCAGTGACTATTTCAGTTAAACTAAAGCACAAAAATGAAATTAACATATAGAAAGAGGATTCAAAAAAATGTAACAAAATGAACAATTATTGAAAAAGAGAAATGTATAATTAATTTTAGGAGGAAAATTTATGAAAAAGAAACTATCACTATTACTGGCAATTATATTCATTTTCACATCTTTAAGCTTTATCGGATTGAATCTCGCGGTTAAAGTTGAAACATCCGCTTTATCCTCAACAAAATGGGTTAAAAAAATCAAACCTGTTTTGGATGGGAAAATGGACGAGTCTTACAAAGGATCATATAAAACAGATCTGTATAATCAATATTTGGGTGGAATAAAACTCACTCCAGGCAAAATCTGGCTTAAAGAAACAGCAGCAGGTGTTACAACATGGGCAGAAGATATTACGGAGACATCTAGCATAACCGCATTTACATATATGTTGTGGGATGGAACGTATCTGTATGTTTTTACACAAGTCAATGACAAAAATGTCATAAAAGTACCGATTAGTCATTTTAACAATGGTAACGATATAACAGGACCTAAAGGAATTGCCTATCACGCACCTGCAATCGAAAACTTTTTTGCATTCACACACGAAGGGTATAATGGGGTAATTGTAAAAACACGTGTTGAAGCATACGGCAGATCAGCGTATGCATGGCATGATCCAGCCTTTACAACATCAAATGATTATAAGACAATTGTCACACCTGGCGTAGGGTATAGTGTTGAATATAGAACAGCCCTTGGTAAATTAAAGGACGATCAGATTTTTAGCGCGACTTTAGCACTAACACATTTAAATGCTGATGGTAGCATGATTGGACTAGGTACTGAAGACAGCATGGACTTAAATGGGGGATTTAAACTTGCAAAGGACACAACAGGTATAAAAAATGGATGGTATACTGAGAGTAGTAAGGACGTATTTTATGTAAACGGGCAAAAAGTAGTTAATCAGATTAAAGAAATCGGAACAGGCGTAAAATATTTCTTTGATCAGAACGGATATCTTAAAACTGGACTCCAAACCGGACCTGATGGAAATAAGTATCTTTTTGATACAACAACTGGTAGATCAAAATTTGGTGTTCAAAATATAAACGCAACCGATAAAGCATATTTTGGTAAAAACGGTTATATGGAGAAAAATCTTTTTGTTGATTGGGAAAACAATTGGTATTATGCAGGTACTGATGGAATTCTCATTAAAAGCACGTCAAAAGTCTTTAATGGCGTGACAATAGAGTTTGGCAGAACTGGAATAATCAAAAATGGATTCTATGATATAAATATTGCAAAAGGTGGAGCGGTATCTTCCTCCTCCGCATCAAAGAGTGTTACGGCATCATCAGGTGCCGGCAGTAATGCTCTGTCATCATCTGCTGTAAGTTCATCTACGGTAAGTGGCGAATCATCTGTTGATAATTCCGGACAAACGTCAGGAGAAGTATCATCGGTAAATGATTCATCTCAAATGTCGAATGTTTCAGATAGTAGTGCTGATACCAATTCAAATAATTCTTCAGATGGTGGTACCAAAAAATCCGCAACACCTTTAATAATAGTAATTGGCGCTTTAGTTCTTCTAACTGCTGTCGGTGCAGGAATATATTTTGGAATTTTAAAAAATAAAAAATAGTTGAGTCAACAATAACCACGGCAAGCACATTGAAAATCAGCAAATAAAGTAAGATGTGATAAAGTAAACAGAAAATTTGCAGACAAAAACATAAAAGTAACAAACATAAATGAAACATGGCATAAACGAAACAAACGAAACATCTTTATTATACTTAGGCAAAAAATTTAAAATTTGGAGAAATTAATGATTATTAATAAACAAAGTAAAATCGGATGTCATTGTTGGGGGACTGTTGAGTCTTCTGTTGCTGGGATTGGCGTATTTTCAGAAATTGGATGCAAATGGGTCAGAGTAACGAGGCCTTTCCAAATGGACATAGTTGCAACTGGATACAAGAGTTATGATTTTCGCAATAACGGTGAAGATTCTGTTAATAAAATCGTCGAAAAAAATATGACTGTATTGGGTTTGCTTGATGCTCGTTTCGGACACGAAAGCAAGATTAACATGTTGTCATGGGCTTCTCCGATATGGGATCATCTTGACATTTGGGAAGATTATGTAAGACAAACTGTTACATATTATATGGACCGAGTAAAATATTGGGAAGTAATAAATGAACCGCCTTTTTTCTGGCTCTATCCTACCGTAGAAGGACAGGAATTACCTGAGATAAAACCTCCGCTAAAGAGAGCACCTATTGAGAAATATGCAATGCTTTTGAAATCAACCGCCAAGGTAATCAGAGAAATTGATCCAGAAGCCAAAATCCTAATGGGAAGTTCATTTCCAGATGGCGAATTCTTGGCCTCATTATACAAACATGGTTGTAAAGATTATTTTGATGTTGTTTCCGTACACTATTTACCGTGCAAAAATCATGATGATTTTGAATATGCAATTGAAAACTTAAAACGAGTTATGAGAAAAAATGGTGACGACGATAAAGCTATTTGGGACACCGAAAATGGATCGTTTGGCGCAATCGTGGGCAATGCTGTTGAAACACCAGGTGAATATGAGTCAAACTATAATATTTACAGACACTGCTTTTCGTATGAGTTTAATCTGGAAAGATATTTTTGGTTTAATCAGATTGAAAATAATGAGTTCAATGAATATTTGTCAATTTATTCTCAAGACGGTAATTTAGCACCAAGATACAATTCAATTAAAGTCTTACACGATATTGTTGGTGAAAGTACGCTAAAAGCTTATAAACATATTGACGGAGAAGTACACATTTATGTTTTTGAAGGAACGAAAAGTCCTGTGAGTATTATTTGGAGCACAGGAACTGCTACGATCGAATTTGACAAGCCAAAACTAGGAACTGATTTATATGGCGATACATTAAATTCAAGTGTTAATTATAAGCTCGATGGAAAACCATTTTACTTGGAAGGAAATGTTCTAGACGAAAAATATGAAGTAATAGTTACAGGCAAAAGAGATGCAATCAATGAATGTATCAAGCAACCCGGTAGTGATGTTATGAATGTTTCGTCAACTCGCACCACCAGTGAACTAGATATAAACAGTGAATTTTGGAATTTCGTTCCTGCGATTATCAATAAAGAAGAAATGCCTTTATATCATCAGGAAAATGCAGGATACCTTCAACCAGATAGCGTAAGAGCTGATGTTAAAATTGCTCATGATGATAACAACATTTACTTTTTAATAGATAATGAGGTAGTTAATAGTGATAATGAAAGCACAGGATTAGTTCAATTCTCGATTCGTGATAGTAATCCAGATATTATTGAATGGCCATATTTTTTTAATGGATATGCGGTTTTTAATCTTTTTGCATCAAAAACCGGAGATAAATTTTTAAGATATTCATCCTTGTTTCTACGAGAATATCCGTCAGGGATTATTCCGACTGCAAAGATGACTTCACAAAAAAATGGAAAGGGAATACGTATTTTTGCTTCATTACCTTTTAGTGAAATCGGACCATGTAAATTTAACAAAAACAATCCATTTCTTATGATGTTCACGTTTATGAAAACAAATAACATGTTGGATGTTCCCCCTGAGGATAGACCGGAAGAGTGGGGCAATAATTTTATGGATGTGTTTATCTGTAGAAAACCAGAACTCACTGCTTGGGTTAAATTCGATTAAATTAATAATAGAAAGAACGGAGAAAAAATAATGGCTGCATATGATTTCAGAGAAGCCTCGCACGCAAAATTACAGGCAAGCGAGGCTGGCGTTAAAAGATTTCAAGAAGATAAACTTGGGCTTTCGGTACACTGGGGCCTATATTCAATTGATGCAAACAAGGAATGGTTTGGTGCGTTGAACAAAATTAAAAGGGAAGAGTACGCTAAACTTATTGATAGATTCAACCCAACAAATTTCAATGCTGATAAATGGATAGAAATGGCTATTAGTGCTGGCTGCACTGCGTTTTTCATAACAACAAAGCACCACGATGGGTTTTGTTTGTTTAACTCTGAATATACAGATTTTAATGTCACAAAATCTCCGTTTGGAAGAGATGTTTTGAAAGAAATAGCGGATGCCTGCCACAAAAGGAATGTATCACTGTATTTGTACTATTCATTAATTGACTGGAATCATCCACTTTCATATGATAGTGAATTTAATCCTCCTAAAGATTTTAATGGATATTGCGATTTCATGATTGACCAGCTAAAAGAGTTATGCACTAACTATGGGTCTATTGCAGGATTTCTTTTTGATGGCTGGTGGCCTGATGTTAAAGCGATGGAAGATCAGACAGAAACGGTTGAACGATATGATTGGCCTTTTACTTTGATGTATGACACTATTCATGAACTACAACCAGATGCAATGATTGTAAATAACCATCACGTATTGCCTTTAGTTGGCGAAGATTATCAGGTGTGGGAAATGGATGTACCTGGTGAGAACACTACAGGATTTAATTGTGAAGTTGTCGGGGATAAGCCAACTATGGCCTGGATAACATCGCATGGAGGATGGTCATGGCAAAAGGCAAATGACTTCAAAACTATTGAAGAGCTGAGTTCTCTAATGAAAAAGTGTTGGTACAAGGGAAGCAGTGTGTTTTTTAACATTGGTCCTATGGCAGATGGAAATATCTGTGAAGAAGAAATTTCACAGCTTAATGAAATCCGCAAAATAGAAAAATTGTAATTTAAAACACAACAGTTATAACATGATTTATGAGAGAAAATCAAATATTAATTATAGAGCAACAAATTGATATCTATCAATAATAATACAAAAGTTATTACTATCAGATTTTAAAAAATATAAAGTTATATATAAAATGTTAAAATTTACAAGAAAATTTCAGGATGTGAGAAAATGATGATAAAAAGTAAGCAATGGGAAAGACTAGATAAAGTTTTTAATGGGCAAAAAGCTGACAGAACTCCAGTTTTAGGGGGATGGATTGCTTGTCCTGAGCACATTTGCAATATAATGGGTGTAACAAGGGATGAGTATTGGAACGACAAGATACGTATTACAATTGAAGCGTATAAACGATTAGGAATGGATGGATTAATTGATGTTTTTGTCCCAATTAGTCCTGATGATTACAGATTCGTTGATTCTCACAGTTATACACGAGCAGATAGTGATGAGGATTTTGATGAAATACTTGAGAAAATTGACGCAATGCCTTGCGCCGAAGAGATCGAAGAGAAATATGACTTTGAGGGAGAATATAATAAATTCAAAGACTTTCTAAAGTCACGTCAGGATTTCTGTGGCGATATGGTTTTTATGCAAGCAATGTGGGGCGCAGGAGCAAAAGTCAGCTGGTATTCCGATTATGGTTATGAGAATTTTTTCATAATAGTTGGAGCTTACGAAGAGCAGGCTAAAAAGCTTATGGAAGTCGGCGGTGCATATGGTAAATGCACATCAAAATTGATTGCACGAGCCGTCACAGAAGGTATCTATCCAAAAGCAGTGCTGCTTGGCGAAGATATTTGCACACAGAGAGGCCCGATGGTTAATCCTGCATTTTTAGAAAAATATTATGCTCCTGTTCTAAAAGAAGGGCTGATACCATTGCTAGAAGTAGGGTGCAAACCAGTCTGGCACTGCGATGGAGATGTACGTCCTATCCTTGATATGATTATAGACAGTGGTGTAAAGGGTCTTCAAGGTTTTCAGCCGGAATGTGGACTCAATATCGATTTTGTAGCACAAAAAAGAACAAAAGAGGGGAATCCACTCTTGATATTTGGGCCAATGGCTGTTACAACAGAATTACCATGTTTAACAACTGCTGAAATTAGAGCAAAAGTAAGACATGCGATTGATGTCTGCAACAATAATGCAGATCTCGTCCTTTTTACATCGAATACAATAAATCCAGATGTACCACTCGAAAATATTTACGCAATGTATGATGCGATTAACGGATAAATACTTTTGTTAATTATTAAATCAATTAGAACAAAATGAGATACAAATATTACACTAGTTATGGAGAACAAAATTATGCAACTAACGGGAAACAATTATTTAAATGAACCATTAGACATCTGTAGTGAATTTGGGAAACTGCAAAACAATTATTTTTTACCAGCAAGTATAAAATCTTTCAATGAAAACTCATTTGAAGGAACCATTGCGTGGAAAAGATATGCAAGAAAAGCCCGCATGGCTTTTGAACAAATAACAACACCCTTCGAAGATGCAACAGCATGGGAATTTCCAGTCGCATATAGTTCAGTGCCGGAATTGCCTTTTAAAATTGATTTTGTCAACGACAGAACATTGAGGCTTCGTATAAGCTCACGCGATTCAATCCCTGATTCAAAAGAATCAATAATGCTGATGGATAATGTGAAATATTTAAATAATTGGTCATCGACAAAAACAGAAAGTGGAATGTCCTTTTCGAGCAAATTTGCATCGATTTCTATAATAAATGAACCGTTCAATATAGAAATACGAGACGAGAATGGTAAACTTTTAACTAAAACGCAAAACATCTTGGATACAAAATCACTTGAGAATTGCAATCCTATGCCATTTTCTTTCGTGAGAAGCGCAGAAAATCTCAAAAGGCATATTGCTGCCAGCTTTTCACTTTCATATGATGAAAAAATATTTGGTTGTGGTGAAAGCTTTACAAGACTAAACAAAAGAGGACAAAAAGTCGATTTGTGGACTGTTGATGCTTTAGGGGTCCAATCAAGAAACATGTATAAACCAATTCCCTTTTTTATGAGTAGTGCTGGATATGGAATGTTTGTTCATACCAGTGCTCCGTTGACATTTGATTTCGGAAATACTTATGATCAAGCAAACGTAATTTATACCGGAGATGATTGCATGGATTTATTCATTTTTACAGGAACACCAAAAGAAATTCTTAGCAATTATACATTAATCACCGGAAGGAGTCCGATGCCGCCATTGTGGTCTTTTGGCCTTTGGATGAGCAGAATCACATATAAATCCGAGGAAGAAACTCGCACAGTTGCAAACAAACTACGCGAAAGAAAGATTCCTTGCGATGTTATTCATCTTGATACCGGATGGTTTGAAGAGGATTGGAAATGTGATTACAAGTTTTCAAAATCGAGATTTAATAACCCGGAGAAAATGATTAGTGACTTGAATGAAATGGGTTTCAAAATCAGTTTATGGCAATTACCTTATTTCACACCACAAAACAAAATTTACAAAGAGGCGATTGAAAAGGGGTATGTTGTAAGAAGTTTTGATGGCAGTCTTGCTACAGAAGATGCAGTAATTGACTTTAGCAATGAAGAAGCAACAAACTGGTACAAAAACTTATTGGGTGGCCTGCTAAAAATCGGCGTTGCAGCTATTAAAGCTGATTTTGGAGAAGGCGCGCCTCTTCATGGGAAATACAGTTCCGGTAAAAGTGGATTTTATGAACATAGTCTTTATCCATTAAGATATAACAAGGCTGTATATGATATTACTAAATCAATAACTGGTGACGGGATTATATGGGCTCGAAGTGCCTGGGCAGGTTCTCAGAGATATCCGATTCACTGGGGCGGTGATGCTGAAAATACTGATAGTGGAATGGCAGCATCACTTCGTGCAGGGCTGTCACTGGGGCTTTGCGGTTTTTCTTTCTGGAGTCATGATATTGGGGGATTTGTCAGGAAAAGTCCTGAAGAACTATACAGGCGCTGGATGCCGTTCGGAATGCTTACTTCTCACAGCAGATGCCATGGGGAACCGCCGAAAGAGCCTTGGGAATACAGTGAAAAATTTGAAGAAGATTTCATCAAGGTTGTAAATCTTAAGTATAAATTGATGCCGTATATTATGGAGCAGGCGAAAATTTCTTCTGAAAATGGGTATCCCATGCTCCGTACGTTATTCTTTGAATACCCACAGGATCCAGTATCATGGTTGATTGAAGATCAATATTTCTTTGGAAGTGAGCTCCTGGTTGCACCTATTTTTAACGAAAATGAAACATCTCGTAAAGTTTATATCACTGAAGGTGTATGGGTAGATTACCAAAACAAAAAAGAGTATGCTGGTGAAAAGTGGTATACAATTGAAGCATTTGATATTCCAATAATACTTCTTGTACGAAAAGGTGCCGTTATTCCGCATTGTAAACCTGTTATGCACACTGGAGAAATTGATTGGGCAGATATCGAAAAAACTGAGTACTAAAATTTGTAAAGTAAATTGCACAAACAAAACTGAAAATATGAAAGGGAATTACAAATATGCAAGGTGTGATTCAATCTGCTTTTGGAATTCCTGAGGAATTCACTCCATCTAGTGTTTTTGCAGACAAAATTGATAAAAAAAAAGATACTATTCCATATAATAATCGCGTATTATTCCATTTGCACAGCCTGTTGCTTATGTCAGTGAGGATACAATTTTTAATGTCAGCCCTCAAAAATACGGTGAGGGAAATGCAGAGTGTACATTAATTGAAGATGATGGGGCCTCCTATAACTATCAACAGGGACAGCTCAATATTTTAACCATTACATGGCCGACTAATGAAAATTTGGTTGTTGCAGTAAAGGGCAATTATATCGGCAAGAGATATAACTTTGAGGAATAAAAAAGGGGGATCAATGGTAAAAAATGCTACAAAATGAAGTAGCATAAGCTATGAATAATACTATGTTTGTCTTATAGAGAGTAAAAGAGTGTGATATTTATTAACAAATGAAAAAAGCATAGATAAAAGAAAGGGAAATTAACATGAATAAAAAATTTGCTATTATCGGGTGCGGAAATATTTCAAAATTTCACGTCGAGGCGTATCAAAAAAGTGAAGCAGCAATTATAGCCGTTGCAGATACAAACAAGGAATTAGCAGATAAAACTGCAGCGCTATGCGGATGCAAAGCATATTACGACTACAATGAAATGTTACAGAATAAAGAGATTGATGCAGTCTCGATTTGTCTTCCGAACTTTCTGCATTTTGAGGCAAGTCTTGCTGCAATAAAGGCGGGTAAAGCTGTGTTGGTAGAAAAACCGATGACCTTGACATCTTCAGATGCGAAAATTCTTATGGAAGCCGTTGAAACATATAAAGCAACTCTTTATGTTGGTTATATGAAAAGAACTCATCCTGCCATGCAGAAATTTAAAGAACTGGTTCCTAAAATAGGTGAAATTGAAACAGGGATTATCCGTGCCTTTCATCCTTTTCCGAATTGGCTGTGGGGAGAAAAGGGACTGGGTAACAGCTGGTTTTTAAAAAAATCAACCGGCGGTGGCGGAATGCTGACTCATGGCGGCTCACATGTGCTTGATTTATTTGAATGGTCATGCAGCAAAATAAAGGCCGTGAATGCAACTATAAAATTTCATGAAGTTCAGACAGAAGCTGATTATATAACAAACGGAATAATTGAATTAGAAAACGGCAACACAGTTTTATTGGAAACCGGATGGCTTCCCCTTTCAGGTATTGGTTTTCGCGAAGATGGGTGGGATGAAATGATAGAAATCAGGGGTAAAAAGGGCAAGTTAAATCTTTTTACCACGACCTGGGACAGACCAGAAACAAGCGTACCAAAAGTAGAACTCTATCTTGAAGAGACCGGAGAGAAAAAAACATTTATATCAGGATCTCATAACTATTTTTTGCTGCAGGTAGAAGAATTTGTAAAATGTGTAAACAGCGGTGAAAAAAGTAAAATTCTGGCAAATGTTAAAGACGGATACAGAACAGAGCTGCTTCTTGAAGCATTATACAAATCCTCGGAAGAGAAAACCCGTGTAATCATTGAAGAATAATTAATAAAATCAAATTAATATTTATTAAATACGCCTCAGGAATGGACAAATTATAAAATAGTAAATGAATTGGGACCTTTAAGAATCAAATAGTAACGCAATTAGGAGAAAAAAGCATGATATTGGATTTAAGCAAAAATGAATGGACATTAACGGGGTGGCACAAAAATCGATGGAAGCTCCAATATGTAGTCGAGACAGGACTACCATGTAAAATTGATTACGGGCCGTATAATGTCAAAATACCGGGATCGGTTCATACTGACCTTATGAGTGCGGGTTTGTTGAAAGATATAAATATCGACACTAATTTTTTGGATGCTGAATGGGTTGAAAATCGGGAATGGGTTTATGAAACAAAATTTAAATTAAATAAGCAACAGATTAAAGAACGCTATTTATTATGCCTCGAAGGTCTGGATTACAGCGGCATTGTACTTTTAAATGGGAAGAATATCCTTAATTTTAAAGGCACGCATCTTTCGTGGAAAGTTGATATTAGCCATTTATTAAAAGAAAGCGAAGAAAACATTTTAAATGTGGTTTTCTATTGTCCACCGGACACAACTTCTTTGGGCTACACTCACGAAGAAAAAACCCTAAAGTCGCGTTTCAACTATCTTTGGGACTGGTGTCCCCGTCTTGTGAATATAGGCATATGGAAGAATATTTATGTCAAGGGATATAATTGTGCGATGATTAAAGATTTTTACCCCAAGTCCAGCGCTTATCGTGAGGAAACTATCACTAATGAAATTGTGGATAGCGGCAATATTGGAATAATTGATATTGTACTTGAGTTAGAAGTCCTGCACAGAGGAAGCTATGAACTCTTATGTATTATAAAAAATGATGAAGATATTGCAGCAACCATACATAAAGAAATAGAATTCAGGAGCTCAAATTCTGAGAAATGCAGTTTTAATGCTGAAATCGCAAATGCAAAACTCTGGTATCCTAATGGTATGGGAGCTCAGAATTTGTATGATATTGATATTGAAATTTATCACAACGATGAATTGGTCGATTCTGCGAATAAGAAAGTTGGTTTTAAAAAAGTTTTTTTCAAGAGCAGAAGACCGGAGGAAACCCCATATTTATTAAATATAAATGATGAGGACTTATTTTTGCGTGGAGCAAATTGGGTTCCGATTTCTCCTTTCTATGGGACGATTACGAGAGACCGCTATGAAAGAGACCTCGAAACATTTAAAAAAATGAATGTAAACATACTTAGAGTCTGGGGAGGTGCAATATTAGAAAGTCAAGATTTTTACGAGCTGTGCGACGAAAAGGGAATATTGGTGTGGCAGGAATTTCCACAGTCTTCAAGCGGGATAATGAATTTTGTTTGCGAGGAATTAGATTTTGTTGAAGATTTATTGCAGGTATCGAAGGAATATATCATCAGGAGGAGACATCATGTCAGTCATATAATCTGGTGTGGTGGCAATGAACTTTTATTTAACAATGTCAGTAGTGATGATGGACTTTTACCTCAAAACGAAAAAACCAGCTATAATTTGTTAATGCTAAAAAAATTGGTTGAAGAACTCGACGCAGGAAAATGTTACTACCCGGCAAGCCCTAACGGAGAAAATTTTATTTACGATGAAAAGCGTATTGGAAAGCATACTGATACGCACGGACCATGGGATTATTTGGGACAGGAAAATCATTATAAAACATTTAATAATGATGACAGTTTTCTCAAATCGGAAGTAGGTTCTCCTGCACCGGCAAGACTAAATGAATTAGTCAGATATTGCGATAAACTCGACATGTTTCCACCGAATTCTGAAAATATTTTATGGAACAGTCGAGGTAATTGGTGGATAAGACAAAAAGAGATGTCAGAACTTTTCAAGGATTTTTCCAGGCAGGATGACATGACTGACTTTTTCAAAGCATTCAGGTATTGTCAGTTCGAAGCTTTGCGATATGCCACAACTTCAATGCGGAGAAAGTTTCCGGAATGTGCAGGTACTATCATCTGGATGGCAAATGAGCCTTTCCCGAATTGCGCAAACACATCCCTGATTGAATATGATGGAACAGCAAAGCCTTCATATTATGGAGTTGCACGTGCGTACAGTAATTTTTGCATCCATCTGGAATATGACAAGATAAACTATAAAAGAAGTGAAATGTTTAATGCGAAAGCTTATATATGTGCTGATAAGAAATTTGATGATTGCGAAGTGAATATATTTATTGCCGATATCCGGGGCACAAGACATTTTGAAAAAACATTTAATATAAATTATGGAGGTCCTGTAGGGTTAATAGGAGATTTGAACTTTTCGCTATTTGATTACAAAAGCGACATATTTATGGTCGGATTTGAATGCTACAATAGAAATGTAGTGAAGGATTCTTATTTATTCACTGTTGAAGGAGATAAACCTTTTGGCGCTTTTTTTAATCAGCCTAAGGCAAGTGTTTCGTATGAAAATTTAAGCGATGACAACTATAAAATAATTAATAATTCAGAAGTTGTGGCATTAATGGTTTTTGTAAACGGCATAGATGATAAAAACTGCGGAGTGAATGTTTATCCTAACTATATAAATATTTTGCCCGGCGAAAACATCAATTGCAAACTTGACAGAGAAATAAAAAAGCTCGAAATTGATTGGCTGAATCAATAGAATATGAAGGAATATATCATAAATATTCTTGTAAAATATCACTATTTGCATGTATGATTTAACTGATTATTGCATAAACCATATCAATCAATTGAAATTTGTGCGTTAGTATACCTGTCTAAATTTAGAGAAAATGCAGGTAAAATAGCAGGTGCAATAAGATGCAGAAAAAATTCGGAGGGTAGTAATGAAAATAAAAAAGGGAAAAGGATTTCAAAAAAGGATTATTTCAAAAGTAATATCTATAATAATTTTAATGGCTTTAATGATTGTTGAGATGAATATTTCTATATTCGCCGAACCGTCATCAACATATAATAGTCTGGCAGTTTTCAAAATTAATGGTGGAACAACTCAGAACACTTCTTTAATTAGCAATTATACAACTGATTATTTCGGTGACAGTCATGACTGGCGTGGAAACTATCCCGGGAAAGGCCCGGTTATGGAACAATGGGCACAAAATTGGGTTGATACTATGTATGTTTCTCCAACAACCCGATTTGTTTATACGAATTCAGCATGGGATGAAACATCGCGGGAAGGTGGTGTTTATGATGGCGATACAGGAAAAAGAAATTGGTATTTTCATGAACTACATGGTGCCGGACCAAATGGAGGAGGAGCGACTGCAAATTCCAAATATTCCTTTGCATCTATTTCAGGTGGCAGATATAAGAAATATACTGCTGACACAAGAGCAACAATTGCATACTTAAAGGGTTCAATGTTAAAATCTTCGGGACTAACAAGCGTAGATAGTCTTGCGGCTACCGCGACAACCCTCTTTGCCGGTTCGATTGCAGACAACAAGATCAACGCAATCGCAATAGGGCAAAATGATTCATCAAACACAGAAAATACTGACTCACCTTCCTGGTCAATAAATGTAATCAAGCCGCTCGAACTAGCTATTGGCAATGGATATTTATGGGTTATCTGCGGTGAAACCGGGTCCAATACACTTAGAAAATATGATGTTAGTAACGGAACTCTTCTTCAGACAATAAACATGGCTTCAAATGTTGTTCCATACGGACTTGCATATCATCCCATAAGCGGTAAATTATATGTTGCGGATGATGGTATCGGACAAAATGTAAAAATATATGATCCGTCAAATCCTGCTACCGTTACAACATTTGGAGTTGATGGCGGTATTTTCAGCTTAGCTAATGGTAAAATCCCCGGCAGATTATATGACGGTGAAATGAGATTTTATTCACTCCGCGGCGTTGGAATTGATAATCAGGGCAATATTTATATTGCGATGGGTACCCCCGGACAGGGCACTCATATTGAAAGTTATAATTCATCAGGTACTATGAGGTGGAGAACATTAGGAACTCAATTTTTGGACACGGCTTCACTTGATACCGCAACTGATAACGACGGAGATAACATTATAAAAGTATATACGAAAACTGAAGTATTCGAAAAGAACTTGACCAAGGGATCAGGGGACGGATGGACATTTGTTGCTGAAACACTTGACCATATCACATATCCCCATGACTTGAGAAACACATATAACGACACCGGCGGACTTAGCACACCGAAGATTATTTACTATAATGGAACAAAATTCATGACGCTCACAGACATGTACTCGGGTAGCTATGCAGTTTACCGCTTCGCAAGCGGAAGCGACATTGCAATTCCCTGCGCCTTGTTTTCAAAAAACGGAAGAAATGCAAATAATACATGGTGGCAACCCAACAGGCTTATTCCGGTAAATCAGTCCTTCATTTGGGTAGACAATAATGGTAATGGTCAAATTGAAAGTGGTGAAGTTCAAACTTCATCGGTTTCGCTCAATGGCAACTGGGCTATTGATTTTGATACGAATATGAATGTCTGGGTGCCGACAGCAGGCGTTATCCGTAAATATATTATGAGCGGATTAAATGCCTATGGTGTTCCTGTGTACTCGTCAACAAACAAAGCAGATTATGCAATTCCATCATCATTTAACAGTGTTAACAAAGTGATTTATGAAGCAGGTACAGACTCAATGTATATTGGTGGATTTACTCCAACCAACAAAGACAGCGGCAATTCAAAGGTTTCAGGACGCGTATTTGCAAGATATACTAATTGGTCAGTTTCACCATCAAAACTTTGGCAGATTGATTACCAGACAACAAATGATGCATATCAGGCATACCCTATCCCATATGTAAATCTTATACCAGGCATGGCAGTGGAGGGTGATTATTTCTTTACTGCGTTTTTAAATGACACAAGGATGCAGATTTTCAACAAAACTACTGGGCAGCCTGTAGGGCATATGCTTCCGGGACCTGAAGCAGGAGGGGATACACCTGGGTGGCTTGATGTTTCAAATCCTCTTAATGTTAATAAACTTTCAGATGGAACATATCTTTCCTTTTTGGAAGAAATGTATTGGGGCTCTGTTTTGGTTTATCGATGGAAACCCGCAGCTTTAATAACACCAACGCCAACTATAGCACCAACAACAGCACCAACAACAGCACCAACAATAGCACCAACAATAGCACCAACAATAGCACCAACTACAACACCGATACCGACACCTGGCTCCCAAAATGGAACATTAATTATTGACGATACAGATATTAATATAACATCAAGTGAACCCAACGATAATAGTACAGCATGGGCAACAGCAAGTCCGCCGGCGATAGGAGGCACTTCAAGCCATAACTCTTCCGACGTTCCGTGGACAATAAGTTTTACTTTTACCGGCAAATCTTTTGAAATGTACTACGCCTGCTACCTTGGCAATGCAAGTGCCGCAATAACAATCGACGGTGCACCAGCTGCTGTTAACCCGTCAATTACTTTGTTGAATCACAGCACGTGGACAAGTAATATCTATATGTCACCTTTAATAGAAGCTACAGTTGATGGAGTTCACAATGTCGTAATAAACTATAACCATAACAATTGGAAAATGTTTGACGGGTTGAGGTTGCACGGAAACAATCCTTCAATAGGAGCTCCTTTGAATATTTATAATTGGGGAACATATTCAGCAGATGAAGTTACAAAACAAGTAAAAAACATCAGTACCGGCACCACTAAACAAGTATTTACAGGCAATCTAAGTTATAACACCGCCCGCTATTCAATAAAAATCATAGACAGCAACAGAAATGATATGCTTGACAGAAACTATAACAACGAATTTCCTTATGTAGCCACAGGATTTAATCTTGAATTATACGATGGGGCAGCAAAAATCGACACATATGCATTAGCAGTCAAGGGAGATGTAGATGGAGATGGGCAATGCACAATTATGGATCTTGCGAAAATTAAGCAGCATCTCTTGGGAATAAAGTCATTAGAGCAATCTTATCTAACTGCTGGTATTATCACAAACACTTCAAGAATTTCGATTTTGGATGTTATTAGTATCAAAAAATTCATTATGAATATTATAAATGTTTTGCCATAAAGCAATATAGATATTATTAGATGACCTTATCGATAATAATTTTTAAATAATAAAAGAAGCAGGGACAAAAAATATAATTGAAATGAGATGGATATGGATAATTTTGAAGAATTTAGGAAAATCAATGAAACTTCAAATCAAATGTTTTCAGTAGGAGTTGATGGAGTTAAGAAAATTCTTTCACCAATTGATGGCAAATCTGAATTTATTTTTCTGGAAAACAAAATTTTAGTCAATATAAATTCCAATTCAGGAATGCAGTCACTATATTATTACCCTCAGACTAAATTTAAACCAAAGGCAAAAGCAGTCTTGATGGATTTGGATGGAACCAGTGTAAAGAGTGAAAGTTTTTGGATTTGGATTATTGAAAGAAGTATGCAGGAGCTTTTTTGCAATAGAAATTTCCTGCTTGAAAATGAGGATTTCTCTTTTGTTTCAGGCTTTTCAGTATCTGAACATTTACAGTATTGTATAAATAAATACGGTGAAAACGAATTGTTAGAAGATGCTCGCGAGCTTTATTTTAAAATCACTTCATATGAAATGAATGAAATTTTGTGCGGAAGAGGTAAAAAGGATGCGTTCACCCCTGTTGAAGGACTAAAAGAAGTTTTAGTGACTCTTAAAAATGAAGGAATCAAAATAGGGCTTGTAACAAGTGGTCTTTATGAAAAGGCAATGCCAGAAATTATTTCAGCTTTCACACAACTTGGCATGGGAGATCCAGTTGATTTTTACGATGCGATTATAACCGCTGGAACAACATTCAATAGCCGTAATTGTGGAACACTTGGAGAAATGTCTGCAAAACCCCACCCGTGGTTATACGCAGAGACAAGTAAAGTCGGATTAGGGATTTCACGAGAAGAAAACCACAAAGTAATTGGGATTGAGGATTCTTCGGCTGGAGTTCTTTCTTTAAAACTTGCAGGATTTGAAGTAATTGGCGTAGATGATGGTAATGTTTCTGAGGCAGGACTTGATGGCCTTTTGTACAAAAAAGTGAGAAACATTAAAGACATTCTGGAATTAGTTTTAGAATAGACATCTCTATTGTAATGATGCTTATCGTATTTCCATTGCAAAACTATAAAATTATATACAAATACTCTTATCATTAAAGACGTGCAACGAATTTGTAGGTACACAAATATGGTTTGTCAAATTAATTCAATTAAGTCGAGATATTATTAATAATTGTGTTAATAAGAAAACTGTTTGATAATATTTATTCTGATAAGAATTGTCATTCCCTGATATGAAAAATTCTTAAAACAAGGAGTTCCCAATGGAAAAATTTGCAATTGAGAATATGGTAAATAATTTATCAAGAATTAATCTGCATCCAGCTAAATGGATATGGTATCCATCACAAAGAATGCTTCCAAATACTTTTGTTCTGTTTAGAAAAGAATTTATTTTAGAACAAAACTGGAGCAAGGCAAATTGTTATATTGTCGCTGATAGTCGATATTTGTTAACAATAAATGGAAATCGGATTGGATGGGGGCCCGCTCCATGCGACCCTCGGTGCCCTGATGTCGATACATATGATGTAACAAAATCACTTGTTACTGGGAAAAATATTATTGCAATTACTGTTCTGTATTATGGCTTAGGTGATGGTACTTGGGTGACTGGAAAACCAGGGCTTTTGTTTAACCTTAATATCGATTACATTTACAATGAAAATAGTAACAAAAATATAGTAGAAATATTCAGTGAAAACGTTAATAAGAAATCTGCATCTACTCAAATAGTATCAGATGAGACGTGGATGTGTACTGTTGACAGAGCACATAGGCCTGCCAATTTAAAAGATGGTATCTGAGAGCTTTGCAGGAAGAATTTGATGCCAGGTTACATCCACATGGTTGGGACATGGTAAATTTTACCCAAAACCGAAATTGGTGTTATGCAATGCCACTTGAATGTGGTTCAGACAAACCCTCTGTAATAAGTAATTATTCAGACTATATTTTTGAGTCTGGTTGTGAAAATCCAGACAAATTATTTCTAAGAAAACGTCAAATTACTCCTGTTAAAGAAACCAAAGTTAATTATGAAAAACTAGTAGACGCCTTTTATCTGGAATGGATAAAAAATCCGCTCGATTGGTTTGAATTTCGGAACCCCGATTGTTATAAAGTTCTTGAACAAAATGCAGATGTAACTCAAAAAATTAACGGGAGAATAGAGATTCGTCCTTTAATATTAGATAATGCAATCAAGACTAATGAAGAAAAAAATCAGGAACATCAAATGCAGAACAAAACGACATTGCAATTTGTCTGACATTTGAATTTAAGGAGCAAATTGTAGGATTTCCATTTTTTGCAATAGATGCACCTGAAGGTACAATAATAGAGTAAGGGAAACATAGTGCTCATCACATAGCTATGCTTCTCTGCGTGAATTCATGTGTTTTACCTTCATAATAACTTAATTGAGTATTGGAACTCCATTTTTTCTGACTTCACTAAATACTTTTCGATGGGGAGTGGACCACACGAATTGCTACCAATGCCTGACATAAATCCATCGACAAAAACTTCGACATAATCAAATTTAACTAAATCGTAATTATGCTTCTTTTCTGAAAGATCTTTAATGGAATAATTACTGGTATTAAAGTTAAAATCTTCACCTGTAAACAATATACTACTACTCCGATTTGAGAGTTTTGCATATGTGCAGCAACCTCGATTTCCTGATTCCTGAGGTTTAATATAGTTTTCGCGCATTTCGTCAACATTACAATTATAAATTCCAATCGTATTGTGCGAGCTAAAATCCGGATAATTCTCTCTGTCACCTAATCCGCAATATTCAACCGATTGGAAATTATTGGACATAATCATTTTCATTCCAAAGCGCGGAAGATATGGTAAATCAGATTTTAATGGAGTAATTATTGGGGAAATTATGATCTCACCGCTGTTTTTTACACATATGCCAATTTTTATATCAAAAATTGGGTTGGCTGACGGGGCGCTTAAATTCCCTTTGAAAGTAACTAGAAATCCACTTTCGGACGCACTTGATTCCCAACAATCAATAAAAGTCCAGAGCATCTGGTAATTTGATTTGAGCCATTCATTTTTTATATACATGTCATTATCGGTTGGCGCTCTATAAATATTTATTTGCGGTCCGGGTGCAACAAATCTGTGCGAATCGGATTTCCCTTGATAAAGATATTCTATCTGATCCTTTTTAAGACCTGTAAAGGTACCACTATATTTTGAAATCGTATATTCAAAATTATGCCCCTTAATAACAAAATAATATTGGTCTTCACATATATTAAGTGATGGAAAAGTTTTTGAGTTGTCGATGTTTTCTTTAGGAACATTTAGGATGAAAAACTGATCCTTGTCGATTATATTATTTTCTTGTGTTGTAATTATTGTCAGATAATATTTACCAGCTGAAATTAACGATAGATTAAAATCGGAGATAGGGATCTCTATTTTTGAAAGAGGTGCAATTCTAAAATCATTAAAAATACCGCATTGAATTATAACTCCGTCACAGATAAGCTCCCACTTAAGAGATGAGGTTTCAAAACAAGTGAATGACATTGTATTTCTAATCGCCATTATTCCATTATCATAATTTGTAATAATCGAGCGATAAGCATGTTTCATTGCAAAAGCAGCAGATGATGGAGTTCTATCAGGATAAAACAAACCATCAATGCAAAAATTGCTGTCATGAATGTATTCACCACTTTCGCCGCCATAAAGGTACTTACCGTTTTTCCCTATAGCGACATGGTCACACCATTCCCAAACACACCCACCTAGTAAATTCGGATATTTATAAATCTGTTCCCAATATTCATCAAATCCACCTGGCCCAAGCCCCATCGAATGAAGGTATTCACACATAAAAAACGGCTTATCTGTATGGTTTTCACCATAATCAATTAAGGTATCAACATTGGGGTACATACTACTAATAACATCAAAACCAGCTTTTGTTCGATGAAAAAATCCTTCGTACAAAACAGGAATTTTTGGGCAAATACCTTTTGAAACTTTATACATTTCATCAAAATTGCGTCCAAACCCTGCTTCATTGCCAGGAGAAAACATGATAATACATGTGCAATTTTTATCGCGTTGGACCATGCGCGTCATTCTGTCAATATAATTATGCGCCCAAGCGGGATCATCGGAAAAACAATCCTCACCTTCTTCAATATGTAATGCTCCCTGTGTCTCTAAATCGCACTCATCAATCACATATAATCCATGTTTATCACAAAGCTCGAGGAAAACAGGATCATTTGGATAATGAGATGTACGGACTGTGTTTACATTAAAATCCTTCATAAGCATTATGTCTTTTTTCAAATTATCAAAAGTGACAACGTAAGCAGTGACGGGGGTTGAATCATGACGATTCACTCCTTTTATCTTTATCGGAGTATTGTTGATTTTAAATATTCCATCATCAATTGAGATAGTTTTAAATCCGAAATCGCGGGCAACAAACTCAATTGGATTTTTGTATTCGTCGCACAAGGTAATTAGTAACTTGTATAAATAGGGGTGCTCCGAAGACCACAACTTCGGATTTTTAACAGTTAATTTGAAATTTCCACAGTTTCTTTTAGATTCTGTAATTATTTCGTTTAAAGAAGAGCCAAATAATTTAACTGTTACAAAATAATCGGATACGCTTTTAATATCTGTATCCAAATTAATAATGAAATCTCTTTCATCTAAATATCCAGCAAATTCATCTGTAGCAGGTTTGATATCCAAAGAATAATCCCAGATTCTATTATCACTTTCGCCTGTCAGATAAACATCGCGGAAAATTCCATTGCAGCGGAACATATCCTGACATTCAAGATAAGAACCATTACACCATTTGTATACTATGCATGTTATGCTGTTTTCACCCTTTTGTAAAAAATTGGTTACATCAAACTCTGATGGAAGATGACTACCTTCACTATAACCGACTTCTTTACTATTTATGTATACATGAAAGGAACTACTTACTCCTAGAAAAGTTAGAATGACATTTTCAAACTTAAACAATTCCGATAAAATAAAGGTTTTCTGATATAAGCCTACAGGGTTTTCAAAGGGGACAAGTGGCTTGTTTACGGGGAAAGGGAACCTGTTATTTACATAGAAATGCGGTTCATAATATGAAGATTGCCATGTATGTGGTACTGTCTCTTTAGTAAAAGATAAATCGTATTTTGTACAACCAGAAGATGGAAAACCTGAAGGAATTTTCGAAACAGTATCCAAATAGGCAAAATCCCAAACTCCATTTAACAATAAAAAACTATTGGATTTTATATTTTCTCTTGAAGAAGGAGAATATGCAATTGCATCAGTTTCGCTGCCAAATGGAATGAAGTAGCTTCGTGCTGGCAATCTATTTTTTTGAAGAGTGTTAATATCTTGCCAGTCAGGAAATGTTATCTTAGCGTTAATCATTTCGGATTTCCTTTCAAAATTATTCAAAACAAATTTTAATTGTTGCTATTTTCCATTTTGGAAGATCAAATTCAATTTGATTTTTACTATCACAAATTTTACCTGACATTTCCGTGAAATCACTGGAATTAGCTGATTTAATAGCATTTGCTGCTTCTGATTGAGGTAGAATATTCATAATGCTTTCCTCGAGAAGATTTGTAAAACATGAACTTTTGATGTTTCTAAATAATCTAATTTTTGCAGTCGCATTTTCGTCAGAACAGTTGAAAACTCTTAGAATTGCACAATTTTCTTCGCCGCTTTCAGGAACTTTGAGAGTGCTATAACAAACACTGTCGCTGTCGATTTTGATGTAACTACCTATAAGATTATGAAAATTCTCAATGGAAGATTTATTTTCATTGAAACTTGAAACTGAATTGTTTACATCTGAATTCATATTATCAACAACTATTAATTCCACTTCCCCATTTAAGTTGGTATTAAAAACTGTAGCATTGACACCTGTGCTAAGACAATCATTAGTCTTTTGTAATTTTGCGAAAGATGTTTCATTTGTAAAAGGAATTAAAGAAAAAGAAAATTGATGCTTTCCTAAAATTTCTCCACCATCTTCTCCATTTGTTAAAACAGTTTTAGTGAAGGCTCGAAACATAGTAATTGCAATATTTCCGTCGTTATCATTAAATGCTGCACATTCATGAAGCCCATAATCTGAAGCAATAGCAATCCCATCTCCTTTGCTATTGCGTTTTCCAACTATTGATGCCATCTGTTTTTCGTGAACTTCTGGCTCTTTCCAGGTCGCTGTCGAAATATCAATTCCTGTATCACGCTCGTTGAAACAAAATGCCTGATTGGCAAAATATTTATCAGAAGTTATCCCTGTTGGGAAAAACATCCTAAGTCTGTGATCGCGTGCAGTGTTATCAATTGTTGTCTCAACCCGAATAAAATTTTCAGCGCTTGAGAGAGTTATTTGGCTTTCAATTTTCATTTGTACAAACTCATCGCTTCGTTTAATTTGCGGATTACCGTACTCCATGTTTTTAGGAATGGTTATAAATTTTGTTATTTTGAAACGCGTAAAAGATGGGCCACAAATAATTCTTTCAATCATAGCGTCATTTTTTGATACAAAACAGCTATCCTGAATACTATTGCAATGATACCATCCATCTCCTATTTCTCCATCATCAACAAAAGTAAGTAGATTTTTGTATTCCCTGCCATTTCTATTATCTTTGATATTAATAGAACCATCAGAATTAATGGAAAGCTTGATAAATTCATTTTCTGCTTCATTAATGTTCAATTTAGAGTTATTAAAATATCTGACATTACCTTTTTGGGGGACGATTTTAAATCCGGTTGTGCCCATAGCAGATAATTTTGCATTAAACCCGATCTTGTAAACGTCAGCTTTAATTGTTATTTGATTTTGAGTACGGACGGTATAGTCTTTCTTTATCTCGCATATTTGATATGGGATTTCATTATTTTTATCATCTAAAATCAAAAAACTGTTGATAAACTGATAACCAAACCCATTTGTGAATGTTGTTGGGTAATTTTTATCAAATGCTATCTCAACAAAAATTAATTCCTCTCTGTCATATGGTAAAGGATTGAAAACGCAAAGCAATTTTTCATGCACATTGGATTTAACAATGTTTTTGTATTCATTTGAAAGAGAATCATTGATTACTTCATTGGATATCATTTTTACTTGATCAAAACGATATTCCATATCTTTGTGTACCTGGTCTATTGAACATCCGCAGATTGAATCATGAGGGTGATTTTGAAGTAGATGTTTTGTCGCAATTTCAAGGTAAGTGTGTTGAATTTGATTACCATTTAAAGAAGAAATCAAATGTAATGGCAAAGTCCATTTCTCCATCAAAGTCTGGCATATGTCATTGTCTTTCTTTAATGGATATCTGCTTGAAAGTGTGTTTGAAATAAGAACCATAGTCTCGTTTGCACGCAATGTTTTATTCAATTCACCATAAATTGTTTGAAGCCTCTCTTTATACTCAGAAGAGATTGTTTTAAATAAGTCTGATAAATTAGCATGATGAACTTCCATATCAGGAAAGCTATCGCGGATTGTTTTGATGATTTTAACGGTTTCTTTATGAACACTTTGATGGTCATGCGCATCCATAGCAACAATAAAGGGTAACGAAGATCTTTTCATCTCAGAATCAAAATATTCCTTTATCCTTGAAACATAATCAGCTACAATTACCGGCCCTGCATCATCATATCCAAGAACACGGGATGAAAATGCCCCATACCCACCGTTTTCAGGAACATTAAAGGTTATACATTCACTTTCATCAGGAGATTTCCATAAGAAAAATGCAGATGAGTCACCTTCGTTTATTCCTCTTGCAAGTAATGAAGAGGTAATATTGAAACCATTAAAAATTTGAGGCATTTGTGCAATATGACCGAAGATATCACAGATATATCCGAGATCCCAGGCCTTCGAGCCGAATTGGCTGGAAATTTTGTGTCCAAGCTGCAGATTTGAAATCAGACTTTCACCGGAAAGCAAAAATTCATCTGGCATGCAATACCAAGGACCAATTTTTATACGATTGCTTCTTATCAGTATTTCGAGCCGCGCTCTTTTTACTGGCTCAATCTCAAGATAATCCTCAAGAACTATAGTTTGCCCGTCAAAGTGGAAAACTTCAAAGCCAGGCTCGCTCTCCATATAATCAATTAATTCGTTAATCATTTTAACCAATTTGTACCTAAATCCCTGAAACGATTGATACCATTCCCGATCCCAGTGTGTTCCTGAAAAATAATAGACTTGCAGTTTCTTGTTCATTTGCCCTCCAAATTTGTATTTAATATAAATACTATTTTCTCAAATATGCTCTTTTTCTTCAAATATGTTCATTTGTTATTTGTCTAAATATTTACTTATTCTTTTACTTTCAAACGTCAATTTCTATCAATACAAAGTTTTTGCGCCGTTTCAATAAATGCAATTATATTTTCCATAGGAACTTCAGGTTCAAGAGTATGAGAAGGGGATAGAATTAATCCTCCATTAGAACCCAAAACATTAACGAGTTTTGTTGTTTCGTGAATTACATCGTCTTTTGTCCCAAAAGGCATCACGGATTGGGTGCCAAGTCCACCATCAAAAGCGATTTTATCACCATACTTAATATATAAATCATAAATATCCCATTCTGAGGAATTTCAATATCCTTAAAATATGAGGAATAATCAAACTCAGGCGAATTGTTTTTCCTTAGAGGCCAGATCCTTTTTGGATTATAAAACCCTAGTTGCGTGCATAAATTATCATAAGAGGTTGCACCGTAATATTTCAAAACCATTTCTTCACAAACCCCAGCAAAATCTGCGTGAAATAACGTTCTTTTTGATCTCTGCCTCTTTGCTGTTGACCTTAATAAATCACTATCATTAATCATATTTTATAGCTTCTCCCTTTTTCTAATATATAAAAATATATAATATAACTTTAATATCTAGCACAGTCAACTTTAAAAGAGCAATGATTTATTAAATTGAATCTCTAATATAAATCAAAGAATTCAAGTTTTATTAGCAACATTTACTCTATTTGTTTCTTGATTATATGCACTCTAAAATTCTATGTCAAATAGTATATAAAGAAAAGTAAATAATTAATCCATTTTAGTTAAATTACATATCATTATAGTTAAAATATCATCTGTACTCATATTTTTATTATGATATCATTTAGATATTAAATTAGTTTGGGGTTGTATCACATGACAAAAAGAACAGAAAGAATTGAAAAAAAGAAGATTTTAGAACACTATCAGTTATACCTTTTTATAGCACCGGCTATAATACTTACATTGATATTTGCATATATTCCAATGATAACAAATGTTATAGCTTTTCAGGATTATGACATTTTCGGTGCTAACTTTGGGTTTTCCAGCAAATTTGTAGGATTAGATAATTTTAAGTTTTTATCTCAACCGTGGTTTTATAAATTATTTTGGAGAACATTTAGTTATAGTGCAACATTATTTGTTACTGGAATGCCTCTACCGATTTTATTGACACTACTGCTGAATGAACTTCATAGCCAGAAATATCGCAAATTTGTACAGACAGTTTCATATATTCCGCACTTTGTTTCGTGGGTGCTTGTAGCTGGACTAGTTTATACATTTTTGAGCACAGACCCATCGGGATTTATTAATAATATCAAAATATTATTGTTTGGTGGAGAAAGAATCTCGTTCATGCAAAATCCTGACAATTTCCTGCCTTATCTAGTAATAACAAATATTTGGAAAGAAGTCGGTTGGGCAACAATTATCTACTTTGCCGCTATAACAGGGATTAGCCCTGAGTTATATGAAGCAGCAGCAGTTGACGGTGCAAGTCGTTTTAAAAGATGTTTGCACATAACCTTACCAGCTTTGATACCAACATTTAGCATAATGCTTATTTTAAGCATTGGAGGATTGTTTAGTACCAATTTCGATCAGATATTCAATTTGCAAAATCAAGTAATAAGAACATCAACGGATACTTTGAATACATGGATTTACTTTAAAGGAATTTTAAACAGAGAATATTCATTATCAGCAGCAGTCGGATTATTCAATGGGCTAATATGTATGACTCTTATAATAAGTACTAATTTTATCACTAAGAAACTTAACAACACATCATTGTTTTAAAGAAGAAGGCGAGCAAAATTAAAAATATGAATATGCAAATGAAAATTAACAAAAGAACTAATAGTATATTAAACAGCAGAAGTGCAGGGGAAAAAACTTTTGATTTTTTCAATGTTGCATTTATGGTTGTTTTATCCATTCTTACAATTTACCCATTCTGGTACATTCTGGTTCTCTCATTAAATAATGGCCCAAATGCTGCTGAAGGACCGATATGGTTTTTCCCAAGAATGTTCACTTTAGATAATTACAATTTTGTTTTAAGGTATCCTGATCTAATTAGAGCATTTTTTATAACAATAGCTAGATGTGCCATCGGACCTATTTTCTCAGTCTCTGTATGTATGATGGCGGCATATGCTTTGTCAAAGAAATGGCTTCGTGGAAGAAAAGGATTCCTTTATATGCTAATGATACCAATGTTTATCGGTGGAACAGTAATTTCATATTACATATTATATTCAAAACTCGGATTCATTAATAATTTTTCAGTTTATGTTATACCAGGTGCGTTTTCATTTTTCAGTATGATAATTTTTAGAACATTTATTGAAGATATACCAGATGGATTAGAAGAATCCATGATGCTTGACGGAGCAAATTATTTTACTATCTTTACACAGCTTATTATTCCTATGTCAAAGGCTGTAATTGCGGCATTCATATTTTTTGGCTTTGTTGGTGCTTGGCTTGACTTTGGAACAACCTTGCTTTTTGTTACTAATAAATCTTTATACACATTGCAGTATGTTCTTTATCTTGTAATTAAGGCCGGGGAAGCAAGTGCAGCGCTTGATTTAACAAATTTAGGAGAAATGATGAGGCAGCAAGCAAGTAAAGGCAATTTACCAACACCAGAAGTTATTAAGGTCACAGTTATGGTAGTCGTAACATTTCCAATTATACTCGTATATCCGTTTTTCCAGAAATATTTTGTCAAAGGCATGAACTTAGGTGCAATTAAAGGTTGATTAGCAATTTGCATCAATAATCCATCAAATTTCGCGGTTTCTAAAAGGTGATATCCTTTTGATTAAATAAAGAAGCAAATATTTTGAAGGAGGAAACAAAATGTCGAACGAAACAATCAATTCAAAGGAGGGAAAGGTATTTATGAAAAAAATCTTAGCGCTAATTTTATCCCTAGCTGTAACATTAACTCTTTTACCTATGTCAATGCTAAATGTTTCTGCAGTCGATACTACGATTCAAATTGACGACACAGATGCACGAATTAATTTGACAGGTCCATGGGAGAATAACACAACAAGTCCATGGTCCGGTACCATTGGCACAACATCACATTGGCA
>JBBQKF010000010.1:0-55676 GCA_038326615.1 Saccharofermentanales bacterium | reverse complement strand
CCTGCGAATAGATACACACCAGCTGAAAGAAGATTATCAATTATTTGTGTTCTCGGTTGGTAAGCAGTATCATAAAGTTCTGTGAGTGAAACTGTTTCAAGATGGTTAGGATTATTCTTTTTCCAAAAGTAATCTTGCAGTTCATCAGAATCAAATTCATCATTGTTTTCTGTTGAATTATCGGGTATACTATTATTAGTAATTATCGAGAGCGGCTGTTCTTCGTCTGCACCAACAGACGAAATTGGAACGGTCGTTTTTTCTTTTATATCCATCATTGCTCCCCCTTTAGTCCTTTTAGAATTTCAGCAACGAAGCGAATGTCTTCTAAAAGCTCTGTGTTTTCAGAGTTTAAAGTTTCAAGCCTACTTAGCTCAAAAGAAATATTAGTGAGTTGATCCCTTAACGCCTTATAAACTCTTGGGTTACCATTTACAACTACATCCTTTTGTAACACCTTTGCAATAAGATAATCCTGCTTGTTCAAACCTGAAAGCCTTGCAAAAGTTTCAACCTGCTCCCACTCCTCTGGTGAAACTCTGAAAGCTACTGTTTTGTTTCGCCAACGATTTTTTTGATCTCTGTTTTTCTGCGACATGATTTTTACCCTCTTTCTATACTTAATTTATTTGCAATTTCTGCTTGCTTTGTCGGGAACAAGTGAGCATATCGATAAGTGACATCAATACTCTCATGCCCGACACGGTCTGCGATTGCTACTGCGGAAAATCCCATATTAATTAGCAGTGATACGTGACTGTGCCGCAAATCATGTATTCTGATTTTTTTAACGCCCTGTTCCTTGCTGCCTCTTTTCATCTCATTATAAAGATAGCTTTTGGTAAATGGGAATATTCTGTCTGTTGCCTCAATTCCATATATTGAGTTAATATACTCCTTCATCTCTTCACAAAGAAAATCTGGCAGCTGTATAACTCGTTTGCTTTTTGGTGTTTTAGGCTCGGTGATTACATCTCGCTTATCAAAACGCTGATATGATTTTGTAATAGAAACTGTTTCTTTTTCAAAGTCAAAATCCTTTGGCGTTAAAGCTAACAATTCGCCTTCTCGTATTCCACACCAGTAGAGCATCTCAAACGCATAGAATGATAACGGCTTGTCCATCATTGAATCTGAAAATTTCAGATATTCTTCCTTAATCCAGAAAAGCATTTCTTTTTCGGTTTCTTTTTTGCCCATATTTCCAGCCTTTGCGGCAGGGTTAGATTTAAGCTCATAATATCGAACTGCATGGTTGAATAT
Source organism: Saccharofermentanales bacterium (assembly GCA_038326615.1). GTDB lineage: Bacteria > Bacillota > Clostridia > Saccharofermentanales > UBA5734 > JBBQKF01. Next base: position 54,413 of record JBBQKF010000010.1, on the reverse strand, counting down.
GGCGCTGATTTGATTGTGAATGCTTTTTAAATAGGTTTGTGAAAAGCCTTGCGCGATAATTTCATTTTGCCAGGTAATAATATCTCTCGGTAAAATTGTATTGATTTTTTTGTCCTTGAAATACGGCAAAATCTTTTTGTTTATCATGCTTTCTTTTGTTCGCCAAGTATTTTCTTTAATGCGGTTTCTCAAGTCGCTGATATAAATTTCAACGAACGATGCAAAATTCATTTCAAGATTTGAATCGCTTTGCAGTAATGCTTCTCTTTCAAACTCTAAAGCCTCTCTTTTTGTGACAAACCCTCTTTTAACTTTTTGAATTCTTTTGCCCTGCAAATCTTTTATGCGATATGACACATACCAAGTGCCGTTTTCTACCTTAAATGCTGCCATTTTTTTATTTCCTCTCTTCTTCTAAATTTGCGCCGTATATTTTTTCATAAAAATATTTGCGGCTGATTCTGCCGGCTATTGTTATATAGCCCATTTTCTTTAATTCGCTGTTCAATTGTTGGAGCAACTTATACGCATATGGTTTTGATACTCCAAGCTCCCCAGCTATTTCATCTGCTTTGATTAATAATGACTCTGCCATGTCTTTTCCTCCTTCCCATGTTTAAGCTCAATCTTTTTGAGCTATGTAATATCAAAGCAGTAATTAAAGTTAGTAATAAAGTTTTATTGAGGCTGTGAATGGCTAATTCGCATCACGGGAATTTCACCCCTTGCCTTGCTGGCAAGCTACCCCCATTACGTGCGACGGCTCACGGTTTTCACCGCTTCAACGCTCAAGCTGTGACTGGGCAGGAGTACCATTGTGCCTGCTATCCGTCATCGCATTAACAGGTGCAACCTGTTATTTGCAAAACCCTGTTTCTCGCTCGCTCCTTGCGGGAGGTCTTGGCGCAGTTTTTGCTTTGCTCTGAATAGTGGGAAGTACCTCAAAAAAACTTTTTCAATATTGATATTGCATTGTTTCGCTAAACAATATTGTTTAACTTGTCCTAAGTATACTAAACATATTTGCTTATGTCAAGTATTTTTGAAAAATAAATTTAAACTTTTTTGTTTAAGACATTGATTTTTGTTTTATAATAAGCTATACTATATATAACTTATTTGTTTAGGAGTGTTTAAAATGACCATTGGAGATAGAATTAGAAAAGCCAGAAACATGAGAGGACTAACTCAAAAAGAACTTGGTGTTGCCATAGGCTTCGGCGAAACGACTGCGGACGTTCGTATGGCTCAATATGAAACAGGAACCAGAGTGCCAAAAGAAAAAGTCTTGTTTTATATTGCAAACGCTTTAGATGTTAGTTTAGAATACTTAAGTGCTCCGTCAATTGTCTCGACATCAGATGTTATGATAACTTTAATGGAACAGGAGATTGATCACTTAAACGAAGTCACATTTGATGAAATGGAATACATTAATCACTACGGTGAGCCCAAGAAACGCACTGGCATATATTTCAATAGAGCGGATTTGGAATCGTCTTTAGCTGAGTGGGCAAAAGTGAAAAAAGAACTTTCAGATGGAAATATCTCTTTAGCTGAATATGATGAATGGAAAACTAACTGGCCGGCAACATCAGAAGTGTTTAATGATGCACCTAAACAATGGAGGAAAGGGTAATTAATTATATGAAAATTAGCCATGTGACAAATACCAATGCAAAATCATGGGCAGAGCTATGTAATGAGTTGTGGCCGCATAATTCTGTTATCGAAATGCTGAAAGTTTTTAAGAATGGTGAATATAAGAATGAGTATTTATATCAAATTAATGATATATATGTTGCATTTTTAAGCCTTTCCATTAGAAATGATTATGTTGAGGGCAAAATAGATTCTAATCCAGTAGCATATTTGGAAGGCATATACGTTAAACCTTTATATAGAAGAAATGGCATCGCAAGGGAGTTGGTTAACTTTGCTAAGACATGGGCTGTTGAAAATGGAAGTTCTATGATTGCTTCAGATTGCGAGTTATCTAATAAAGAAAGCCGAATTTTTCATAACAGCATTGGTTTTGATGAAGCAAACGTTAATGTGCATTTTACGATGAAATTAAGATAATACATATTATCAAACGCCAAAAAAGGACTTAGCTGATTTTACTCAGCTAAGTCCAAATTTTTAGGTTTTTAATATGTTATAAAGTTACTCTAAAATAATAAACGGTTATCAATCGGTTATCACTACAGTATTAGAGGAGCGAAAAAGCCAGTGTTTATGCGGCTTTTCACAGCTTAACGGCTACTCCCACTCAATTGTGGCAGGGGGTTTTGTTGTTATGTCATAAACTATTCGATTCACATGACGGACTTCATTAATAATTCTGTTTGAAATAACTGCGAGAAGATCGTATGGGATTCTTGCAAAATCCGCTGTCATGAAATCAGTAGTAGTTACGCTTCTTAGTGCGATTGTATTGTCATATGTGCGCTCATCACCCATTACTCCAACACTTCTTACTCCTGTCAAAACGGCAAAGTATTGATTATACTCTCTGTCAAGACCTGCTTTTGCAACCTCTTCCCTAAAAATCGCGTCAGCTTCCTGTAACAATTCAAGCTTTTCTTCTGTTACTGTACCCATTATTCTAATTGCAAGACCAGGGCCTGGGAATGGCTGTCTCCAAACAAGATGCTCTGGAATCCCTAGCTCAATGCCAGCTTTTCTTACTTCATCTTTAAAAAGATTCCTAAGAGGCTCTATTATTTCTTTGAAATCAACATAATCAGGAAGTCCGCCAACGTTGTGATGGCTCTTGATTACTGCTGCATCGCCAACTCCGCTTTCTATAACGTCTGGATAAATCGTTCCTTGAACAAGATAATCAACTGTACCAATCTTCTTAGCTTCTTCTTCAAATAAACGTATAAATTCTTCACCGATTATTTTTCTTTTCGTCTCGGAATCAGACACTCCATCAAGTTTGCTAAGGAATCTTTCTTTAGCATTAACTCTGATAAGATTCATATCAAATTGTTCCGTAAAAATCTTTTCTACCTGATCGCCTTCATCCTTGCGAAGAAGTCCATGATCAACAAATATGCATGTAAGTTGCTTGCCTACAGCCTTATGTATCATAACTGCTGCAACAGAGGAATCAACTCCACCAGATAATGCACACAAAACCTTCTTATCTTTTATTTTATCTTTCAGTTGCGCAATCGACTCTTTTACGAAAGATGACATCAGCCAGTCGCCCTTGCATTTACATACTTCAAAAAGAAAATTACGAAGCATAAGCTGACCTTGTTCTGTATGCATAACTTCAGGATGAAACTGAACACTATAAAGCTGTTTTGAAGCATTTTCAATAGCTGCTGCAGGGCAGGAACTTGTTGTTGCAGTAATGCTAAACCCATCAGGAAGACATGAAATATAGTCTGTATGGCTCATCCAGCAAGATGTTCTCGTATCAACATTTTTGAAAATCAGGCTTTCAGTAACAACATCAAGCATCGTCATTCCATACTCTCTCTTGTCAGCCTTTTCGACCTTACCACCAGATAAATGTGCCATAAGCTGTGCACCGTAACAAATCCCAAGAACCGGAATCCCTAGATTTAGAATTTCCTCACTATATTGAGGTGATGCGGGGTCATAAACACTTTTTGGGCCTCCTGTAAATATTATTCCCTTATATCCCTTTTCTTTAATTTTTTCTAATGAGGTTTTATATGAGAGAACTTCACAATAAACATTGTTTTCACGCACTCTTCTAGCTATAAGTTGATTGTATTGTCCACCAAAATCCAGCACTAGGATTGTTTCATTAATCATCTATTTCCTCCAACTTTAAAATATATTAAAAATTTATATAATTAGTTAATATTCATATAACAACTTTTTTAATCAAAACAATCCTATTAATATGAATAACAAATTATAAGTCTATATTGTTTACCAATTATGATTATTTTTTTAATGTTATGACGATTTCATACTTAATAAGTTAACACGACAACCATTTTCAAAATGCAACAAATTAATTTTCACTAAACACAGTGTCCCATAAATTACAATCTTGATATAATTTTACTTTGTTCTATTCTACTGTAACTGATTTTGCAAGATTTCTTGGTTTATCAATGTCGCAACCTTTCATAGCAGATATGTAATATCCAAAAAGTTGAAGAGGTATAACAGCTAAAGAAGGATAAAACATATCGTATATCTTTGGAATATATAAAGCATGGTCCGTCTCTTGTTCAATTCTCTCGAGGCCTTCGAATGTAAGTCCAAGAACTACTGCGCCTCTTGCTTTAACCTCTTTAACGTTGCTCATCATTTTGTCGAAAAGTTTCTCATTAGTTGCCAAAGCTACAACAAGAGTCCCCTCTTCAATCAATGAAATCGTTCCGTGTTTTAGCTCTCCTGCTGCATAAGCGTCAGAATGTATATACGATATTTCTTTAAGTTTTAGTGAGCCTTCAAGCGACATCGCGTAATCCGTATTTCTTCCTATGAAAAATACATCCTTGCTATTGTAATAAAGTGATGCAAGGTATTGTACCTGATCTTTGTTTTCGAGCAATTCTTCTACTTTCGAAGGAAGTTCATTTAATCCTGCGATTGCAGTCGCAAGCTCTTCTTTACTCATCGTCTCAAGGCACTGTGCAATATATAAATTTATAAGGTATAGCACTGAAAGCTGTGTGCTATAAGCTTTTGTTGTAGCAACTGCAATTTCGGGGCCTGCCCATGTGTAAATCACATCGTCAGAATCGTTTGCTATTGAACTTCCAACAACATTGACAATCGAAAGAATTCTTGCACCAAGTCTTTTGGCTTCTCTCATCGCGGCTAAAGTATCCGCTGTTTCTCCAGACTGACTAATAATAATTGCAAGTGTTCTGTCATTAACTATAGGACTGCTATATCTAAATTCAGATGCAAGTACAACTTCAACTGGTTTACGGATTGATTTCTCAAGTATGTATTTGCCAACCATACCTACATGGTAAGCAGAACCACATCCAAGAATAAAAATGCGGTCGATGTTCATAAGTTGCTCTTTTGATAATTTTATATCATCCAGAACAATTTTTCCATCGCGTATTCTTGGAGATAATGTGTCTCTCAAAGCTTTGGGTTGCTCCATAATCTCTTTGAACATGAAGTGTTCATATCCGCCCTTTTCGGCAGCTGAAATATCCCAATTTACATGAAAAACTGACTTTAGAATCAGTTCCTTATCCGTATTGTAAACTTTTACGTCATCTTTAGTTAGTACTACAATTTCTCTATTCTCCAGATAATATATGTCTCTTGTATATTTAAGAATAGCAGGCACATCTGATGCAACATAGTTACCTTTGTCTGTAAGCCCAACAATTAAAGGACTTTCTTTGCGAACTGCAAAAAATGTGTCCTTATAATCTTCGCAAAGTATGCCTAACGCAAATGATCCTTCTAAACGGCTTATCACTTTTGCTATTGTATCAAGTATGTCGCCATTGTATTTCTTGTCATAGTACTCCATGAGATGGGCTATTACTTCTGTGTCTGTATCCGATACGAAATTGTATCCATGACCAATAAGTCTGTTCTTCTGTTCGAGATAGTTCTCAATTATTCCGTTGTGAACTATTACATATTTACCGCTATTGCTACGATGAGGGTGGGAATTTACATCACTAGGGCCACCATGTGTCGCCCATCTTGTATGTCCAATACCCATTGTTCCTTTTAGTTTCTCGCCGCCATCAAGCTGTTCGAAAAGGACACTAAGCCTTCCTCGAGTTTTTTCTATTTGAATTCCCTTGTCGGTAAAAATTGCAACTCCAGCGGAGTCATAACCGCGGTATTCAAGTTTAGACAGACCATCCAAAAGAATTGGTGTTGCCTGATCTACGCCAACATATCCTACTATTCCACACATAGGCTAACCTCCAGATTTGTAGCATCATTGTTCATATTTTAATAATATCAAATTGACAATTAAATTAAATGATTATCGCGTTTACTCAGTAAGTATTATAAATCCATTATTCTAATGAAATAATTGAGAAATCACTATTTCTACAATATCATTTTGGGTAGTTACAGTTCATTCTTGCTTTATATAATCAAGAATATCTGGTTATACTGAGTAAAAGCTATAGTCTTGTTAAATTATTACCAAATATTTTTAGTAATTAATAAATCCATCTTTTATTTTCTAAAAATAATCTCGTCGCGGTTAGGTCCGTTTGAAACCATTGTAACAGGCACTCCAATATGCTTTTCAACGAAAATTACATAATCCTGCGCTTGTTTTGGAAGTTCTTCAAAGTTCTTTATTCCTCTTACATTAGATTTCCATCCTGGTAAAACTTCATAAACTGGCTTTGCTTTAGCAAGTTTAGGGGTAACTGGAAATTCATTACTTACCACTCCATCAATTTCGTATCCAACACAAACCTTTATTTCATCGAGGTAACCAAGAACATCAATTGCAGTAAGAACAACTTCAGTTGCTCCCTGAGCCTGACATCCATAGCGTGTTGCGACAGCATCAAACCATCCCATTCTTCTTGGTCTACCTGTTGTTGCACCATACTCACCAGCGTCTCCGCCAAGTGTCCTTAATTGCTGAGCTTCATCTCCGAAAATTTCACTTACGAATTCTCCAGCACCTACGGCGCTTGAATAGGCTTTAGTTACAGCAACAATTTCTTTGATTTCGTAAGGAGGAATTCCAGCACCTACACAACCAAATCCAGCAAGTGTTGATGAGGAAGTGACCATTGGGTAGATTCCGAAATCAGGGTCTTTAAGTGCTCCTAGTTGTCCTTCAAGGAGTATTTTTTTACCTTCCTTAAGTGCCTTTGCTAGAAAGCTTGCAGTATTAGCAACATAAGGATGGATCATTTCTTTATATTTCATCATTGTTGCAAATAATTCGTTTGGATCAATCTTAGGTTTATTATACAAATTCTCTAATAAAACATTCTTATATTCACATGTTGCAATTATTTTTTCCATTAAAGCGGTCTCATCGTAAAGTTCACATACCTGAAATCCGATTTTTGCATATTTATCTGAGTAAAAAGGTGCTATTCCTGATTTTGTTGAACCAAAAGACTTGGAATTGAGACGTTCTTCTTCGTATTGATCGAATAGAATGTGATAAGGCAGAAGTATCTGAACTCTTTCTGATACCATAATATTGGGAGCCGGCACGCCGCGGTCGACGAGCTCTTTGATTTCTTTGACCAGATTAGGTATATTAAGTGCTACACCGTTACCGATAACATTTGTGATATGACTGAAAAACACACCGGATGGTATCTGGTGTAATGCGAACTTTCCATAATTATTGATAATCGTATGCCCTGCGTTGCTTCCGCCTTGAAAACGTATTACAACATCTGATTGTGCTGCAAACATATCAGTAATTTTGCCTTTACCCTCGTCGCCCCAGTTTGCTCCGACAATTGCTTTAACCATTTTACACCTCATTTAATTTATTTTCTTTTTTCTAATAACAGAATCATACTATAATAGTAACACAAAATGCCAAATTTTTCTTTAATGCATTTCATCATTTTATCACAGTTTTATTGCATTATTTATACAGTTTTTTGATGGAACTACTAAGACATTTTACTATTATCAGGCAAATTAATCAAGAAATCTTTTTCATAAATTTTTCATAAATTCCAGTATTTCATTGACCGTTGAATATAATCGATGATATACTCAATTAAATAATCTATCATATCAAGAAAGAGGACTTTACCAATGAGTAAAAAAGAAGCTTTTTGTACAAATTGCGGATCATTAATAAATATAGATGATTCCAAAGATAAAAATACGTGTTTGTTTTGTGGAACAGAAGTTGAGACGAATAGAGCATTGGATCTTAAATCTGACCCAGAGAAGCGCATCGCACTTCAAAAGGATGCTGAAACTAAAGCCAAAGAACAGGCAAAAACAAAGAAAGAAGCATTAAAACAAACCAAGTCAACAAAACCAGGACCAGTTGCTGTTCCAGTAATCAGAGAAATTATTGTTCATAAACCATTATCAACAAAGGAAAGAATAATAATTTTTGGCTCTCTTTTTACCGTTGTTGCGATTTTAGCAGGAATTTTTGTCCCTACAATTCTTAGTCGTAATGAAAAGCGCGAAAGCATGACATCCCAAATTAACAATAAAATGCCTTTTGCAATACAATCTTTTTCGTACAAATTCAACGATAATCGCGAATTTCTTGTCGCAACTGCTGAAGAAATCAGTGATGCAAAAGCAACTGAGACCTTTACTTCATATGCAAACCTTTACAGAACTGTTTATACAAATTCCAGCACGAAAACACAGGATAAACTGGTCGTAAAAGTGTATGCAAAAAATGGTCTTTTCGTGTGCAAATCAGCTAATAGCACTGTTTCAGTGAAATTTGTAACATCAACTCCAACGCCGACTCCGATACCAACCAAGGGGCTCGTAAGCACGAGCAAAGCTTAGTATCTTGTAACACCTAAATATTATATATAATGACGGTTTATTTTCCGCAATACTTCGTCGCCGTCAAACTGAGCTTTCTGATTATATTTAAAAAAGAGGAAACTTGCATAAAGGCTCCTCTTTTTGTATAAAATAAGTTATAGTATTCAATTATCAATGATTGAGCAGGGACTACCCGCTAACCCATTTTTTTAAAAAGCATTGCTGATTTTTAATAATCACTAAGCTAATGATATAATTATTTAATATAAAAAAGCAACAAACAATATCCTCATATCTGAAATAATTTATCCTCATATCTGAAATAATTTTTCTTCAAAAATGCAATAAGCTGTGATACAATGGTTTTTATGTTTTAAATAAACTAATTTTATATGAATGTTAGGAGAAAAAATAGTGGCACAGGAAAATGTAAATGGGGCTATGGTTCCCACAGTTACACTTGGCTCATACAAAGGGCTTAAAGTCAAAAAAAATGTTCAGTTGGTTACCGAATTGGCAATCGAAACTGAACTGCAAAGAATTTTAGATCAGAATTCTCAGAAGCTTGAAATTTCGCACCGGGCTACCGAGTCAGGTGATATCGCAACAATCGATTTCGAAGGTTTTGTAGATGATGTCGCATTTGAAGGTGGTAAAGGTGAAGATGTGGACCTCGAAATTGGTTCAGGCTCTTTTATCCCTGGATTTGAGGAGCAACTCATTGGCAAAAAGGCGGGGGAAGAATTTGACATAAACGTAAATTTCCCCGAAGGTTATGGCGGACCTGATCTTTCAGGAAAGCCTGCAGTATTTAAGACAAAAGTAAAGAATATATCTTCAAAATCAGCACCTGAGGCTAATGATGAATTTGCATCAAAAACAGCTGGGGTTCCAAGCATGGCAGAATTTCGCGCACTTATACGCAACAAACTTGAAGCAAATGCAGATGCTTCCGCACAGCAAGGTATGCTTGATGATATTTTAAATCAAATAATTGATAACTCAACTTTTGAACTTTCGGATGAATTAGTTGATAGCGAAGCAAATAACATGCTTGCTGAATACCGTCAGCAACTTCAGTCAAGAGGAATTGTTCTTGAGCAATATATTGAAATGATGGGTCAAACAATGGAACAATTTGTTTCTGGCATGAGAGAACCTGCAATTGTACGTGCAAAATCGACATTAATAATTAAAGCAATTGCGGCTTTAGAATCGATTGCCGTAACCGATGAAGATTTAGAATCAGAATACAACGAAATTGCAAGAATGTACAAAATTCCATTGGAAGATTTGAAGAGCCGTTTCCGTGAAGAGGACCACATTTATATACAGACTGTAATTACCACCAAGAAAGTTTTTGATTTGTTAATTACATCTTCTGAAGTTGAGTAGTTTAATATTTTAAATGTTTGTCATGTTAAATCAATAAGGATAATAATTCTCTTTAAATGTTGATGCTATAGTCTTACATGGTGGTGTAAATTACCAAAAAGTTCATAAGATTTATAAATAGCGATTCTTTAATAGTATTTTGGTAGATTTATGGCTTTTAATGATAATATTTGCACGAGACAAATTTGTTGTTTTGAGAAAAAGAAATAGTTAGAATATTCGATATAAATTGCATTTATGGAAGCTAAAAACTAAAAGCCTCAGAATTAACAGCAAGGTTGATTCTGGGGTTTTTATTTTGAAAACTTTAAAAAATCGATTTGGTTTTAGATATTGTAAATAATAATTGCGAAAAATTACGAAAGATCTTACCAGCAATATAAATTTAATGAAAATATGCGAGATTATGGATAAGAACTATGTATTACACTGAATAGTATTAATTTTGGAATGAGCAAATTGAATTTCTAATACAATTGAATTTAAATTTTACGGTGCAGGGAAATCACCACTTAAAGTTATCTGATTGTTTTCGATACTTATGTTTTCAAGCTTAATGCCAAGTGCATTTTCAAAAAATAGATCCAATCCTGAATCAATAGAACCATTGATTGATGTATATATACTTCCCGGCACATCAAAACTGCCTACTTTTATTGATGTAATTGCAGAATTATTACCTTTATAATTTGTTGATAAAGTCGAATAAACAGGCACCTTATCAGGCAATTCGCCAATTGAAGATTCAATGCTTTCTTTGTTTTCGCCGACCATTTTACATATTAATGCAACATCCGCAATAGCAGAAATTTCTAATTCGTTTTTATTTGTCGTAGAAACCATCAAATTATTAACAATGTTCTTTTCTTTTAGGAGCGAATTCATAAGGTAAGTAGTTCCTTGAGGCGTAAGTGTCATAGTCATCGTTTTATGCCCTTTTAGCTCACTTAAATTCTGAGTTTTGGGATCAAATCCAAGCTCGCTTTTGATTTTATCTTCTTCTTGTATGGTTATGCTGGGGACCGTCAATATTTGTTGTTTGTCAAGGCCCATAATGTTAGATAAGAATTTGTTCTGAAACAATCCTGCTATACCAAACCTTGAATATACGAGCGCAATAATCAAAAATAGTGACATAAAAACTGCTAACAAAATAGCGACTCTTTTAAGAATTTTGCTTTTTTTCTTTTGAAACTGTTCTCTTTCCATATTCCATCCTTACTTAATTTGCTCAAGGGCGGGTAACTATAATATTTATTCCTGATCCTAAAACATTCGCTAAAGCAATATCGCCTATTTCTACGGTTTTATCTAGTCTTTCTTTGCAGATTTCTTGAACAAATTCCCTTGTTTTGTTAAGCGGCACTGGTTTATCAGATCTGACAGCAACAAGGCGCGATATAGTAACTGTTTCGATATCCGAATCGTTATACAATTTCTGGAGAATTGATGTTGTAAGAGTCCGTTTAGGATTAGTAACTTCGTCTTTCGAATACTCAAGACCCCTTTTGCATTTATAGCCCTTAAACTTCCAATTCCCTTCATTATCCTTATATGCTTTTATACTACATCCAACAGGGCAAATTGTACAGGTTATTTTTTTGATATCTGCTCCGAAAGTTTCTTCATTCTCTGAGTCAACATCTGTTGTATCAGACCCATTTTTATTTTCTCTTATTTCAGGTATATTCTTATTTTCAGCTATTAAAGGCATACCCCTATCATCTTTACTTATTTTGTTAATAATTATTTCCTTCTTTTTATCGGAGTTGCAATCTATATTTAATTTCTTTTCGTCTAAAGTTTGTGATTGCTCTTTATCTTCAGTAAAATAAGATGCAGATTCAGAGCTATTTTTTATATAGTAAAAAGCCGATTTTCCTACTTTTATTGCGTCTTCAGTTACATGGTCAACAAGATCATAAACTTTCAAAACATTGCCACATGCAAAAACTCCTGGAATTTGGGTCTCCATGTCTTGATTTACAACTGGCCCCAGGGTCATTTGATCAAGCACAATTCCAGCATTGCGACTCAGTTCATTTTCAGGAATTAGCCCTACAGAAAGAAGAATAGTGTCGCAAGGTATTTTCCTTATTGTTTCTGGAATTGGCTTATTTTGCTTATCAAATTCAGCTAGCGTAACTGCCTCAACTCGTTTGACGCCATGAATTTCAATGATTGATGAGGATAAAATTAAAGGGATATTAAAATCATGGAGGCACTGCTGAACATTTCTTTCAAGACCTCCGGGGTGGTCTTGCTTCTCGCATACAGCTACAACTTTTGCTCCTTCAAGAGTCAGACGTCTTGCCATAATTAGGCCTATGTCTCCTGAACCTAATACGAAAATTTCTTTACCCGGCATTAATCCTTCAATGTTAACAAGTCTTTGTGCGCAGCCGGCAGTAAAAATACCAGCAGGTCTATATCCAGGAATTCCTAGTGCTCCTCTTGTTTTTTCGCGACACCCCATTGCTAAAATAATCGATTTTGCTTTAATCGTGATAATGCCTGTTGAAATACCCATAATAGTGACTTCTTTGTCTGTCGATATGCTCAAAACCATAGTTCCTGTAAGAATTTCAACGCCAGCATCTCTTACTCTCTTAATCCACCTGATTGCATATTCGGGGCCTGTAAGTTCTTCACCAAACTCATAAAGTCCGAATCCTGTGTGAATACATTGAGGAAGGATGCCGCCTAGTTCGTTGTCTCTTTCAATAAGAACAACTTTGTTTGCCCCTGAAACCTTTGCAGAATATGCACTTGTAAGGCCTGCAGGGCCTCCTCCAATTACTATAATATCTGCATGCTGAGTTGTCAACATCTCGTTCTCCCTTTAATTATTTCGGACCCTGATCCAAAAAGAGTAACAGATTCTTCTGCTACATTTTTTTCTCTAGCCAAAATCTGTAATATTTTAGGTAAACAAAATCCACTCTGACATCTTCCCATTCCAGCACGAGTTCGCAATTTAACACCATTGACAGTTGTTGCTCCAAGCGGCCTGTTAATAGAATCTATGATTTCTGCTTCAGTAATATTTTCGCATCGACAGATAATTTGAGAATATTTAGGATTTTTATTTATAAGATTTTGCTGTTCAGTTATTTCTAATTCGGAAAATCGAATACAAGGGGGCCTAAATGTCAGATACAATTTCTTATATTGAGGTTTGTTCAAAAATGCTTCAAGAATAATTTTCTCTATCGCTTGCGCAATCGCAGGTGAACTAGTAAGTCCGGGTGATTCAATCCCTGCTGCTTGAAAAAATCCTTCAACAAATTTTGATTCGCCTATTATAAAGTCATGGGTAGATGGAGTAGACCTTATACCTGCAAATGATCTTATCATCCATTTACGTTCAAGTGTTGGAACGGATCTTAAGGCTTGTTTCCATATTTCTTCCATGCCTAAAGTTGTTGTTCTATCGTCTGCCCGGTTTGCTATTTCCTGAGAATTTGGCCCAATCAATGTATTTCCTTCAACCGTCGGAGTTACAAGAACTCCTTTTCCTTTATCTGAAGGAACTTGAAACAGCGTATGTTTTACGCTGTTTGTCATTGTCTTGTCCATAACCATATACTCACCTTTCCGAGGTGTGATTGTAAAAGAATAATCTCCTGCCATGTTAGATATTTTATCCGCGAAAACACCAGCAGCATTCACTATAAATCCACAGTTAATTTTTTTAATCTGACATTCTCCAATATTATTTGGCTCACTGTCAGAAATATTTTCGTTTTGATTTGTTGTTGCATTTGTTGTATTATCGCTGAATATTTTTGCAGATTCAATATACAAAGGAATTTCGCATGTAACTTCAAATCCTTTTTTATTTCCACGAGGTGAATAATCTGGTAAATCAATTTTATTTATTTCGATAACCCTATGCTCGAAATTATAAATAACTCCGTTCATAAAAGCAACTTCACTTGCTGCCAAAGTAAGCTCAAATGGGCTTACGATTCCGCTTGTAGGAGCATAAAGAGCGCCTTCAATAGAAGGAGATACCGTACTTTCCATTGAGAGAACTTCTTCGCGCGTTAAAATCTTAAGATCTTTAACTCCATTCATAATGCCGCGTTCATAAAGTGTACTTAGGTTCTTGATGTCCTCTTGCGTAAACGCAAGAACTAAAGCTCCGTTCTTCTCGTAAGGAACCTTGAGCTCTTTACACATTTCCTCCATTATTTCGTTTCCGGCAATATTATAAAGCGCTTTCAACGTACCTGGAAGAGCATCAAACCCTGCATGAATAATAGCGCTGTTAGCACCTGATTCCTCCATAGCAAGGTCAGAAGCTTTCTCAAGTAAGCATATTGACATATCATATTTAGATAATTGATAAGATATAAAAGAACCGATTACACCTCCTCCTACAATAATTACATCATAATATGGAATTTCAATCAGTTCTTTATCATTTCTATTTTCTTCTTTAAATTTTGCTTCTTTTAAATATTCTTGCATTTTATATTGTATCGCAATGATTCTTCATTGTTATTCTTGAGTAGGAATCTCTGATTGCATTTCCTTCTCTTGATCATATCGGTCAATAATCATTTTAACCAATGCAGATCGGAATTCAGTGCTTATTGGATGAACAATATCTCTGTAAACTCCATCTGGTGAGCGTCGGCTCGGCATTGCAACAAAAACTCCTTTCTCTCCTTCGATTACCTTGATGTCATGAACAACAAAAACCTCATCGAACGTGACGGATACAACTGCTTTCATCTTGCTTTCGTTATTGACCATTCTTACTCTTATCTCAGTAATTTCCACAACTTTACCCTCCTTGAAACATTAGTTGTCACATTAAACACTTGTGCAAATAGGCAAAACCATTCTGTTGTAGTTATTATACACCAATTATTTCAAATTGTCACGATTTCTTAAAAATTCATAATGAGATTTAAATATTTTTGTGTTAAAATGAGTAAGCAAAACTTTTGTAAGATATTAGTACACATTTTAGTGTTGCAATACATGATTTGTATGATATTTTATATAAAAATAGAATGGATATTAAGAATGAAAAATAATTTAAATAAAGACAAAGATAAAAGTAAAGAGGAAATTTCAATAGCATCAGATATTTCTGTATACACCTGTCAAAATATTGCATGTGCATCATTACTAGGAATTAAAAAAGGTGGTAGAATATTCTTTGTAGGTATTGGCGGGTATAGCATGTGTGGTTTAGCACAAATATGCCATCAAGCTGGATATTCTATTGCAGGATCAGACAAAGAATCTTCTCACAGGACACAGCAGCTTATTGATAAAGGCATACAGGTTTTCTCGAGGCACAGTAGAGAAAACGTTTTGAATTTTAAACCTGATTGCGTAGTATATACAGTTGCGGTTCCCCTAGATAACCCTGAACTGATTGCAGCAAAAGAATTAGAAGTTCCAGTATATGAGAGATCTTTTTTTCTTGGTGGCATTAACCGTATTTTTAATAAAGTTATCAATATTTCAGGAACTCACGGCAAGACAACAACGACTACTATGTGTGCACTAATTCTTGAGGAATCCGGACTTGATCCAACAGCACATATTGGAGCAGAGGTAGAATCATGGGAAAGCCCTGTCCGTATTGGCAGAAATCAAGAACTTTTTGTTTCTGAAGCATGTGAATATAACTCAAGCTTTTTACAGTTTTTCTCCACTACAGCCGCAATTCTAAATATTGATCACGACCATGTTGATTGCTTCCCAAAAATCGAGGATGTTATAACGGTTTTTGGCAAATTTGCTTGTACATTGCCAGAAGATGGGTATCTTGTTATTCCATCTTTTGATCCGCACATTAATTCAATGCTGAGCGAAGTCGTTGAATGTAGACATGCAAACAACGAAAAAATACCAAGAATCGTAACTTTCGGAAAAGAAACAGATTTGTTTTTAAAGAATAACCCAGATTTTTATATTTCCAATTACGATACTAATAATGGTTACCCTATGTTTGATGTCTACCATGGAGGAAACTTTTTTTGCCATATTGAAATGGTAATCCCAGGATTTCACAACGCCTTAAATGCGCTAGCAGCAATAGCGTGTTCAGTTTTGAATAAAGCAACTCCTGAAGCCTGCGAAAAAGTACTTAATAATTTTCATGGAGCAGACAACCGGTTTTCAGAAGTTGGCGTATATAAAGGTGCAAAGGTTATTTCGGATTATGCTCATCATCCTTCAGCAATAAGGGTTTCATATCAAGCTGCACAGAGCATTTCGAATGGGCATAATGTATGGGCAGTCTTTCAACCAATCACATATAGCCGAGCGATCGGTCTTTTTAAAGAGTTTTCTGAAGCCTTAAAAGAATGCCAGCAATCTTATATTTTTGAAGTATATACTTCCCGCGAGGCAAATACACAAGGATTTTCTTCATCAATGATATGCGACAATATCAAGACAAACGGAGGGAAATGCGAATTTCTCACTTCCTTTGAAGATTTAGAAAGCAATCTAAGGAACCTTGTGTCTCCTGGTGATGTAATTCTTATTATGGGGCCTGAGGGAATGAAAGAATACGCTAAAAGACTTGTACAAATGTAACATCTAAAATTGCAAGATAAGATTTAGATGTTATATAGTACTAGAGCAAAAGGAGTCCTATTTGAGTTTATTAACTATCGAAAATATAGTAAAAAGTTATTTCCATAAAACTGTTCTCGACCATGTATCTCTTCGAGTTCAGGAAGGCGACCGACTTGGATTTATTGGTGCAAATGGTGCCGGAAAGACAACACTTTTTAAAATCATAAACGGTCAGGAAAAAGCTGAAGAAGGTCAGATTATTAAGACTTCAAATGTAATTATTGGATATCTGACGCAACACATTGACGATTCATCTGGTATTGAATTCTCTGCGCTAAGAAGCAGAGAACTTGAGGAACTAGAACACGAGATACACACTCTAGAAATCAAAATGGGCTCGTTTGAGAATCACGAATGCATCGAGTACAGAACTATAACACAAGAGTACGAAAGACTTACCTCGAAATTCGAGTCTTTGGATGGATATTCTTACGAAAGGAATATGAAAGAAACTCTTCAAGGATTAGGATTAAAGGACAATGCTTTGTTACGCCCTCTATCATCTCTTTCCGGCGGAGAGAAAATGCGTGTTGCTCTTGCGCGTATTCTTCTTATGCGTCCTGATATACTTTTGCTTGACGAACCTACCAACCATCTTGATGTAAATGCGATGGAGTGGCTTGAAGATTATCTGTCAAAATTTAAGGGAGCAATGATTCTGATATCACATGACCGCTATTTCCTTGACAAGGTTACAAACCAGACAGCTGAGCTCGATAGTGGAAAACTTGAAACGCGTCCTGGTAATTACACAAAATACATGGCACAAAAGTCAATCGAGCTCGATTTTGCAAGAAAAGAACTTTCCCGTATCGAAAAAGAACTTGAGAGACAGACTCAGGTCAAGCAAACTATGCTTTCTCATAGGAATATGTCAGGATACCATGCCCGCGAGAAAGTCGTGGATAAATTGTCTGATGAACTTTCAAATGCTAAATCTGCAACAATTCATTCTTTATCAAAGAGAATGAGCTTCAAAATTTTGCCAAAAGAACAAATTGGCGATCCAAAAAGAATTCTTGTTCAGGCAGATTTGCTTGGAAAGGCTTTTGATGGCAATATAATTTTCTCCGATGTTTCCTTTTTGCTTCGTGCCTGTGACAAAATAGTCCTTGCAGGTCCGAATGGTTGTGGTAAAACCACATTACTTTCACTATTACTTGGGCAACTTTCAGACTATGATGGAACTGTTAGATGTAGTTCGAATATGAAGTATGCTCATATGGGCCAACATGTTTTTTTTGATGATGAAGAATGTACTCCCCTTGAAGAATTTCTAACAAGAACTGATAGCTCGCAAGGGCAGGCAAGAAGTACGCTTGCGCGTTTTGGTTTCGTGGATGTTGATTGTTATAAGAAAATTAGTGTGCTATCCGGTGGAGAACGTTCAAGGCTTTACCTGGCCTGTCTTCTTTCGGAGATGCCTGATGCATTATTTCTTGATGAGCCAACTAATCACCTTGACATACCTTCACGTGAAATACTAGAAGATGCACTATCAGATTTTAATGGCGCGATTTTTTCAATAAGCCATGACCGTTATTTCATTGAAAAGTGTGCGCAAAAAGTTTATGGCTTCATAAATGGGACTTTAGAGGAGTTTACCTCTTATGAGCAATATAGACTTGCTGAAAAAAAGAAAAAAAGTATAACTTCAGCAACAAATGTATGTGTGCTAGATGCGACTGATAATTCATTCGATTCTAACAATGAAATGACCCTTGAAAAGTCTCCGCTAAAAATTCGTCAAAATAAAGCCGAAGAGCGCCGAAGTGTTGCTTTAAGGAGAAAAAAAATTCGCTATTATGAGCAAACGATTGCTACTTTAGAAGAAGAAAAAATACAACTTGAAACTGGATTCAATGCCGAAACGACTCCTGAAGATTATCGCTATTATGCGGATTTACTTGTTTCAATAGATCAGGCATACGAGAAATATATGGAATTACAAGACGAAGATTCTTAGCATGGAGGCGATTCCACTATTAAATTTAGAAACAATTTATTTTATATTTTTTTCTTTTGACGCTTTTCCTTCTACAACACCTTCGTGAGAAATTACATTGCGAACTGTGTACCAGAAAATTTTAACATCAAATAGAAAGCTGGAATGTTCAACATAAAATCCATCAAATTTTGATTTTACCGAAATTGGAAGTTCGTCCCTTCCGTTAACTTGTGCCCAGCCTGTAAGCCCTGGAAGGATTGAATTAGCATTATAAAAATCCCTTTCAGCAATGAGGTCATCTTGATTCCAAAGTGCTGGTCTTGGTCCTACAATGCTCATTTCACCTTTAAATATATTAAATATCTGCGGAAGTTCGTCAAGGCTACTTTTGCGAAGAAACTTTCCAATTTTAGTTATATAACTGTCTGGATTTTCAAGCAGATGAGTCGGAATATCCTTCGGAGTATCTATTCGCATAGTACGAAATTTATAAATCATAAACGTCGATTTGCTAATTCCAATTCTTTTTTGTTTGAAGAGGATCGGTCCTGGTGTCTCCATTTTTATAAGTACAGCAAGAACTAAAAGAAGAGGAGAAAGTACGACTATCCCAATTCCTGACAGAACTAAATCCCCAATTCGCTTTATCTTAATATATATTTTCATGCCTTTTTTTCTGCCTCCATGTTGCTATTGACTATTTTAATACCACAATTTTTATGTCAAATTCTAATTTAGGATACAGTATCTTATTAAACAATACTAATTTTTTGCTTTTTACCAAAAAAATATCAAGTTTGATTTTGCGTACTAGTCTTTGTTATGCAATTTTAATTAATTCTTTATTTCTTTCTTATTCGTTTTCAGGTTTGTACGTTGGAACAACCTGTTTAATTGCATCTCTGATATTTGATTTAGATGTTATTGCTTCATGTAGCACTGCAAGTCTTCCTTCCATTTTTTCACATGTCATGAAGTCATCTTTTGCAACACTTATTTTACGCTGACGAGTTTTCTCGACATTCTCATAGTCCATAGTCAATTCTTCATAGAGCTTTTCGCCAGGTCGCAGTCCAATATATTCGATTCTGATATCTACACCGGGTTCAAGGCCTGCTAGTCTTATCATATTCCTTGCCATATCGTCAATCAGCACAGGAGTTCCCATATCAAGAATAAATATTTCTCCACCTGTTGACATCGAACCTGCTTCTATTACCAGCTTTGCAGCTTCAGGTATAATCATAAAGTAACGTGTCATGCGCTTGTCAGTAATTGTTATAGGTCCACCTTCTGCAAGTTGTTTCTTGAAAAGTGGTATAACACTACCATTACTACCAAGGACATTTCCGAATCTTACTGCTGCAAATATAGTTCCTATATTTTCTGGATTTTCAGCTTGCAGACTCTTTACGCAATCATTCATTCCTTTAATAACATATTCACACATCCTCTTTGATGCGCCCATCACGTTTGTTGGATTAACAGCTTTATCTGTTGATATAAGAATAAACTTCTTTACCCCGAATTCAAGTGCTGCTTTACACAAATTATATGACCCAAATACATTGTTCTTAATTGCTTCCTCAGGGTCATTTTCCATCAATGGAACATGCTTATGTGCAGCAGCATGGAAAACAACATCTGGCGCATGTTTTTTGAATGTATCGCGGAGTTTCTCTTCATCACGTATACTTCCGATTACAATTGTAAATTTTTGTTCTGGAAATTTACGGGAAATTTCAAAACTAAGTGAATATGAATTGTTTTCGTCTATATCATAAATAATTATGTGAGTTGGTTTAAGTCTGCAAGCCTGCCGACATATTTCAGATCCAATTGATCCTGCGCCACCACTAATAAAAATCGTTTTACCTGTAAGATATTTCGCTGCTGCATCAATGTCAAGATTGACTGCCTCTCTTCCAAGCAAATCTTCTGGTTTGATTGATTCAAGTTTTATAGATGCCAAAGATTTGGCTGACGGATTAGTTTTATTCTTAGATGAAGACTCAAGTGAATCATTGAACATTTCAGCAACATCAGATTTAAGAACTTCGCAGCCTGTATTAATACATATATCGAGAAGTTCTTTAAGTTGAACTGTATTTGTAGAAGGAATAGCGATAATAATCCTGTCAATGTCATATGCTTTAGCAAGCTCTGGAATATCATGTCTTGTTCCTGCAATCGGAATTCCCAATAGTTTCATTTTTATTTTTGCGGGGTTATCATCTACAAGAACAACTGGTAACCCACGTTTCTTAGGATCATGTGTCATTGATCTGACAAGCATAGCACCTGCATCTCCAACTCCTACAACCATAACCCTCTTAAGTATTATCCCTTGTGAACCTGGGAACAATATCTGCTTAGATCGCACAACAAGTCTGTACCACATCCGTGAGACAGTCATTAGGAAGAAGCATATAAGAACGCTCATAGGAAATGTATAAAGTGGAATCTTAATGTCAAGTGCTCTTGACATGAAAAGGAGCACTGTGAATTCAAAAACTAATACTATAAATAATGTTATAATCTCAGTTGCACCAGCATATTTCCAAAGACTTGAATACAAACCAAATACATAATTCAGTGATACAAAAATTGCAAGGAAAAGTATTCCTTCAGGAATATATTTAAGCATTGTGTCAATATAATTAAAATATCCAAGTTCTGCAGAGTACTCTAAAGATTTTAATATATACCCTGAAACTGCAAGACTTAAAACCATAAAAAAGATGTCGGAAATCATAAATGAAATCCCACGAAGATTTAGCTTAAAATGATTTTTTTTCATATAGTATCATTTGCTCCTTTAACAAGCGAATTTTAATTAGTCTTATTCAAAATGTGTAGTCAATAATATCTTTAAAGATTAATTAACATTTCAATATTATACCAAAATTCTTGGCAAAAGAACACTTTCATTATGAATCCTCTCAAAATTTGCATACTTGCATGAAAAAAGTCAGTATTACATAACCTTATATCGCATATAATGAGGTAATATCCAAGGATGAATATGATTTTAGAAACGTAAGAAGTCTTGTCGCAATTTCTTTAACTCCACCAGCTTTATTTGACTCAATATTTAAAGGCATAAGAGGATCATGTAATGACATACGTAACAAAAACCATCCGTTACCATGTTTAGGTCCGAACGAAACACGTATTCCCTCAAAGTTTTCTGGTGCAATTTCCCATCCTTCATTTGCTTTTGCATAATCAAACAAATCTGAAATTATTTTTTCACCGTATAATTTAAAATCCGGAACCAAAATTTTGAATCTGAATTCCTTTGATTCAGCAGGTTCTGCAAGATCACTAATTAATCTATCAATGGTCAGCCCTGATACTTTAAGTCTTGCTATTTTTATTAGCATCTTAGCAATCAGATAAGCACCATCATCCATAAAATAATTCTCTTTAAGAGCTCCATGACCCGAAGTTTCTATTGCGAGATAAGATTCCTTACCAATCTGATTTAATCTCACAGCCTCATTAATAACGTTTTTGTACCCTCTCTTAAATCTATGATGAACGCCGCCAAGTTTGTTTTCGATAAATTCCTTTAGCTCAGCCGACGTTATTGAATCTGTTACAATAGTTGAACTCGGATGTTCTTCCAGAACAATTGCTGACATTAGAGCTATGATTCGATTTCTGTTTATTTCTTTACCATTCTTATCTACAGCGCCTGCACGGTCAACATCGGTATCAAAAATTATCCCGAAATCTGCTTTGTTTGCTAACACAGCACTACGAATTGAATCCATTGCCGCTTTGTCTTCGGGATTCGGAATATGATTCGGGAAATTGCCATCTGGATTCAGGAATTGACTGCCATTTGTATCTGCCCCAAGTGGAACAAGAACTTTTTGGGCAAAAAATCCTCCTGCACCATTCCCAGCATCAACAATTATTTTAAGTCCTTCAAGTGGTTTTCCTTTTTCTAAATCAGAATTAGCACCTGCACGAATTTTTCTACAAAGGTCATTTGAGTAAATAGATATAAGATCAAGGGTTTTGATCTTACCAATTTCACTTATTTCACTTATTTCACTTATTTCACTTATTTCACTTATTTCACTTATTTCACTTATTTCACTTATTTCACTTATTTCATTACCATTTTCTTTTATATTTACGCTTTTGTCTTCATTTACTACTCTCGTTCCTCCCTCTCCTGCTGAAGATCCTCTCTTAGTAAAGATTTCATTGCCTGATACTCTTGATATTCCTGAATTTGGTGATAAACTTGATAATCCATTTGTCTCAATTTCTTGAGCGATTTCAAGAATGGCTGTTATGTCTTTTTTCTCAAGTCCGCCGTCTTTTGTGAAAAATTTAAGTCCATTCCTATTAAACGGAAGATGGCTTGCAGTAATCATTATAGACCCATCAAACAAAAGCCCTGGAAGAACACATGCCATAAACATTGCAGGAGTTGAAGCAATTCCACAATCAGAAACATAACTTTCCATTTCACTAATAGAAATAATTGCCGAGTTTTTCAATGAAGAACCTGTCAGTCTCGAGTCTGTTCCTACTGCAACGGCAATCTCGTCCTTGTTTTTGTTAATCTTGCCAGAAAGCCAAATTAAAAAGGCTTGTGAAATAATCGACACTACCGCAGGCGATATATTAACAATTTCTCCCTCAACGCCTTCTAAAGCAACCCCTCTTATATCACTACCGTTTTGAAGTTTTTTCCATTTCTCTGTTAGTTCCATTTTGTAATCCTCCGTTTTTATTGTTTCTGCTTTTTATTGTTTCTGCTTTTTATTGTTTCTTCATTTTTATTGTTTCATCACTTTTATTGTTTCTTCACTTTTATTGTTTCCTCATTTTTATTGTTTCTTCACTTTTATTGTTTCCTCATTTTTATTGTTTCTTCATTTTTATTGTTTCTTCATTTTTATTGTTTCTTCACTTTTATTGTTTCCTCATTTTTATTGTTTCTGCTTTTTATTGTTTCTTCACTTTTATTGTTTCTTCACTTTTATTGTTTCTTCACTTTTATTGTTTCTTCACTTTTATTGTTTCTTCACTTTTATTGTTTCCTAGTTTTTCAACGATTATCTAACTTTATTTTTACTTATAATTTTGCGGTTTATTTTGTCTATTTTTATTCTCCACTCATATGCAAAAGTTTGTTGATGCCAGAACACAAAATATTTAATAAATCAAAAATTAATCCAACACCTTGTGTAATCATTTATTTTATTCTTAATAACAAAATTTCATTTTAATACCCAGCAAAAATTTATACTCAATTGCAATAATAGCACTTGCTAATTATATCATTTTTTTATGGTTCAAAAAACCCATTGCAAAGTATATTCATCACATTATATACTGTGAAACAAAGAAAAATGCCAATTTCGATGTTAACGAAACTGACATTTTCGTATACTATTAGTAGCAAAACTTTATCAGATAAATAGTTATTTATTTGATAAGCACAATAAATAATATTTGTGATGTCTAACAAATATGGTTTTTACAGCTTATCTATAAAGCGGTCCAAAATTCTTGCAGGCTCTGATGTCGGCCTCTTCTGGGTTTGTTGTTCCAAATGAAGTCCATGAGTGTGGTCTGAAAATCTTATCTTCAGGTACGTTGTGCATTACAACAGGTATACGAAGCATTGAGCAAAGTGTAATCAAATCTGCACCGATGTGTCCGTAATTGAACGAGCCATGATTTGCTCCCCATGTAGCCATAACAGTATATACATCTTTAAATGCTCCCGCTGCTGTTAATCTAGGTGCAAACCATGTACAAGGCCATGTCTTATCAGTTCTGTCATATAATATCTTATTTACATCTTCAGGCAAATTAACTGTTGTTCCTTCGGCAATCTGGAGAACTGGACCAAAACCATCGACAACATTTAAACGAACCATAGTAACAGGCATTTCAGCTTTTGTTACAAACTGAGAAGAGAAACCACCACCACGGAAATATCCACAATTTGCTGGATCCCATGAAGTTGCATCGAGGCATGCATCAACATCTTTTGATGTTAATTCCCAGAAAGGCTTCATTGCCTTATTACCATTTGCATCAATTTGCTCACCGCTACCATCGAGGGCTGCAGCACCAGAATTTATGAGATGAATGATTCCTGAAGATGCATTGCCGACAGGCTCCCATCCAGTAACACGTTTTATTGAATCAGGGCTCCAGTAGGTGCGGACATCAGCAAAAATAGATGCTGAATTACTTAAAAGATGCCCAAGCAGCATTGCCGTAGCGTTCATATTATCATTTTCTGTTGCAAGAAGTATTGGTTCACGAATTCCATTCCAGTCAAAGGATGTAGAAAGAATGGCTTCAGAAAAATCATGATTTGGATAATGATCAGTCCACTGTCTTTGACCCTGAACCCCACCGAATATAGCATTTCTGCCTAGTGCTTCTTCTGAATATCCAAGTTTTGCTAGCTTAGGATTACCAAGCATAATATCTTTTATTATCAATGTTGCTTTAATTACACGGTCCCATTGATCGTTTTTTTCTTCTCTGTTAAATGCATATTGACTGCCTTCGTTATAGTCTGGGCCTTCTTTACAATATTTTTTTGCCCATTCCTTAGCTTTCGAGAATTCTTCTGGGTCAAAAATTTCGCGATCAATACGTCTTGTAATTTCTACCTGATCAAGCCACTCAACTCGAATTCCAAAGTACTTCTGGTAAAGCAGAGGATCCATAATTGATCCGGCAATACCCATGCATGTTCCACCAATTGAGGCATATGATTTGCCTTTCATAAATCCAGCGGCCAGTGCAGATTTTACGAAGCGCAAAATCTTTTCTTTAACATCCTCAGGAATTTCTGTATCTTTTGAGTCTTTAACGTCTTTGCCATAAATTGAAAAAGCTGGAAGGCCTCTTTGTGTATATGCTGCCATGATTGCAGCAAGGAAAACTGCACCTGGACGTTCTGTTCCGTTAAATCCCCATACAGCCTTAATAGTTAGCGGGTCCATATCCATTGTTTCTGTACCATAGCACCAGCAAGGTGAAACTGTAAGTGTTGCTGTTACATTGTTTGCCGCAAATTTATCCTGGCACATTGCAGCTTCTGCAACGCCGCCAATACAAGTGTCTGCAATTACGCATTCAATCGGCAATCCATTTGCGTGACGAAGGGTGCCCTCGATGAGCTTTGCTGCAGCTTTTGCCATATTCATTGTCTGAACTTCAAGTGATTCCCTAACACCATTTGTTCTTCCGTCAATACAAGGACGGATTCCTAATTTGGGCATTCTCCCGATAAGTCTGTTCTCGGGTGGATTCATGATGTGTGTCATTTTTAATTCCTCCTATAAATTTTAAAGTTCCTCATTAGACCAATTTAAGTAATATTTTTTCTTTCTTACTTATTTTATGAAATGAAATTGCAATTAAACATAGACAATTTGTACTTAAGTATGTAAAATTAGTACATATTCATGCACATTTCAATTTATTGGAGGAAAAATGCCAACAAATAAGAGACACGAACACATAATACAGACAGGAAACATTCATCTTGATACTCATGGTATAGCAAGAAATGATACTTTTAGCACGTATGCTAATCATTTAAATATTGACATCCTTGATCACGGATATTTCTGGGGAGACAGAAAGTGGAACCAATTTGACGTTATTTCTCCATACAGCAGACTTTATCTGATGGATAAATATGAAGGATGGCTTGAAACAGAAAATGGATCTGTCCCACTGTTGCCTGGTAACATGTATCTCATACCACCATATTATAGAATAAATCTTCGCACAGAGGATAAAATTGAAAAATTTTATTTCCATTTCACAACAGAATTTGACGGCATTGAAATTTTCGAAGGATTAAAGTCCTGTCTTAGACTTCCGATGAGCAAGGATTTTCTTTTAAGATTCACAAACATTTTTGAAAGTAACGAAATCGCTGATTTGCTTTTATTTAAATCAATTGTATATGAAACTGTGTCAATTTTTGTCAGAGCATATCTTCCAGAAATACAAAGCAGGCTTATTCTTGCATCAAAGTATAAGGCCGTCCTGCATTACATCGATGAAAACTTGTCTGCTATATTGAGTGCAAAAGAAATTGCGGAAAAACTAAATGTCTCTTATCTATCACTTACAAGAGGCTACCGAAAAGATAATGGAATTACACTTAATAGTTTTATTCGCTCGAAAGTAATATATAAGGCAATTCATTTATTACTGCAAAGTAAAAAAACTGTTAAATCCATTTCAGAAGATCTAGGATTCATAGATGAGTTTTATTTTTCAAGATTTTTCAAAAAACATATGGAATATAGTCCCCGCGAATATAGACGCGTCAATAAAGTTTCACCATTATCATAACCGTTCAAATTAGTATAAATTCATCTTTATTATAGCAGCTCAAATTAGTATAAATTCATCTTTATTTATGGCAGCTCATATTAATGAAAAATCAACATTGTCATAGCTGTTCACAGTCTATTTACATTGATGTACTATAAACACTGCTGATTAAAATCCTAACTAATGCTATTATTAATGTACATTCGGAAACGAGTGAAATTTATAAATGTTCGGGGTGGATTATTTTGGCAAAGATATGTTTTTATTGTGGAAACGAAATAACAAATGGTGAAAAATGTAATTGCAGATCAAATAATACTGGAGCATCAACTGGGCAATCAGGTTCTGGAACTGGTTCTAATAATAGAAAAAACAACAGTAAAAACAGCAACAATGCCACGGGTAATGGCAATGCCAAGGACAACCGCAACGGCAATAGCAATAGCAATAGCAACCGCAACGGCAATAGCAATAGCAATAGCAATAGCAATAGCAATAGCGATTTTGGCGGTACGTCCAATAACAATGCATCGTCGGCTAAAAATGATTCTCGTGATAAGGAACGAAAAGCGAAAGAGCACGTCCGCGAACAAGAAAGACGCTCTCGTGAAGAGCAAAGAAGGAACAAGCCAAAATTTGATTGGAAATCATTTCTTTTTAAACTTATGACAACAAGTGGGTATACGAAAAGCGACCCGCTTCCACGAAAAATCGGCTACTCCTTAATCCAATCATTTCTGCGCCCTGTTGTTTCAATCGAAACATTTGTAAGTCGTCAGGATTTTGCGTTGTCAATTTTTTATCTGGCGCTATTTTCAGTTTCAGCAGGACTTGCATCAATGAAATTTTTCACTTTTACACCTCTAATGCTACTTGAAGGCGTAGTCCTTGGAGCTGTAATTGCTCTAATATTAAACGGACTTTGTATTTTAGTTTTCAGATTTCTTGGTAGAATTAAATTCACATTTAATCAGATGCTATCTGCATTTTGTGCACCGGCAATGTATATGTCAATATTTTTTCTTTTTGCAGCATCAGGAAGAACAAGCATATTGTCCTTTGTTCTGACTATTATGACTGGAGCTATTGCAGGTGCTTTATTGCATTTACTTTCACTTAAATCATTATCTAAGCAAACAATGGATCAGCTGGTAATTAATGTAATGTTTATATATGTTCTGTTCTTTTCAGCTCTCGGAATTATTTTTAATCTTTTAATTCCTGTTGCCGCAAAATTGTAAGAGCAGAAATATTACGCTGGAATATTATTTTTAAATATAATAACGTTAGCTTAATTAACGAAATCAAATTAATTAGATTGAATTTACAAAAGGATCCAAATATGAAATTAGTTGGTAAAATTGATAATTCATTTTTATGTTGTTAATAGTAGTGAATTACCATGAGAATATATTAATTCACAAAAGAACTTCTACATTATTTGTGGAAGTTCTTTGTTTTTGAGTCATGAAGTTGCATATTAAGTTAATGTTAAAAAACACGTTTTTAATTTATCACACCGTCAACGTCAAGGGGCATATCCATATCATTATTGCCGACTCCGAATAGTTCTCTGCCTCTTGCACGAATGTTAGTTCGTTCCTGTTCAGACATACGACTAATAAGATCACGTACCTTGGCAGGCTTTTTTACACGAATAATTTTGAGTTCACTATCTGTTTTATCCGCAGTAAAAAGAGTGATTGTGCCAACCCCAAAAATTCTATCAGCCAATGTTCGATTGAACTTAATATCCATAATCCTATAAATCAAAAGTTCATTTTCTTCAACGTTTATAAACCCTTTAGAAACATAAAATCTGATTCCTTTAATTGAGTATCTTGTGAATGAAATAGGCAATCCGAAATATCTCTTACGATCCTTCCAAATGATTTCCTGGCTTTCATCTGCAAGTGGATCAACTTTTTGTGGCATAAAATATCCTCCTGTCAAAAATAAATTTGTTTCAAATAATAACTACCATTATATCACTTTACACTCAATTTTATACTAATTATATAAAGAAAACCAGACGTTCGGCAAATGAATTTTGAATTAATTTTAACTAATTTTTTTCTTCACTAATTCACACATCATTGTTTTATCTTATCCAAAATAATTTCCACAACAATTCGAGTTGTTTTCGAATTGCTTGAGTTGTTTTTATTACTTGAGTTATGTAAATTGCCTGAAATTATTTGAAATATTTGATTTATTTACTAACTTGAATAAATCAACTCTCCTTAAACAGAATGCCTTGAAGCTCGAAATATTCAGTGTTATTACCTTGTCCGTCGCTAGAAAAAGTTACAACCTGAAAAATCAGTTCGATACTTACCCCGGTTCCTTCAAATTTTACAGAAAGTTCATTGAATGGAACAATACGATCTCCTTTGGGATTTGATGATGTATCAGCAGGATATTTAGATTTAAGTCCTGAGGCAAATTCGGATAGGTTTTTATCAAGAATTGTATTACCATCCTTTTTAACAATTATAGAAGGTGTTGTAGTTCCACCCTTCATGTCAGCAATATTGCCAACAAATAATAACTGATAATTACCCTTAGAAGTTGATATAGTTGTACCTATGGAAGTTTGTGAAATGTCTCTAGGAATATAATAAGAATATCCTTCAATCGATATTGGCTTAGATTCAGGACGAAGTGTTATAGATGTTGAATTGGTGACAGGGTTCCTGCCAGGATCGTAAAATTCCTGGTCAAAACCATAAACTTTCTTGAATTCCCCTAAAGAAGGCATGTCTGAAAGAAGCCAAGTAGGTGCTTTCTTGTTTTCTTGCTGATAAAGGTAAATTGTAGCATCTGTTATATCTTTTTTATCTTTAGACGAAACAGCAGTTCCACTAACTACCTTCCCATCTATAAGCATAGCATTTCTCGTAAGAATACTTTCAAGGCGTTTTGTTTGGAAAAAATAAGAAGCATCAGGAGCCCCAATACCTGGCATAACGATTATAGCAATAAGTGCAATGGCAATATATGAAGGAATTCTATTTTTGATTACTGGCAAAAACAAGAAAAGAAAACTCGAAGATGCAGCAAAAAGCCAAACAAAGACTATCATGTATTCAAATGGCTTTACACCATAAAGATTTATCTGACTTACAATTCTATATGCTTCAAATGCAAGAAAAATAAGAATTGCTATTGGAATAACTCTTTTATATAATTTAGCGATTGTTGTTTCGTAAGAACTAACTAAATAATATATAAACAAACTTCCAAGGGAGTATGTGGTAAAAATCGCAATAATCTGATTATAATCCGGCCACTCTTTAGTAATCAGTATTCTTATACACCATATAAAAAGAACTAGAGTCAATGCTCCAATTATTGGAATCAGAATGTTTTGAAATAGGATTTCTGCAAAACGTGGCTGTTTGATAGCCTTATTTATTTTCTCATCATCTATGCCCTCAGTCATCTTAAATTCTGGAAAGTATCCGAGGAAAAAAGCATATCCGAATAACCCGCTAAGAATTGCTATGTACGAATAGATTTTGCCGCTCAAATCCGAATAAAGAAGGGATTGAACTGCAAAAGCAACAAAGAAAAATCCCAGCATAATAACGAGGGAATAAACGATTGATACAAAAAACGACTTGAGCGTCATGAACACCATCTCATTGTAATGAATCTTTGTGCTTTTATACGTCGGAACAATAACAAAGACAAGAAATGAAATCGTAATCCCTGCAACTACTCTCATAATACTGTTCGTAGAAATATTGTCGCCTCCGATAAGAAAAGCTGCTAAGAATACTGCAACTGAAACAAAAGCAGCAACAACATTTGCTATTATAAATGTCTGTCGATTTTCGCTTGTTTTTTTAGCGATTGCGCAGCAAGCCATATTGAAAAATGCACCGAATGCAAATGTCCATTCAAGAGAATAAATGAGCTTAAGATTGGTTTGCGGCTGTGCTAAAATAATCCAGATTGAAAGTACTGTAAGGCAAATTGCGAATATCATTGACATAGGGTAATAAATAAATGCAAATCCACCTCTTTTCAAAACATTGGTCAGAGCTTTTAAAATTGATTTCATAAAACATCCTCCTTTTAGTGCCTTGTAACATCTAAATATTATATTAAATGACGGCCTATTTCCCACAATACTTCGTTGTCTGCAAGATGTTATAATGCACTAGTTTTTTAGATTAGTAACACGATCTAGTTTGCATTTCACGGGTTTTGATAGATTAGTTGACTTTGACTATCGTTATTATTCTTGTTTCATAGATTGGAAAGACTAATAAATTATTTAGTTGCTCTTGACGTGTTTTGGTATTGGCTCTTTTGGTATTGGCTCTTTTGTTAATTCATTAAATTCTCATGACTTTAATTGAATTTTCCCGAAACAATTTGAATGGAATTCTGTTAGGCTTACTCTTTTTATGATAACGCAAATTAGTTCGGTTTGCAAATTATTTTATTCAAAAAAGACTGCAATATCAAAGTTTTATTACTTTAACATACACAGTCTTTTTCGTTTAAATTAATTTTTCCACTAAAACGGCTTTATCATTCTGCTGTTATTGCTTCAACTGGGCAGTCACTTTTTGCTAAAAGAGTATTGCCCTCATGTTCTGGTGGTATTTCTCCAGTAATTGCAATAGCTTTACCGTCAGACTCCATACTAAATACAAAATCGCAATCCTGTTCACATATTCCACAACCTATACATAAGTCTTTGTCTACAAATGCTTTCATAAAATCCTCCTTCTCTTACTTTAAAAGTGAAAATATATCTTTTTACTTTTAAAAATATTTGTTCTTTTCACAACCTACTTCACTTAGCTAGATTATATACCCATGAAATAATTTATGAAGTGTATAATCTCAAATTTGATGATAGCTGAGATGAGAAAGTGTAAATGTTATAAATATGATAGTTCTTAGTTTCAATTCTGAAAAATCAGGCTAAAAACAAGCTCAGGTCTTCTTCTACAGATCCAATGCCTGCAATACCAAAAGTTTCGATAAGCACCTTAGCCACATTCGGGGATAAAAACGCTGGAAGAGTAGGTCCGAGATGAATGTTCTTTACTCCCAAATATAAAAGCGCAAGTAAAACAATTACTGCTTTTTGTTCGTACCATGCAATATTATAAACTATTGGAAGTTTATTTATATCATCAAGACCAAAAGCATCTTTCAGTGCAAGTGCAATAAGAGCAAGTGAATACGAGTCGTTACATTGACCTGCATCTAAAACTCTTGGAATTCCACCGATATCGCCTAGGTCTAACTTATTATAGCGATATTTTGCACATCCAGCTGTTAAAATAACTGTATCCTTTGGAAGTTTCATGGCAAACTCAGTATAATACTCACGGCTTTTCATCCTGGCATCGCATCCGGCCATTACGAAAAATTTCTTTATATCCCCCGCTTTAACTGCTTCTATTACTTTGTCTGCAAGGCTTATAACGGTATTGTGTGCAAATCCTCCTACAATTTCTCCTGTTTCAATTTCTACAGGTGGTGCACATTTCTTAGCATGGTCAATTACAGCAGAAAAATCCTTAACACCGTTTTCTTTTCTTGCTTCAATTGTCTTTAATCCAGCAAATCCAACAACTCCGGTTGTATAAACACGCTCTTTATAACTTTCTTTCGGTGGGACTAAACAATTTGATGTCATAACTATTGGTCCATTAAAACTTTCGAATTCTTTATCTTGTTTCCACCATGCATTGCCATAGTTTCCAGCAAAATTGGTATATTTCTTAAATGCTGGATAATAATGTGCTGGTAACATTTCACCGTGTGAATAAACGTCAATCCCGGTTCCTTGAGTCTGATCTAAAAGTTCTTCAAGATCTTTAAGGTCATGACCACTGATAAGGATTCCTGGATTTTTTCTAACACCAATTGAAACTTTTGTTATTTCAGGATGACCATAAGATGTTGTGTTAGCATTATCAATTAGAGCCATTGCAGCTACGCCAAATTTTCCTGTTTCTAATGTAAGAGCTACAAGCTCGTCTGCAGTAAGTGTATCATCTAGAGTTGCAGCAAGTGCTTTTTGAACAAACAAATCAAGTTCGGCGTCAGCAAATCCAAGAGCAAGCGCATGATCTGCGTATGCAGCAATGCCCTTAAGTCCATAAATGATTAACGATCTAAGTGAACGTACATCTTCATTTAAAATTGAAAGGTAGCCAACTTCTTTTGCTTTTGTTTCCATTTCACTTAATGAAGATACATTAAATACAACAGCATCAATGTTTGAATCAGTACTTGCATCTGATAATTCAATTTTATTTTCTTCAAGCTGTAATTTCATCTCATCTCTAAGTAAAAGACCTTCGCGTATTTTTGTTTCAAAGTAATTTTTGTCAAAATTAGCATTTGTAATTGTAGCAAATAAGCTCTCAAGTACAAATTTATCGGCTTTTGGTGTTTTGATCCCTTTGTTCTTTAGCGGTAAGTTGCATACAGATATACCCTTTAATAGATATATAAGTAAATCCTGAAGATTTGCTACATCGTCCGATTTACCACAAACCCCTCTTACTGTACACCCAGTTCCTTTTGCTGCTTCCTGACATTGATCACAATACATGTTTGGCATAATTTGTTCCTCCTCTTTTTATTACATTACTGAGTATAGTCCTTATCACACAATTATTCCGTTGCTATGGCAACCTATTTAAATTTTTGCAATTTATCTTTTATAAATACGGCACTTAATTTTTCAATTTGCAATTTTAAACAAATTTTGCAATTTACCTGGTAGGTATTCGTAAATTTATTCGATTTCCACAAAAAGTTCATTTTAAGTACATGATTAAAAACACAAATAGTTATATAATCATTGTAGTACTTGGTGCAACGTTTGTATAGTAATATTTTTATATAGGAATCTTTAATAAATATGAGAGTAAATATGAATACGAATTTTGCAATTTTTAATTGCTTTGGCTTTAACATTGCCATTCAGATAACAAACATCCAATAAAATCAATGAGATTAATAAGATAAGTAAGATAAGTAAAATCAACAAGATCAATAAAGGGAAAGGAAATTTAATTCATAACAAATAACTATGAATTAATAAATGGTAATAATAATGGCTAAGAAATCATCAAAAAAATGGGGTAAACGTATTTTCGTTACAATACTGATTTTGGCAATTGTGGGGGCGGCAGCCTTTTTTGCACTACGCCCAAAAGGGGTTACTGCCGATGTAATTTCACCAGTTAAAGGATCAATAGCGACATATTATACTTTTTCAGGAAGTATTGAAGCAAAAAATCGTGAAATCGTTTTTGCAGATCAGGCTCTTCAGATAAAAGAGTGGCTTGTTAAAGAAGGTGATCAGGTAAAAATTGATCAAATAATATACAAACCTAAAAATGGTTCCGAAAAGAAAGCTAAAATCGGTGGTGAAGTGCTTAAAATATATGCAGATGTTGATAAACAGGTTCTGCCTGGCGAAAAACTGATTGAAATTGTTGATTATTCAAATTACATTTTAAAGGTTAAAGTAGACGAGTATGATTTTTCTGCCTTAAAGCCTGGCAAGAAAGCTCAGGTTAAATTGAACTCACTTGATAAGGACGTTACCGGCACAGTTGACGAAGTTTCTAAAGAAGGAATTTATATGAATGGTGTTACTTATTTTGAGGCAACACTTTCTATTCCTGCAAACAATCAGATACGTGTTGGCATGAGTGCCGAAGCGCGAATTTTAAACCAGGAGGCAAAGGATGTTATGAACTTGCCAATTGAGACTATTTTATTCGATGCCACAAACAAGCCATATGTTAATTTACTTAAGGATGCTATAATTCAACGTGTCGATATTGTTCTGGGAATTACTGACGGTGTTAACGTTGAAGTAAAATCCGGCCTGTCTTTAAACGACAAAGTTATAATAAAAAAGGCAAATACTCTGCAGAATTTTGGTCCAGGTATAAATGGTCAATAGCATATGTTTCTTAATGATAACTAAATATATTTTATTTTTATAGAAGACAAGTTATTGCCTGTATATCGTTAAAAATTTTAACTGACATTAAGAGATATACACAGTACAAATTATTAAGAAATAGAATTATAAATAGCTAATCATTGCTATAAATTTTTGTAAAACCGCAGCTAAATCAAAATATATCGCGTTTATATCAATTATTAAAAACTAAAATAATGTCAATTATTTATGACATAATGGAGGAATTAAAGATGAACTCAGAAAATAAATCTCCTGTACAAATATTAAAAATGACGGATGTTGTAAAAACCTATCACATGGGTGGTGAAGAGCAAGTTGTTCTGGATCATATTGCCTTATCAATTAATGTAGGTGAATTTGTTTCAATACTAGGTCCCTCGGGATCTGGCAAATCAACACTTATGAATATTATTGGATGCCTTGATGTTCCTACTTCTGGTGAATATATACTTGCTGGAAGTGATGTTTCGGATTTAGATGAAGGAGAACTTGCAAAAATACGAAATAAAGAAATTGGTTTTGTTTTCCAATCTTTTCAGTTGTTACCACGACTAAATGCTCTGGAGAATGTTGAGTTACCACTTATATATGCGGGTGTTTCTGCTCACGAAAGAAGAAAAAGAGCAAAAGACATTCTTATAAGATTGGGGCTTGGAGACAAGCTTAAGAATTTGCCTTCACAGCTTTCTGGCGGTCAGCAACAGCGTGTTGCAATAGCAAGAAGCATAGTTACAGAACCTACTATCCTTCTTGCAGACGAACCGACAGGTGCTCTTGACCAAAAAACCGGTGCTGCTATTATGGAGTTGTTTGAAGAAATAAATCACAACGGACGTACTGTTGTTATGATTACTCATGACAAAAACATTGCAAGTCACGCAAAGAGGATTGTCCACATTATTGATGGTAAACTTACAGAACAAACTTCAATGGACGGGGGCGGTTTATAATGATTTTAGAAAGCATTAAAATGTCCTGGGCTAATATTGTAAATAACAAATTACGGTCTTTTCTTACAATACTTGGTATAGTTATCGGAGTTGCATCAATAATAGCACTTATAACGATTGTTCAAGGAGCAACAGGTGCTATAACCAACCAAATTACTTCTCTCGGTGCTGATAAAATAACAGTTCAAGCCATCGGTACACCTTTTAAACAAGGGCTAACATCGGATGACCTTAAGTCCTTAGAAAAAATTGATTATGTAAAGTCAATTGCGCCTACAGTTCAATCCCGCACATCAGTTTCTGCAAATCATGTTACTAAGACAAACTTTGTAATTAGCGGCAAAAACCAAAATTATTTTATTGCTGATCCTGCAATGATTGTTCACGGAAGAGCGCTCAATATTCTTGATGTTGATCAGGAAACTCATGTTGTGGTAATTGGTAATACCATCCTTAAAGATTTCTTTTATGGGAAAGACCCTGTCGGTCAGAAAATGTTAATATCTGGTATTGAATTTACAGTTGTTGGTGTCATTAAAGAAAATATAGGTTTCTCAAGTCAGTCAACTAATAGCTCAATTATAATTCCATATACAACTGCAATGAAAACTCTTTCAATAAGAAACATAATGAGTGTAGATCTCTATATGTCAGACTCATCGAAATCAGCTGAAATAATCGACCATATAAATTTTGTTCTAAACCAATCATTTAATTACAAAAAAGACTCGTTCTCGGTTTTTAACATGCAGGATATGATTAACGCTATTGGTGATGTAACTGGGATAATGGCGCTTTTGCTTGCAGGTATTGCTTCGATATCTCTTATTGTAGGTGGTATTGGAATAATGAACATGATGCTTGTATCAGTTACAGAAAGAACAATGGAAATAGGATTGCGCAAAGCTCTTGGTGCAAAACCGTCGAGAATTCAATTGCAATTCCTGATTGAATCCATTTTTCTTTCACTAATTGGAGGATTCACAGGTTTATTCGTCGGGGCACTTGTCGCCTTTGTTGCATCAATTGCTATTAAGTTCACGTTCTCAATATCAATTATGACGATAATTTTAGCTGTAGGATTTTCTGCTGCAATCGGGATCTTGTTCGGGTATATGCCAGCCCGCAAAGCTAGTCGCCTAAATCCAATTGACGCACTAAGACACATTTAGTTAGGGCCTAATTTTTTCGTCAATAGAAGAACCTTCATCAACGGTTAAGGAATCGGCCGGATTTTTCTTGATGAAAGTCTTCTGAATCAGCATTGTTATGAAACTAATTGCAATAGTAACAATGAAAACTGCTGGGATTATAATTAGTACTATAGGTTTGACTCCTTGCATAAATACCATAAGTGTTAATACAAATATTGCTACTCCTATGGAATTGATTACTGGAGCGAGCCATACCCTCTTTAATGTAATTTGCCCAACAGTACCAATTATTGCTGAATATATAGGGAATACCATTGTTAATGCAAATGCCACTATACCGATTGATCCCCATCCGGTAGTATCAACTTTGTCCTGATAATAAAGCCAGAAAGCCATTGCCAAATAGAGAATTATGGTTACTATAATGATTAGCCCAAGCCAGATTCTGTTTTTGCTCATATTATTAATTCCTTTCAATATACAGCTCGGTATATTCAACTAAATTTGGTTAAAATAATTGATATAGAGGCTCGTTTGACCAAATTATACCGAATATTATTTTGACTTGCAAGAGAAATTTCATTTAAACTTTATTCACATAAATAACAGTAAAACTTACAGAAATTCTATAAAATATAATTGCATTCAAAATTAAAGAAAATTTCTAAATAATCAGGACATTGCGAGAAGTAACTCTCTTAAAATCTTAATTGCAACGGCTGTTGAAGACCCGCTAATGTCATAATTTGGCGCAAGTTCGTTAATGTCAGCGCCAACTATGTTAAGTAAATTCCCAATTTTAACAACTGCATCGTGAAGTTGCACAAACGAAATCCCTCCAGGTTCTGGAGTTCCTGTTCCTGGGAAAACAGATGGGTCGAGAATATCAAGGTCAAGTGAAAAATAGACAGGTTTGCCCTTTAACATCTCTATTGTTTCCTCAATGCCAGAAAGATTAAAGCGGCTCATAAAAGTATGGGAATTACTCCATTCAAATTCTTCTTTCTCACCTGAACGAATTCCAAATTGGAAAATCCTGCCATCTCCTGTCATATCCCATATTCTTCTCATTACGGTTGCATGTGATAATTTCTCACCAAGATAGTGATCTCGTAAATCAGTATGCGCATCAAAGTGAATAATATGCAAATCTGGATATTTAGCAAAAGCAGCCTTAACAGATGCGAGAGATACAAGATGCTCTCCCCCTATCATCAATGGGATTTTACCGTCTTCATAGACTGATGTAACAAATTCGTTAATCATTTCAAGAGCATTAACAGGGTTGCCAAACGAAAGTTCAAGATCACCTGCGTCATAAATCATTTCATCAAAAAGATCTTTATCCTGATAAGGGCTATAAGTTTCGAATCCATATGACTCGCTGCGCATAGTTTTGCTAGCAAAGCGTGCTCCCGGACGATATGAAGTAGTCGAATCAAATGGAGCCCCGAAAACAACAAGCTTTGCATCTTCGTATGCTTTGTCGCAACCAAGAAAAGTCTCTATATTTCTACTCCTCTTCATTTTCCAGCAACTCCTTTACATACGTAGGAAGCGCAAAGCTACCTGTGTGAATCGCAGTGTTATAATATTTTGTTTTAATTCCTAAGTTCTCCCATTCTTG
The DNA here is from genome assembly GCA_038326615.1 of Saccharofermentanales bacterium. GTDB lineage: Bacteria > Bacillota > Clostridia > Saccharofermentanales > UBA5734 > JBBQKF01. Next base: position 15,943 of record JBBQKF010000010.1, on the reverse strand, counting down.
TGCGTTAAAATCACTAATAGGGTCAAGTTTTTTTGATGCAAATCCGAATAGCCAGTGCCCTGATGGATATGATGGGATATGAGCCTGATATACTTTACATACAGGAAAAAATTCTTCAATGCGCTTATGTGCTCTCTTCATTGAATTAGCATAATAGCCATAATATGGACTTTCGTGTTGATTTACCAGAACACCGTCTTCTTTAAGTGCTTTATAACAATTGCCATAAAATTCTCTCGTAAAAAGCCCTTCTCCAGGGCCGAATGGGTCAGTCGAATCAACCAGAATCATATCGTATTCATCAATTTTATTACGGACGAAACGAAGACCATCTTCATAATAAATATTAACCCGTGGGTCATCAAGCGAACAGGCTGTCTGCTGTAAATATTTTCTGCAAACTGTCACTACGAGTTCGTCAATTTCAACCATATCAATGCTTTCGATTGACGAATAACGCGTTAATTCGCGTATTGTTCCACCGTCGCCTGCTCCAATTACCAATATTTTTTTTGCACCGCTTTTAACTGCCATAGGAACGTGAACCATCATGTCATGGTATATAAATTCATCCTTTTCGGTAACCATCATAAGGCCGTCGAGAGTTAGAAACCTGCCGAATTCTTTTGATTCAAAGACATCTATTTGCTGGATTCCACTATGATTTGTATAAAGAAGATTAGTTACTTTAATAGAAAATCGCACATCCGGTGTATGTTGTTCTGTATACCATAATTCCATTTTTATCCGTCCTTTCAGCGTTTTGAACGTTTTTCAAAATATTAAGTTTTCATTATTTTTCTCGATTAATTATTCAATTTATCATCCATTTTCAATTTATTATCCATTTTTAATTCTGACGATATTACCTTTACTTTTTATTGACAACAACTAACGGTTATCGACAATATTTATATTTTCAACTTTCATATCTTCAGTACCGGTAAGAGAACAACCTTTTTCTTTTGCATAAGTTATATAGTCAAGTATTTCCTTAGTAATTCTCTCTCCAGGTGCTAAAATTGGGATTCCAGGTGGATAGGCCATAACAAATTCCCCACATATTTCATGGTTGCTTTTTTCTAATGGTACAGACTTTTTGTTAGAGTAAAACGCTTTTTTAGGAGCTATAACAACTTCAGGATTTATATATTCATGATCGAACATTCCCGCTTTATCGCTTGAATAAAGTCGCTTTATTTCGGATAATGCTGAAACAAGACGTTCAATTTCAAGAGCCCTGTCACCCACTGATATTATGGCTAGAATATTTCCTAAGTCACCAAATTCAATCTGAATTCCATACTGATCTCTCAAAATATCATAAACTTCAATTCCTGCAAGACCTATATCTCTTGTATAAACAGATAATTTAGTTCTATCAAAATCATAAATGTTTCCCTCGTTAATAAGCTCTTTAGAAAAAGCGTCATATCCACCAATGCTATTTATTTCTGATCGTGCATATTCGGCAAGATTTATAACTTTATCGAAAATTTCTTCTCCATTTTGTGCAAGGTTTCTCCTAGATATATCTAAAGACGACAATAGAAGATAACTTCCACTAGTCGTCTGGGTTAAATTAATTATCTGCCTTACATGCCCGGCATTAATACTTTTGGCAGTTAGTAGAAACGAGCTTTGAGTAAGCGATCCGCCTGTTTTGTGCATGCTTACAGCAGCCATATCAGCACCAGCAATCATAGCGGCACGAGGAAGATTCTTACCGAAGTAAAAGTGTGTTCCATGTGCTTCATCTGCCAGAACAAGCATGTTATTAGCATGCGCAAGTTTAACAATTTCTTCAATATCAGAGCAGATTCCATAATAAGTTGGGTTATTAACTAATACTGCTTTTGCATCTGGGTTTTGCTTTATGGCAAGTGCTAAATCTTCTATGTCCATTCCTAGAGGAATACCTAGACGTTTATCAACACCTGGGTTAACATATACAGGAATAGCTCCACAAACAACAAGTGCATTAATTGCACTTCTATGCACGTTTCTTGGCATAATGATCTTTTCGCATTCTTTACAGGTGCTCATTATCATAGCCTGGACAGCGCCTGTTGTTCCATTCACCATGAAAAAGGCATTCTTTGCGCGAAAAGCTTCTGCCGCAAGTTCTTCAGCCTGCTTTATGACTGATATTGGATGGCATAAGTTGTCGAGTGGTTTCATTGAATTTACGTCTATGGACATGCACTGTTTGCCGAAAAACTCTGTAAGTTCTGGATTGCCTCGCCCTTGTTTGTGCCCTGGTACATCAAAAGGTACCACTCGATTTGATTTATATTTTAGGAGCGCCTCATAAATTGGCGCCTCAGATTGTTTATGCTTTGTCATAAATTACCCTTTTTAATATATATTCATTCCACTAAAAATTTCAATCATTTCTTTACGCAGGCTATCTGTAATCGAAAGTCGTTGCTTTGGAGGTAATTCATAAACATCTTTATTAAACAGATAGTTCTGTAACACAATTTCTTTAATAAGCATCTTCGTGTGAAATATGTTTGCCTGATATACATTAACATCGATTGCATCATATTTAGTCAGCGTTGCATCATCAATATAATCTTGTATTGATGTAATGTCATGATCAATAAAGCATTTCATTCCGTCCATATCGCGGGTAAATCCCCTTATACGATAGTCAATTGTCATAATATCTGAATCAAAGCTTCCGATTAGATAATCAAGAGCGTTAAGAGGTGAAACTTTGCCGCATGTTGCAACATCAATGTCGACCCTGAAAGTTGCAATTGAGTTGTCTGGATGATATTCAGGATACGTATGGACAGTCACATGGCTCTTATCCAAATGACCAACAACTGTTTCTCTCTTTTCGTTAAAAGAAATCCCTCCTGCATTGCAGGACTTATCTAGATGCTTAACAGCTAGAGCTTCTTCTGTAATAAGAAGCGTAACGCTTGCACCCTGTGGATCATAATCTTGCTTAGAAATATTCAATACGTGTGCTCCGATAATATCCGTAACATCGCAAAGAATTTTTGTTAATCTTTCTGAGTTATATTGCTCATCAATATACGCAATGTAGTCTTTTTGTTCTCTCTCACTTTTGGCATAGCATACATCGTAGATGTTGAAGCTAAGTGTTTTGGTGAGGTTGTTAAAGCCGTACAATTTCAGCTTATTTTCCAACCCTATCATCACAACCTTTCTATATTTAATTCAATACATGATATTACATCAAAATGCTTAAAAGGTCAATCCTTTTAGGTTTTTTCAATTTTTTTCAATTTTTTTCAATTTTTTTCAATTTTTTTCAATTTTTTTCAATTTTTTTCAATTTTATTCAATTTTATCTGTCTTGATTCCCATAATTATTGCCATTACTATAATTATTGTTTCCATTCATATTTCCTGTCCCGGAATTATTCCCTGCACCACTCAGTTTGTTTCCGCGCATTGCATCGAACATTGCTTTGTCATTAAGTGAAACATTGACTGATGAAACAAAATGACTGTTATGATTTGTTTTAAGCAATAAGTTAATAATCATTTCAGTTACAGCAGATGTGTCCATTTGACCAAATGCTTTACGAATTGTCCAAACAGCATCAAGTTCGCGTTTAGATAATAGCAACTCTTCTCTTCTTGTTCCTGAACGATTAAGATCAATAGCAGGGAAAATCCTCTTCTCGGAAAGCTTCCTGTCAAGATAAACTTCCATGTTACCTGTGCCCTTAAATTCTTCAAATATAACTTCATCCATTCTAGATCCTGTTTCTATAAGAGATGTTGCAATGATTGTAAGACTGCCCCCGTTTTCTATATTTCTTGCAGATCCAAAAAATCTTTTCGGTCCATATAATGCGCCAGGGTCAAGTCCTCCGGATAAAGTTCTTCCGGTTGGGCTTATAGTAAGGTTATATGCTCTTGCAAGTCTTGTTATGCTGTCTAGAAGAATTACAACATCCTGTCCTAGTTCAACAAGTCTCATTGCTCTTTCAAGAACAAGTTCTACTACCTTAACATGGTTTTCGGGAGTTTTGTCAAAAGTTGAGTACACAACCTCTCCATTGATTGAACGCTGCATGTCTGTTACTTCTTCAGGACGCTCATCAATAAGCAAAACAATAAGCTTAGCTTCAGGATTATTTATCGAAATTGCGTTTGCTATTTTCTGCAACAAGATAGTTTTACCGGCTTTAGGCGGAGAGACAATCATTCCTCTTTGTCCCTTGCCGATTGGAGCTACAAGATCTATTATTCTTGTCGACAACTCATTACGCGCAGTCTCTAAAACAAAACGTTCATTAGGATATATAGGTGTGAGGTTATCGAACTGTGGTCTTCCAATCATCTTTTCGGGAGGAAGCCCATTTACTTCTTTAATATACAAAATCGCCTGATAACGGTCTGTTTCGCGTTGAACTTTTCCAGGTCCGCTAATCCAGTCGCCTTGTCTCAAATTGAATCTACGGATATATTGAGGAGGTATATATATATCTTTTGGCCCCTGGAGATAGTTGATTTTTCTTAAAAATCCATATCCATCGGGCATTATTTCGAGAGCACCCTCTACTATTTCCATTGTTTCAGGAATTAATGTTTTCTCAGATTTTCCATTTTCACCTGCATCTATAGAATCTGAATCTACGCTTGTTAATTCGTCTTGATTATCTTTATCTGAATCTGATTTATTTTCAGAGCTAAGTTTGTGCGATGGGTGTATTTTATGTCCACGTTTTGCATTATGTTTTGAATCCAATGATTTATCTGTGTGTTTGGTAACTGTGTCGTCTGCTGTTTGTTTTTCTGGAACTGCCACTGTTTCTACATTTTCAGACTTTTTATCGGTATCAGGTTGTAAAGAAACAACAGGCTTTTGATCGGTATTAGGTTGTGAAGAAACAACAGGCACTTTTAATTTGTGTACTCGGTTTTTTGATTTATCAGCAATTTTATCATTTTTACTATTTAATAACTTTTCTGACGTTGACTTCGATATATCGACAACAACTTCAACACTATTAACTTTTTCGCTTTTATTTGGAATAGCTAAAGACTCCGCAGATTTATCAATACTGGCTTCAGGTTCTTTTACAATTTCAGGATTTCTCTTACTGTCTGAAACTTTACCGATTGTTCTTGTTCTTATAATTCTATTAATTTCAGGTTTTTTTTCATTGAAATCTTTATATGAAATTTCTTTTTTTGAATTATTAGTATCTGTTTCTTTCGTTAAGCCATCTTCCTGTGATGTCACAATTGCTACTTTTGGTTCAACAGGTATTATGGCTGTTTCTACAGGCTTAGTTGTTTTAGAAACATCAGGCGATACGGATGTTTTGACTAGCTTGTCTGTTTTGTCTGTTTTGTCGATTTTAGTTGCTTTTGCTGTCTTGGGAATTTCTGGTATTACGACTATTTCAGATGGTTTTGTTGAATTGGATGTATTAGTTGTTTTAGTTACTTTTGCTGTCTTAGCAATTTCTGGTATTACGACTATTTCTACTGGCTTAGTTGTTTTAGAAACTTCAGGCGATACAGATGTTTTGATTAGATTATCTGTTTTGGCTGATGTAATAGGTTTTCCAGTTTTTATAGGATTAATAGGTTTAGATATGTTTTCAACTTTTGGAGCTTTTGACAAATTTTGCTTTGTAGCTTTTGTCGAAGAAGCATCTTCTTTTACAATTACTGGTATGGCCACAGTAGATTTAGCAGTTATATCTACTGGATTCATAATACTTACTTTCTCTTTATTGTCGGATTGTACAACAGCATTCGCTGAAGTAAAAACAGGTTGAGCTTTCATTGCCATTTCCTGCAAAAAAAGTTGCTTATTGAGTTCTTTTTTTGAAAGTTTAACCTGAGGTTCAGTAGGTTCAGATTTACTTTTCTGAGTCTTGGGGACTTCATTTTTATTTCTTTGAGTCTGGGGGACTTCATTTTTCATAGATTTCCCCTTCACTCCTGTTTCCTTTCCTGATAGTTTTTCTTTCACGTTTTCTTTTTCTTTCACGTTTTCTTTCTCGTTACTGAATTTGCTCAATTGGGTTTTCTCCTTGCGCTTGTTTGTTTTAGCTGGCATCTCGCTCATAGACTCAGATTCTAAGTCTTTTATGAAAAGAAAAGAAGCAAGTTCTTCCTGCGTCATTCTTTGTGCTTGTTCTTGAGACAAAACTTTCCCAAGAGTTGCAAGCAACACAAGGTCAGCTTTGCTTTTACCGAAAAATTTATTCGACGGCATAATATCACCTCATCTGATAATTCATGATTCTTCTAAATTGACTTCATACGAAAACTTTACAGAAAGACGGAAAGGCGCACTGATTCAAATATCCGGTTCTTTTCCCAAAAAATTAAAAATTGATGAAATAGGCTCAAATTGAATTCATTTAGATATAAACCATTATAAAAGCAAATATCCATTTCGTCAATTACTTTTTTATTTAAGCTGTTTATTATTTTTTAACTTTTTTTATAGCTGTTAATTGATTCTTTCTATATCAGTTGATCGATTCTTTGTCTTTTTTTAGGTTATTTATAATAAAATTTGATTTTAGCAGTTTATATTTTATACTAATATTTAGCCCCATCAAAAAAGCCGGAATATAATCCCGGCTTTTATTTAATAGTTTAATAGTTTAATAGTTTAATGATTTAATGATTTAATGATTTAATGATTTAATGGCTTAATTACGGCATTTACCTGATAGCTTGTTAGCTCCTAATAGCTTGTTAGTTCCTAATATCTTGTTTGTAACTAAAGTTCAAATGGCTATCGTGTTAACTCAGTAAAGGTTGAAAAACTCCGTAGAATCATACTAAATTAAAGCAATTACAAATCGAACTGTCTAAAAATTAATGGAAGCCACTTTCCTTGATAGTATTTGTAAGAAACAATTTAGTCCTACTGAGTAAACGATATAGGATTAAAAGTTTATTATTTTAAATTCCATTTTCACTCCATCGCCAATTCCCTATTAAGGTAAAAATGATTCGCCCTGCAAGAATCGGTCGCACTCACGCGCGGCGCCTCTGCCTTCATTTATCGCCCAAACCACAAGACTTTGGCCTCTTCTCATATCTCCTGCAGCAAATACGCCTTCGACGTTTGTTAAATAAACGCCTTCTTCGGCTTTAATGTTAGATCTTCCGTCACGCTCAAGATTTAACTCATTAGCTACTGCATCTTCTGGCCCCAAAAATCCCATCGCAAGTAAAACTAAATCAGCGGGTAATTCTTTTTCTGAACCTTTTACTTCGGCAGGTATCATTCTTCCATCACTAGTTTTTTGCCATGAAACTTCAACTGTATTAACGCTTTTGACATTTCCATGCTCATCACCAGTTAAAGATTTTACTGTGGTAAGATATGTTCTTGGGTCAGCACCATAAAGTTCAATAGCTTCTTGCTGTCCATAATCGGTTTTTATAACCATTGGCCACTCAGGCCATGGATTACCTTCTTTTCTTGTCTCAGATGGCTGGGGCATAATCTCAATTTGTTTAACACTTTTACAGCCATGACGAATGCTTGTTCCAACACAGTCCGTGCCGGTGTCTCCTCCCCCGATAACAATTACGTTTTTATCTTTAGCCGATATTTTTGCATTAAATGCGGTTTTCCCTTTACCTTGTGCTTCATTATCAAGAATTGTCCTTGTGTTTTCCCTTAAGAAATCCATTGCAAAATAAACTCCCTTAAGCTCTCTACCAGGAGCTGAAAGATCTCTTGGTTTAGTCGCACCGCCACAAAGCACTACTGCATCAAATTTAGATTTAAGCTCAGTACTGCTAATATCTTTTCCAACTTCAACACCGGTAATAAATTTTACACCTTCCTGTTCCATCAAATCAATTCTGCGGCCAACAACAGCCTTATCAAGTTTCATGTTTGGAATTCCATATATAAGAAGACCTCCGATACGGTCTTCCCTTTCATACACAGTTACATTGTGTCCTGCTGTATTAAGCTGGTCAGCACATGCAAGTCCTGCAGGGCCTGAACCAACAACAGCAATTGATTTTCCGGTTCTGTGCTTAGGAATATTAGGTTTTATGCGGCCCTCTTCCCATGCTTTGTCAATAATATAACATTCGTTATTTTTAATAGTAACCTGCGGGTCGTTAATACCAACCGTACATGATCCTTCACAAGGTGCAGGGCAAACTCTTCCGGTAAATTCAGGAAAATTGTTCGTCTTTCTGAGACGCAATAGTGCTTCGTCCCATAATCCTTTAAAAATAAGGTCGTTCCATTCTGGAATAAGGTTTCTTATTGGACAGCCTGCAGCTGCGCCTTTAATTAGTTGTCCCATATGGCAGAAAGGAATTGCACAATCCATGCATCTTGCACCTTGAACTTTCTGCTTATCGTCTGTCCAGTGTATATGAAATTCGTCCCAATCTACAATTCTTTCTCTCGGCGAGCGATCCTCTGGAACTTCTCTTTTATAATCCATAAAGCCTGTTGGCTTACCCATAATTATTCCTCCTAAAGATCCCATATCAGGGCTAATATTTATGTTTATGTTTATGTTTATGTTTATGTTTATGTTTATGTTTATTTTTATGTTCGGTTAATAAACTTCATATATAAAATATTAGGCAGTTGTCTTAGTACTTTCTTCAAATGCTACTAGTAATACATTTTCTTCCGCAACGCCTGATTTCTTAACTCTTTCAATTGCCTTAAGCATTGCATCATAATCTTTCGGCATAACTTTAATAAATTTTGCAAAGTTATTATCAAGGTCAGAAAGTATTTTAATGGCATTAGGGCTTCCCGTATATTCGATATGTTCTTGAATCATATTGCGAATGAGTTCTTTGTCCTCAAATGATTCAATCTGCTGGAGATACACCATTTCTTTGTTGCAGGTCTTTTCGAAATCCTTATTTTCGTCGAAAACAAAAGCAATACCACCAGACATCCCCGCAGCAAAATTTCTTCCAACTGGCCCTAGTACAAGAACAACTCCACCTGTCATATACTCACATCCATGATCACCAATGGCTTCAACAACTGCCCTTGCTCCACTGTTTCTAACACAGAAACGTTCACCTGCTGTCCCATTTATATAAGCATTTCCGCTCGTTGCTCCATAAAGTGCAACATTGCCAATAATAATATTTTCTTTTGCTTCAAATGTTGAAAGACGGTCTATTTTTACAATAATTTTACCACCAGAAAGACCCTTGCCAATGTAGTCGTTTGCATCACCTTCTAGTATCAGACTGATTCCTTTAGGAATGAATGCGCCGAAACTTTGACCGGCACTTCCGCGGAAATTTAATTTAATTGTGTCTTCTGGTAATCCCTCACTACCAAAAGCACGAGTAACCTCAGCACCGAGTTGTGTGCCTGTAACACGGTCAGTATTTCTAATTGGCACCGATGCCTCTACGGTTTTACCATGCTTAAGTGCAGGTCTGCAAAGCGGTATGAGAACTCGCTGATCAAGTGTCTTATCAAGCCCATGGTCTTGTTTATAAATGCTGATTTTCTGGGTTTTATATTCGCATTCAGGCTGATAAAGAAGGCACGAAAGGTCAACACCAGCCGATTTCCAGTGATTTATAGCATCATTTGTTTCAAGTAATTCTGTATGACCAATCATTTCATCAAGGCTCATGAATCCAAGTTCAGCCATAATCTCGCGCATTTCGTAAGCGATAAACTTCATGAAGTTAACAACGTGTTCGGGTTTTCCTGCAAATTTCTCACGGAGTTTAGGATTTTGGGTTGCGACACCAACAGGGCATGTATCAAGATTACAAACTCTCATCATTACACAACCAAGTGCTACTAAAGGAGCGGTTGCAAATCCATATTCTTCAGCACCAAGAATAGCAGCAATTATAACATCCCTTCCCGTCATAAGCTTTCCGTCTGTTTCAACTACAATTCTGCTTCTGAGATTATTAAGCATTAATGTCTGATGGGTTTCTGCAAGACCAAGTTCCCATGGAAGCCCTGTGTGCCTAATACTTGTAATTGGTGATGCGCCAGTTCCGCCGTCATATCCACTTATGAGAACAACATCCGCGCGGCCTTTTGCAACACCAGCAGCAATTGTTCCAACTCCGACTTCTGATACAAGTTTAACGCTAATTCTTGCATTATTGTTTGCGTTTTTGAGGTCAAAAATTAATTCTGCAAGATCTTCAATTGAATAAATATCATGATGGGGTGGTGGCGATATTAGCCCGACACCTGCCGTTGAATGTCTGGTTTTTGCAATCCAAGGGTAGACTTTTCCTGCTGGAAGCTGTCCGCCTTCGCCAGGTTTTGCACCTTGTGCCATCTTTATTTGAATTTCCTTTGCATTAACAAGATATTCACTTGTAACACCAAATCTACCAGAAGCAACCTGCTTAATCGCACTGCATTTTGAGTCGCCATTGGCCATAGGAATAAATCTCTCGGGGTCTTCTCCACCTTCACCAGTATTGCTTTTCCCGCCTATACGGTTCATAGCTATAGCAAGTGCTTCATGTGCTTCCTTACTAATTGAACCATATGACATTGCGCCAGTTTTAAATCTGCGTATTATGCTATCTACCGATTCAACTTCTTCAATCGGAAGACTTTCACGCAAATTTTTAAATTTGAATAAGCCTCTTAGTGTGCATAACTTCTGATTTTCATTATTCATAAGCTTAGAGTATTCTTTAAACTGGACGTAATCATTATTTCTCACAGCTTGTTGGAGTTTATAAACACTCAGTGGATTAAATTGATGATACTCACCATTACTTCTCCATTTGAGCACGCCGCCACTTTCGAGTCCTGGATTTACGTCATTTAAGCAGAAAGCTTCATGGTGTCTATATGAATATTCTTTTGCAATTCCTGCAAGGTCTATCCCTCCAATACGTGAAGGTGTTGCGGTGAAATAACGATCAATAACATCCTGGGAGATTCCTAAAGCTTCAAATATCTGGGCACCCTTATAGCTTTGAATCGTAGAAATCCCCATTTTTGAAATTACTTTTATAATACCTTTAACATTTGCATACACATAGTTTTTATGCGCTTTGCTCTTGTCAATGTCTGTGAGGAGGCCTCTGTCGATAAGATCATCAATCGATTCGAAAGCTAAGTATGGATTAATTGCACATACACCATAACCTAATAACAAAGCCATGTGATGGACTTCTCGAGGTTCTCCGGATTCAAGTGCGATGCTTACACGGGTTCTGTATTTTGTTCTTATAAGGTGATGATGAAGTCCTGCAACCGCAAGTAAAGAAGGTATCGGAACTCCTTTTTCTGAAAAATTACGGTCTGTGAGAATTAGAATGTTTGCACCATTGCCAATTGCTTTGTCGGCAGAAGCAAACAATTCATCCATCGCATTTTCTAATCCACTGCCATTCTTGTCACCATCAAACAAAATTGAAAGTGTTTCAACTTTAAAGGGAGTTTCTTTAACACTTTTAAGTTTAGCAAGCTGTCTGTTTGTAAGAATCGGATACGTAAGTTTAATTTTTCTGCAATCGGATGGAGAAGGTGAAATGAGATTACCTTCACTTCCTATATATGTTTCAGTTGATGTTACAATTTGTTCACGGATAGCATCAATTGGAGGATTCGTTACCTGTGCAAACAATTGCTTGAAATAATTGAAAAGATTCTGTGGCTTCTCAGATAATACGGCAAGTGGTATGTCTGTTCCCATTGCTCCAGTAGGTTCAAGCCCATCTTTTGCCATTGGCGTTATTAATGACCTTAAGTCTTCAAATGTATATCCGAAAAGTTTCTGTGCTTTTTCTATATTTTTCTGTCGAGATGGGATTGCCTCTGATGCCTCTGGTAAATCCTCTAAGCCAATCATATTTTTTTCAAGCCAGGTTCTGTATGGATTCTTTGACGCAATAGATTTCTTAATCTCGCCGTCGGTTATAATTCTTCCTTGCTCAGTGTCAATAATAAGCATTCGGCCTGGGCGAAGTCTTTCTTTATAAAGTATATTTTCTGCAGGAATATCAAGAACACCTGCTTCTGATGCAAGAATAACTTGACCATCCTTTGTGACATAATATCTTGAAGGTCTAAGTCCATTACGGTCAAGTGTAGCAGCGACAATTTTACCGTCAGTAAAAGCCATCGCAGCAGGACCATCCCATGGTTCCATAAGAATATTGTGATATTCATAAAAAGCTTTAAGATCGTCACTCATTGTTTCATGATTATTCCATGGTTCAGGAACCATCATCATTGCAGAATGTGGTAATGACCTTCCACTTAAAGTTAGAAACTCAAGACAGTTATCAAACATTGCGGAATCACTTCCGTTATCATTAATTATAGGAAATACTTTTTCTAGACTGTCGCCGAATAAACCAGTATTTATCTGAGACTGACGGGCGTGCATACGGTTTATATTGCCACGTAGTGTATTGATTTCTCCGTTATGGATAAGATAGCGATATGGATGAGCACGCTCCCAGCTTGGGAAAGTATTAGTGCTATATCTTGAGTGAACAAGTGCCATTGCAGATTCAAAATCCGTGCTTGTCAGGTCAATATAAAACTCGTCAACTTGCTTTGATGTAAGCATTCCTTTATAAACAATAGTACGGGAAGAAAGACTTGCGAAATAAAAATATTCCTCGCTTGATTCTGTTAAACCAACAAGTGTTTTTTCGCAGCACTTACGGATTGAATAGAGCTGTCTTTCAAATGCAAGATCATCAAGACCTGAATTGCTATCGCTCTTACCTATGAATACCTGACGAATATAAGGACAATTCTCTTTAGCGGTTTTTCCTAATGTGGAGTCATTTACCGGTGGTGTTCTCCAGCCAAGAACCTTTTGATTTTCCTGTAAAATGAATTTCTCGATTACTTTTTCACATTTAATGCGTTTTTCTTTATCTCTTGGCAAAAAAACCATACCAACGCCATAACTATCGTTTTCGGGAAGGATTATATCAGACGACGGACATACTGTACGGAAATATTTGTCAGGAATTTGTAAAAGTATTCCAGCGCCGTCGCCAGTATCGCTTTCGCTACCTGCACCGCCACGGTGTGTAAGATTAACAAGAATTGTAAGAGCCTGACGAACTATCGCATGTTCTTTCTTTCCTGAAATATTTACAACGCATCCAATACCACAGGCATCATGTTCAAATTGCGGATCATAAAGTCCCTGTTTGCGGGGTAATCCAACTAATTTCTTCATTATAAACCCTCCCTTGAGCATATAATCGTATGAATCCCTTGCAACTTTCGAGAATTAATTTTTCATAAATCCAAAAGGTCCAAATGTGCTGTTTTTTGGGTCAACAAAAGGCGTACATCAGCAAGGCTACGTATTCGCCTTTGAAGTACGCCTGTTAATTAATTGCAACACATTTCGCTAAACCTGCCAATATTTGCCTGATTCGATTACTGCTTGCTTCACTCTATATTTTGAATGACATTATAACACCTAGTCCTTGCATTAATCAAGCGTTTATTAAGTGTTTTTAGCTGTTTTGTGAAAATACTTGCAATTTACATAAATATATCTTGCATATTTAAAAATATTGCGTCAGATTATATATCATATTTTCATAGCAAGTGGAAAATCCTCTTAAATTCATTCTAATTGATTAATTATCGTCGCCCATAGCATCAAATCTGTCTCTCATAGACAGCGCACGGCCTGTTCCGATTGCAACACATGAAACTGCATCATCAGCAACAACAACTTCAATTCCAACTTTTTCGGATAAGTATCTGTCAAGACCATAAATTAATGCTCCACCGCCAGTAAGTACAATTCCTCTTTGGCTTACATCAGCCATAAGTTCAGGAGGTGTAATCTCGAGAACAGAGTGAACAGCTTCGAAAATCTGTGAAACTGGTTCTTCTAATGCTTCAAGCATCTCTGTTGATGTAATTGTAATTGTTGCAGGCATACCTGTAATAAGGTTACGTCCTCTTACGTCCATTGTAATTTCTTCATCGCGTTTATAAGCGCATCCGATATTAATCTTCAATGACTCAGCTGTGCGCTCACCAATAAGAATGTTGTGTTTACGGCGAACATGCTTAACGATTGCCTCATCAAATTTATCCCCAGCTACCTTGAGTGAAAAATCAACAACAGGGCGGCATAACGATATAACTGCTATATCAGTTGTTCCTCCTCCAATGTCGACAATCATACTTCCGCAAGCCTTAGCAATATCAATACCTGCGCCAATTGCAGCAGCTATTGGTTCTCTGACAAGATAAACATCTTTAGCTCCTGCGTGTCTGCATGCATCTTCAACTGCCTTTTGTTCCACTTGAGTAATAACACTAGGTACGCATACCATAATTGTAGGTTTAAAATATTTCGAAAAACTTCCCTTAAAAACTCTGCGAATAAATTCCTTAAGCATAACTTCTGTTACTTTAAAATCAGAAATAACTCCATCACGCAAAGGACGAATAGCATCGATTGTGCCAGGTGTTCTTCCAAGCATAAGGTTTGCATTTTCTCCGACAGCAAGCACTCTTCCTGTACGTTTATTGATGGCAACTACTGAAGGTTCTCTTAAGACAACACCTTTTCCTTTAACATATATTAAAACAGTCGCTGTTCCTAAATCAATACCTATATCCATTCCAAATCCCATTTAACTACTTCCTTCCTCTTACATTTACATAATTTATATTCTCTTGAATAATATCCTTGGAATTACCCCTAAGAAATCATTCTCTATTTGGCAAAATAATAATATGCCCTTACGAGCCAATCGCTAGTATTGTACTACATTTTCAACAAAATTGCACTATCTTATTATCCTTAATCACGAATTTTTAAAATTGTATTTAATTGAAAAAGTAAAATCCACCCCAATTTCACATGCAGTGGAATTTACTATTGCAAAGTGATTAAAATTCATACAGTGGAATTTACCTTTGCAAACACATATTTTAAATCAATTGTAATTCTTGCTATTTTGGGATTGTATTATTTTTGAGTTGGTGTATTTTAAATACACTGATGTCTTTCTGTTGTAACGAACAGGAGAAATACTTATGTCAAAACATATGAGCCAGTCAGAAAGAAACGATATCGAAATTTTTTTAAAGGAAGGAAAATCATTCAAGGAAATTGGAAGACAGTTAGGTAAAGATTGCACAACTATTTCAAAAGAAGTTCGCTTTCACCTTGTTGAGCGAAAGAGCGGTGCATGGGGACAAGGATACAATGCCTGTGCCATAAGATTTGGTTGCAAAAAATCATTGTTGTGTGGCAAAACGCGTGATTGCGGGGTGAAAAAATGTAGCAATTGCAATATCTGCAATGATTTTTGCAGTAGTTTCATCGAAGATGTATGCAAAATACTAAGTAAGCCACCATATGTATGCAATGGTTGTCCCAATTTGAAAAAATGTACACTCCGCAAAAAAATGTATGTGGCAAAAAAATCACAGGAAGAATATGAATATATCCGTTCCGAAGCACGCACTGGAATAGCAATAACAAAAGATGAACTTGAACAACTGGATCAAATACTTACTCCACTTATTAAAAAAGGCCAGTCGATCCATCATATATGTGTAAACAATGCGGACAGTATATTGTATAGCGAAAAAACATTATACAATTACATCGATTCAGGAATGATTACTGCTTGCAACCTCGATTTGCCAAGGAAGGTAAAATATCGTCCTCGTAAGAAAGCTGGATTAATACACAAGGTGGACACAAAATGTCGGATAGGTCGTAAATATGAAGATTACCAGGTATTTATGGGGGAAAACAACTATCCTCTTGTTGTTCAAATGGATTCTGTAATTGGAAGGAAAGGTGGCAAAGTCCTACTTACACTACATTTTGTAAAGGCAGAATTCATGCTCGCCTTTTTACGCGACGCAAATGACTCACAGTCGGTAATTGATGTTTTTGACAAGTTAAATGAACTTTTTGGGATTGATATTTTTAAAAAACTCTTCCCGGTGTGCCTTGGTGAT